>JBJMQW010000434.1:0-14783 GCA_045802495.1 Allostellaceae bacterium | reverse complement strand
TGTTGCTAATCGCGACCGCTACGTGTTCGGAACTCTCGTAAAAGACGCGCAGGGCCTCTCGCAAATCGGCGCCGGCGGGTCTCCCGGGCAGGTCATCGAGGTAGAGCGGTACGGAAACCAGCATGCCTTGGCGGAAATGCCCGACCGAGGGCATGAAGATCGGCCGCCGCGACAACCCGCTGAAGAGCTCGATCTCCGGCACATGCTTGTGCTCGAGACCAAGCGCGTACAGCTCGAAGGCCGGTCCGCCGGCGCGGTCATGCGCCTCGATCATCGATCTGCCCCCGCCGGAATAGCCGCTGATCGCGCTCATCGAGATCGGGTAATCGGGCGGGACAAGCCCTGCCTGGACGAGCGGACGCAAGAGACCGATGGCGCCAGTCGGGTAGCAGCCCGGATTGCTGACTTTGTTCGACAGCGCGATCTTCCCGGGCTGATCGGGCGCCATTTCCGGAAAGCCGTATGTCCATTCCGGATCGACCCGGTGTGCGCTGCTTGCATCGAGCAGCTTCGGCGCGTCGTTGTCCAGCCCCTCGGCGAGCCCGACGGCCTCTCGCGCCGCATCATCCGGCAGGCACAGCACGACGAGGTCGGACGCCGCCATCATGTCCTGCCGCGCCGCGGGATCCTTGCGCTGCGCCGCGGGCAGGCTGCGCAGTACGATCTGGGGCACCATTTCGAGCCGCTTTCGGATGCCGAGGCCCGTCGTCCCGGCCTCGCCGTCGATGAAAACGGTCGGTTGGTTGCTCGCCATTGGAGTGCCCCTGTTGGTGCGGTATCGTGCGGCGGTCTAGGTTTGATCGGAGTTGGCCCTTATGACCGAAAACAGCGTGCCTCTCAATTGTCTTGCCGGCGTCCGGGTGCTCGACCTGACCCAATTCGAGGCCGGCCCCTCCTGCACCGAGGCGCTCGCCTGGCTCGGCGCTGAGGTGGTCAAGGTCGAGAACCCGAGTGGCGGCGAGCCCGGCCGGACGTCTTTCGCCGGTCCCGCCGGCAGCCCCGACTCGTTCTATTTCTTCGAGTTCAACGCCAACAAGAAATCGGTCACCATCAATCTCAAATCCGAGCGCGGACTGGCTCTCGTCAAGGACATGGCCAAGAAGGCCGATGTCATGATCGAGAATATGGCGCCCGGAACGATCGAGCGGATCGGGCTCGGCTACGACGCGATCCGCGCGCTGAACCCGGGCATCATCTATGCCCAGGTCAAGGGTTTTGGCGAGGGCAGCCCTTACGAGAAGAACCTCGCCTTCGACATGATCGCCCAGGCGTCCGGCGGCACGATGAGCATTACCGGAGAGCCGGATGGGCCGCCGATCAGACCCGGCGTTTCGCTCGGCGACACCGGAACCGGCATGGTAATGGCGATCAGCATCTTGGGCGCGCTCTATGAGCGCCGCGCCACCGGCCAGGGCAGGCGTCTCCAAGTGGCGATGCAGGACGCGATGCTGCACTACATCCGCTTCGCGTTTCAGACGCAGGCGATTCTTGGCCGGGCCGCCCCCCGCAACAGCAACCGGAGCAACACGGCGCCGTCGGGGATTTTCCCCTGCGCGCCGGGCGGCCCCAATGACTGGATCTACGTTTTTTCGCGCCAGAAGGACCACTGGCACCGGCTGCTCAAGCTTCTCGGCCGCGAGGATCTGATCGGCGACCCGCGCTACGAGACGGCGCAAGCCCGCGGCGAGCGCATCGACGAGGTCAACGCGATGGTCGCCGATTGGACAAAGCGGCGCGACAAGCATGAGGCGATGCGCCTGATCGGCGCTGCCGGAGTACCGGCGGGCGCGGTGCTCGATACGATGGAATTGATGAACGAGCCGAGCTTTACCGAGCGCGGCATCCTGCAGGTCGCGGAGCACCCGACCGGCCCCTTCAAGATGCCGTCCTGGCCGGTACGTTTCGACGGGAAGCCGCCAAAACTGGCGCCGGCCCCATTGCTCGGGCAGCACAGCGCGCAAGTCTTCGGCGATTGGCTCGGGATGAGCGCCGCCGATGTCGAGGCGCTGCGACAAGAAGGGGTGATTTGACCCAAACCGTCGCCCCCGCGAAAGCGGGGGCCCAGGGCGACCGCTCGAGCGTCCCGCCCCTGGATTCCCGCTTTCGCGGGAATGACGACAACACGGAGGAACGCAAATGGCTGAATTGACCGGTAACGACATCCTCGCCCGGTGCCTCAAGGCGCAGGGCGTCAAGGACATGTTCTTTATCATGGGCGGGCCGATGCTCGATGCCGAGACGGCGTGCATCAACGAAGGCATTCGCCTGATCGACACGCGCCACGAGCAAGGTGCGGCCTACATGGCGCAGGGCTATTCGCGCGTGACGCAGGGGCCGGGCGTGTGCATGGCGGCGAGCGGCCCGGCGACATTGAACTTCAGCACGGGACTGGCCAATGCGCTGATCGACTGCTGCCCGGTCGTGGCGCTCGGCGGGTCGAGCCCAATCAGCCAGTTCGGGCGCCAGGTCTTTCAGGAGATCGACCAGGTCAAGGCGCTCGAGGGTTGCGTCAAATACGCCGACCGCGTTCACAATCTGAAACGCATGCCACAGCAGGTGAATTTCGCGTTTCAGAAGGCGCTGAACGGCAAGCCGGGGCCAGTCTATCTCGATTTTCCCGGCGACGTGCTGTACATGACCGTCGACGAGGCGGAGGTCGACTGGAGCTATATGGGCCGGCCGATCATCCACGCGCGCCCCTATGCCGAGCCCAAGGCGTTGAACGCACTCGTCGACGCGATCGGCGCGGCGCGCCAGCCGATCATCGTCTCCGGTAGCGGCGTCCTGTGGTCGCACGCCTGGGACGAGATGAAGGCGTTTGTCGAGAAGGCGGGTATCCCGTTCTACACGACCCCGCAGGGGCGCGGCGTCATCCCGGACGATCACCCCTATTCCTATCTGACGATGCGCAACGACGCGTTCCGCGAGGCCGATTTGATCATCATTCTCGGCACCCGCACGAACTACGTGATCGGCCACGCCCTGCCGCCGCGCTTCAGCCCCGACGCGAAAGTCGCGCGCATCGACATCGACCCGGAGGAGATGGGCAACTCGGCCCGCAACATCGACTTGCCCATCGTCGGCGACTGCAAATCGGTGCTGCAGCAATTGTGCGAGGCGGTCGATGCGAAGACCGCCGACCGCTTCCAGCCCTGGCGGCAGAAGCTCGCCGACGGCGAGGCGCAAAAGCGCATGCGCGCCGGCGGCAACTACCCGACCGACGGCGACATCCATCCGCTACGGCTGTGCGAGGAGATCAAGAACTTTATGCAGCGCGAGGCGATCCTCTCGGTCGACGGGCAGGAGATCCTCAATTTCGGCCGCCAGTCGATCCCGACCTTTGTCCCCGGCCACCGGCTCAATTCTGGGCCATTCGGCACGATGGGCGTCGGATTGCCGTTCGCGGTCGGCGCCAAGGCCGCCAAGCCCGGCGCGCAGGTCATCTGTCTGCACGGCGACGGCTCGTTCGGCCAGAACGCGATGGAGCTCGACACCGCGGTCCGCCACAAACTGCCATTGCTGTGCGTCATCAGCCTCAATGGCGGCTGGACCGCGGACCCGGAACGCAACAAGCCCGGCCGCGACCTCGGCTACACGCGCTACGACAAGATGGCCGAGGCGCTCGGCTGCTACGCCGAATATGTCGAAGAGCCCGAGGACATCCGCCCGGCCCTGCAGCGCGCCTGGCGCAAAGTCGAGGAGGGCATGGTCGGCTTTGTCAACGTCAAGACCGACTACCGCGCCCGCGCCACAACGGTGCGCTTTTCCAGCCGCGAAACCTGAGCGGCGCGGGCCGCGCCAGGGAAGGGGCGCCCGCGGGCGCCCCTTTTGCTTTATGTGCGCCGAGCGCTCCTTGGTGTAGGATCATTCGCCAGCAGAGAGGCGCCATGGAGCCCCAAGGGCCAGCTCGCGTCGAACGTCGGCTTGCAGCCATTCTCGCGGCCGATTTGGCGGGCTATTCGTGGCTGATCGAAGCCGACGAAGAAGGGACTCTCAGCCGGCTCAAGGCCCTCCGCGCCGAGATACTCGATCCTAAAATTGCAGAACATCACGGGCGCATCGTCAAGACCACCGGCGACGGGTTGCTGGTCGAATTCGCCAGCGTTGTCGACGCGTTGCGCTGTGCGGCTGTCGATCGTCGTCCTGCCCTTCGCGAATCTGAGCAATGACCCCGAGCAGCAATACTTCGCCGACGGGATTATCGACGACCTGACAACCGATCTGTCGCGCCTGCGGGATGTTTTGGTGATTTCGCGCAATACCGCACTTACGTACAAAGGCCAGAAGGTGGACGCCAAGCAGATTGGCCGCGAATTAGGGGTGCGGTATGTGCTCGAAGGCAGCGTGCGGCGTTCAGGCGACCAAGTCAGGGTCAACGCGCAGCTTATCGATGCGGCAACCAACACTCATCTCTGGGCGGAGCGGTTCGACCACGATATCGGCGATCTGTTCGCCATACAGAATGAGATCACGAGCCGTATTGCCAACACGCTCGGTTGTGAGCTGATCGGTGCTGAAACTGCCCGCCCAACTGACCGATCGGACGCGCTGGATTACATTCTTCGGGCACGCGCCGCGAACAGGGGTTGGGGAACGCGCGAGGTTATGGAGGAAGAAGTAAACCTCTTGGAGCATGCCCTGGCGCTCGACCCCCGGTCGGTGGAGGCGCAGGTCCGCCTGGCGAATGGACTTTATAATCGCGCAAAGCCGAAAGATCCTGCTGCAGCGACTGCCGACCTGCGACGCGCCGAGGAGCTAATTGCCGAGGCTCTAGCGGCTTTCCCAGGCGACCCTATGGCGCACCGGGTCAAGGCCAGATTGTTGCGCTTCGAGCGGCGATGCGGGGACGCGGTTCCCGAATTCGAGATCTCGCTCGCCGCCGATCGCAACAATCCCTACACGCTTGTCGAACTGAGCATGTGCAAGTTCTTGACCGGCGGCTCGGATCACGAGGCTATTGCGCTTACCGAGCAAGCCATCCCGCTCAGCCCCCGCGACCCGGGCATATGGTGGTGGTATACTTCGATCGGCTTTGTTCATTTGCTGCAGGCGCGCACCGGCGAGGCGATCGCTTGGCTCGAAAAAGGGCGGAGCGGCCGGCCAAAAGCCGTTCCACCGCATTGGTTTCTCGCCGCGGCCTATGGCTTCAAGGGCGATCGCGAGCTCGCCCGCGCTGAACTCGCCGAAGCGATCAAGCTGACGGGCTCCGACAGCTATTCGAGCGTCGCCCGTACCAGGGCCAATGGCGGCCTGTACACGCCGCCGCTGCGCGAGCGCTGGGAGATAGTGTACTTCCCCGGTATGCGCGCCGCCGGACTGCCGGAAGAATGACGCCGACCCGCCGCCTCGCCGCGATCCTCGCCGCCGATGTGGCGGGGTATTCGCGGCTGATGGGGGCCGATGAGGAAGGTACGCACGAACGCCTAAAGGCCCACCTGGCGCAGCTCGTTGAGCCGAAGATCAAGCAGCACCGGGGCCGCACGGTAAAGAACACCGGCGACGGCTTGCTCGTTGAATTCCCGAGCGTGGTCGACGCGATGCGTTGCGCGGTCGAGGTGCAGCGGGGGATGTCAGAGCGCAACGCCGAGACGCGCGAGGATAAGCGCATCACTTTCCGCATTGGGGTCAATCTTGGCGACGTCATCGTTGAGGAGGACGACATTTTTGGCGACGGGGTCAATGTCGCGGCACGCCTCGAAGCGCTGGCCGAGCCCGGTGGGATCTGCGTCAGCCGGGTCGTGCGCGACCAGGTGCGCGACAAGCTTGGTTTTGCCTTCGAGGATCTGGGTGAGCAGCAGGTTAAAAACATAACCCGCCCCGTGCGGGTTTATCGCGTAACGCCGAACAGTGGCGTCTCGTCACTCGAGTTACTTAGCGAGCCACCTGCACTGCCAAACAAGCCCTCGGTGGCCGTGCTCCCTTTCACCAATATGAGTAGTGATCCCGAGCAGGATTTCTTCGCAGACGGTATCGCCGAAGACATCATCACTGCGATGTCACGGTATCCCTCGCTGTTTGTGATCGCGCGCAATTCGTCCTTCACCTACAAGGGTCGCGCGGTGGATGTGAAGCAAATTGGGCGCGAGTTGGGAGTTCGCTATGTGCTCGAAGGCAGCCTGCGCAAATCCGGCAACCGCATCCGGGTCACAGGCCAGCTGATCGAGGCAGAAAGCAGCAACCACGTCTGGGCCGAACGGTACGACCGCGATCTCGAAGACATCTTCGCAGTCCAAGACGAGATCACTGAGGCAGTAACCACTGCCATCGCCCCGGCGATCGCCGATGCCGAGCGGCAACGCGCAATCCGCCGCCCGCCCGGCAGCCTCGACGCCTGGGGCGCCTACCAGAGCGGGCTGTGGCATCTGAGCAGGTTTACAGCGGACGACACGGAACTCGCCCAAACATTCTTTCAGCGGGCGATGGCTCTTGATCCGACCTTTGCCGGGGGTTACAGCGGTCTCGCCGCGGCTCAACTCCAAGCAGCCAATACATTTATGAGCCGCGACTTGGCCGAGGTGCTCAAGGCGGCGGAGGGATATGCCAGGCGGGCCGTTGCGCTGGATGCAGCTGATGCCGAGGCCCATACATGCCTCGGTCGTGTGTTGCTGCATCAGGGGAATTACGAAGGCGCCCGGGTCGAAGTCGAACGCGCTCTGGCGATAAGTCCAAACCTCGCGAGTGCCCATGGAATGCTGGGTTCGACGCTGATCTTCTCGGGTCATCCAAAGGAAGGGCTGGTGGCTCTGGAGAGAGGGATCCGCCTCGACCCGCGCGACCCGAGGTCGGGCGTCAGCATCAATCAGGTCGTATTGAGCCTTTATTTCGCACGGGAATACGAAGCGGCAATCGAAGCGGCCAAACGGGTAATTCACTCATACCCCGACCACCCGCTGGTTTTTCGCTGGCTCGCCGCTGCATTGGGCCAAGCCGGGCGAATTGACGAAGCAAAGGAAGCGCTGGCAAAGGCTGTTGCGATCGCACCCGCCTCGTTCGACCTCTATGTCCGCCACCGAGCTCCTTGGCACCGCCCTGAGGACCACGCCCACACGCTCGACGGCCTCCGCAAGGCCGGATGGGAAGGATGAGCCAGACCCGCCGCCTCACCGCGTCCTAGCCGCAGACGTGGCGGGATATTCGCGGCTTATGGGGTGCGGACGGGGAAAATAACCTCTAACCGCTCGAGGCGTCGCCGGATGCGCCGACCAAGAACGGCGGCCTGGGGCGACCCTTCGTTCGATCTCCGGGAGATTTCTTGCAGGGGGCGATGCCGCGGAGGCTTGGGCTCAACCGCGGCAACGCACGAATTAACCCTTCTTTGCCGGCTTCTTTTTTGCCGGAGCGGCGACGGAGCGCACGGTTTTGACCTTACCGGCGTCAGCCTTGACGCCATTTTTTTTCGACATGGCCATAGCTTTTTACCTCTGCATGTGCGAACCGATGCAGTTGATAATCGTGATGTATTAACGTTACGTATACAGGGTTTAGGCGCTTATTTTACCGCGCAAGCCTATCCCGCTATGCTGGTGAAGATGGTTTCTAGCGGGAGGCAACGGCAATGGCACGCAACGGCAATCTCGGATCGAACATCCCGATCACCGATCGGATATTGGCCATTCGCGAGCGCTGGCACACCAAACGGCACCCGTTCTTTCTGGCTTTTGGCGAGGGCAAGCTGCCGCTGAAGGCGCTGGGCCGCTATCAGGCATTGCACTACCACTTCGTGTCGCGCGCATTGGCGAGCTTCGGCATGCTCTATGCGCGCGGCTATCATCACGAAGACATACGCAAGATGATCGCCGAGAACATCGCCGAAGAGGAGGGGCTGAAGGCGATCCCGGAGCCCGGCCACGAGCCGCATGACCACAATGAACTGATCTTGCGTTTTTGCCGCGCCGCCGGTCTTACCGATGACGAGGTCCGCAACACAAAAATGCCGCCGGCGTGGTGGGCCCGCTCGCTCTACATGTACCACACGACCGCCAACGAGCCGGTCGGCGTAATCCTGGCAATGCAGACGACGCAGGAGGGTCAGATGCCCGGCTTGATCGGCGAGGTTCTGCTTCCCGCTTTCGAAAAGCATTACGGCTTTAAACGCAACTCGCCTGAGATCGAGTTCTTCACCGAGCATGACGCCGCCGATGTCGAGCACAGCCGGCGCCAGATCGAATTGTGCGGCCGACACCTCAAGACGCCCGAGCTTGAAGCGCGCGCAGAGCAGGTGGCCGAAGAGATCTGCCAGCTGCGTTGGGCCTCGATCTCCGAGCTCTACCGCTCCGAGGTCATGGGCGAAAAAGAGATCCTGCCGCCGGGTGTCGGGAGCTAGCCGGGAGCTTTACGCCAGATCGACCTCTATCACTGGCGCTGGAAATAGACGGTCGCCGGAGGCGGCTCCCAGATCTCGGCGGTTGAGCGAAGATGAGGCAATCTCGCTGATGTCGGTCGCATTCGATTTTCGGGGTGACCCAAGCGGTCGAGGCCAATTGGGAGCACGCAAACCCGAGGAAGGTGGTCTTCGCCGGGGAGGCTGGCTGACCGGCCGCTACAGCGAAAAACTCATCGACTCGGCGAGGCGGCAAACTCCGAAATCCGCGGTGTTGGTGTCGGTCAGTTCAAGATTGTAGAAATCACGACGGTCCTCGGTGAAATGAGGGCCGGCATGCCAGGTGCCGTGCGCCAGCATGATGAACCGGTCCCCTGGAACTTCGAAGGCGCGGATATCGCCGAAGTTCGGCGCTTCGATGCCGGCAGGGGCTACTGCGATCAGCCAGGGCCTGCCGTCGGTCGCGCCGAGGCACTGCGTCACGCGCTTGTGTCGGGCCATTCGATCGAAGGCCAGGCCCCGCTGGTCGAGGCGCATGATGTAGAATCGCGGCCGGCCCTGCGACAGGTCGAGCGGGACATCGCCGGCAGCGTGGCCGCCGTCGCCGGTCGGCATGCCGATCACGCCAAACGGCGCGAATGCGTCGGGGGTCAGGTTAGACACGGAGAGCTTGTTCATCTCGGCCGACCTTTCATTAAACTTCCGCAAGCCGCCGGCGGGAGGTCACCGCGACGAGCAATCTTATATCACGCCTCCGACCGGCATCTCGCCGCCGTACCAGCGCCGCACCGCCGTCTCGCCGAGCGCGACGCGGTCAAACAGCGATAAGCCGATCGCACAGGGCGGAATTATTGCGGTCCGATTCTTCGCGCATGATACCCTCCTCGTGCTGTCGCCTTGAGATCCCCGGGCGGAGGGGATGATCGAATTTTTGATGGTTCCTGGGGCGCCTGTGCCGGTGGGGCCGTTCAGCCACGTCGTGACGGCGGATGGCTGGATCTTTGTTACCGGTCAGATGCCGACCGATCCCGCTGACGACGGTGCGCCGCTGCCCGACGGCATCGAGGTGCAGACGCGGCGGGTCATCGACAATCTCAAGCTGGTGCTGGCCGGCGTCGGCAGTGGCCTCGACCGGGTCGTGTTCGCACGGGTTTATCTGACGAAGTTCGAGCGCGACTACGCGGCGATGAACGCGGTCTACCAATCCTACCTCGCGCCCGGGCGCCTGCCGGCGCGTACCTGCATTGGCGTCACAGCGCTGGCGCGCGGCGCGCTCGTCGAGATCGATCTCTTGGCGCGCCGGCACGAGGACTGACGCACCTCCGCCAAACTGTCGGAGTTTATGGAGCGGGTGAGGGGAATCGAACCCCCGTCAGAAGCTTGGGAAGCTCCTGCTCTGCCATTGAGCTACACCCGCGCCGCTCGAATGATAAGCGATCCGCGGCTATCCGCAAGCGCGGCCCCGCGGTGGTCTCAGGAGCCGTTGGGGCGGCCTGGCGGCGGGTCGACCGGGACTGTGCCTATTTCCCCCGGCAGCGAGACTTCGAGAATCTCGAGATCGTCCGACGTGCCGATCTCGTTGTGCTTCATGCCGCCCGGGATAAAGCACGAGTCGCCGGCTTCGAGCCGGCAGCTGCTGCCGTCCTCGAATTCGAGCTCAACCCAACCCTTTAGCGTGTAGACGAACTGGCCCTCGCAGACATGGTAGTGCCAGCCCGTCGGCTTGGTCATGCCGGTGATCGCGGTCGTCAGCTGCGCCCGCATCCAGCCGTTGCTCGCCTTTTTGACGCCGAGGTCGCGGTATTTGAAGAAGTCGCGCCGGCCCTCGACATAGTCGGGCGTCTTGGCGCTGGTCACCGCAACCTTCATCGGCGGCTGCGCGCCTACAGCCTTATCCCTGAGTGTCGTCGCCTCGATGGTCATGACGTAACTCCCGATCGACATCCAAGGTGTTATTAAGCGCCGTTTGAGAGCCCGCCGCAAGCATCGGCGCGGCCGCATCGGAGGTCAGAAAATGACAAACAAGCTGCGCGATTTGGTTGGCCCCAGCAGGCTTGCGAGCGTGATGTCGGCGCACAATCCTCTGTCGGCGCGGCTCGCCGAGCTCGCCGGCTTTGACGGGATCTGGGCGAGCGGGTTCGAGTTGTCCGCCGCCTATGGCGTGCCCGATGCAAGCCTCTTGTCGTTCAGCCAGCATCTCGACATGACGCGAGCGATTGTCGATCGCGTATCGATCCCTGTGATTGCGGATCTCGACACCGGATATGGCAATGCGGTCAATGTCATGCATGTCGTCGGCGCCTATGCGCGCGTCGGTGTCGCCGCGGTGGTCATCGAGGACAAGACGTTCCCCAAGGATACGAGCCTGCTCGCCGGCGGCCGGCAGGACCTCGTCCGCATTGAGGAATTTCAGGGCAAGATCGCCGCCGCGCGCGCCGCCGGCAATGAGCATGACCTGGTGGTGGTCGCCCGCACCGAGGCCTTGATCGCCGATTTGGGTCTCGAAGAGGCGCTAAAGCGGGCGCAGGCCTACGGCGAAGCCGGCGCCGATATGATCCTCGTCCACTCGAAACGCAAGACGCCAGATGAGATCATCGGCTTCACCCGGCGCTGGCCTAAGGAGACCCGATTAGTGATCGTCCCCACCGCGTACCCGGACCTGACCGAGCCAAAGATTCGAGAATTGGGAAAAATCGGCATGGTGATCTATGGTAATCATGCCATCCGCGCCGCGGTCACCGCCATGCGGCAAGTATTTGCAGACATCCGCGCCGATCGCGGAATCCACAATATCGACAAGCGCATAGTTTCGGTAGAAGAAATTTTCGAGCTGCAGCGCGTGCCGGATATGAAGCAGGCAGAGAAGGAATACTTGCGATGAGCTTGCGGCGTCCAGCAGCGGAGATCTGTGGTACCGCCGCCTTCACCATGTCGGAAGATTGGTGTTAACCTGCTGGCCCATTTCAAGGAGGGACGCATGGCGAATATCCCCGGTGCAGTGACCGATCCCAGCCGCGTGCGCAGCGAGACGATCGACATCAAGAGCGGCGGCGATACGATAAAGGGCTACCTCGCCCAGCCGAGCCAGAGCGGGCGCTATCCCGGCATTGTTGTGATCCACGAAGCCTTTGGTTTGGTCGAGCATATCCGCGACATCGCCCGGCGCTTTGCCAATATCGGCTACAACGCGCTGGCACCCGATCTTTATTCGCGCAAGGGAGGGCCATCTAACCCCGACGACATCAACACGGTGTTCCCGGTTATGTTCGGCAAATCGGATGCCGAGGCGGTGCAGGATCTCGAAGCAGCGGCGGCGCATCTGCGCGGGCTGCCCGGCGCGAGCGGCAAGATCGGCGCTATCGGCTTCTGCTCGGGCGGCCGCCAGACATTGCTGTTCGCCTGCAGCAGCGACAAGGTCGACGCCGCGGTCGATTGCTGGGGTGGCTTCATTCACCGTGCCACGCCCGATGCCGAGACCACGCCGTCGCGGCCGACGCCGATCCTCAACATGGTCGATCGCCTGCATTGCCCGCTCTTTGGGGTGTTCGGCGAGGAGGATCAGAACCCGACGGTCGCGCAGTCGGAAGAGTTGCGCAGCCGCGCCCAGCGCGGCGGCAAGGATGTTACGATCAAGGTCTACACGAATGCCGGGCACGCTTTTCTCGCGGATTACCGGCCGAGCTATCGCGAAGGCCCGGCGCAGGAGCTTTGGGGCGACGCGGTCGCCTTCTTCAATAAGCATTTGAAATCGTGAGCGTTAGCAGGTGTCATTGGGAGGAGCCCCCGGGTCGGCGCCTTGCGCCGCCCGAGGACAGGCTCCGCGACGAAGCAAGCTCGATGGGCCAAGCTCAGCCGCGCGAGATTGCTTCGCTGTGCTCGCAATGACGCAGCCTAGGCTTGCCGCAGCCGGTTGATCTGATTGAAAGGGCATTGGCATGGCACGCAACAAGATCGCGCTGATCGGCGCCGGACAGATCGGCGGCACCCTGGCGCTTCTCGCCGGGCTCAAGGAGCTCGGCGATGTCGTCCTGACGGACATCATCGAGGGGGTGCCGCAAGGAAAGGCGCTCGATATCGTGCAGGGCTCGGCGATCGAGGATTATGACGCGGTTGTCAGCGGCACCAACGACTACGCCGACATCACGGGGGCCGATGTCGTCATCGTCACTGCCGGCATCCCGCGCAAGCCCGGGATGAGCCGTGACGATCTGATCGGGGTCAATGCCGGCATCGTCAAAACCGTCGGCGAGGCGATCAAGAAGCACTGCCCGCAGGCGTTTGTCATCACGATCACCAACCCGCTCGACGTCATGGTGTGGGTCATGCGCGAGGCTTGCGGCCTGCCGCCGCACCGGGTCGTCGGTATGGCCGGCATTCTTGACAGCGCCCGCTTCCGCTACTTCCTTGCCCAGGAATTCGGCGTCTCGGTCGAGGATGTGACCGCCTTTGTGCTCGGCGGTCATGGCGACACGATGGTGCCGCTGGTGCGCTATTCGACGGTCGCTGGAATTCCGCTGCCGGATCTCGTCAAGATGGGCTGGACCACACAAGAACGGCTCGACAAGATTGTGCAGCGCACCCGCGACGGCGGCGGGGAGATCGTCGGCCTGCTGAAGACGGGCTCGGCGTTCTATGCGCCGGCCAGCTCGGCGATCCAGATGGCCGAGGCGTATCTACGCGACAAGAAGCGGGTGCTGCCTTGCGCCGCCTGGCTCGACGGTCAGTACGGGGTCCGCGACCTCTATGTCGGCGTTCCGGTTGTGATCGGCGCCGGCGGCGTCGAGCGCATTGTCGAGATTTCGCTCAACAGCGAAGAGAAGGCAGCCTTCGACAAATCGGTCGGCGCGGTGTGCGAGCTGATCGAGGTTGTCAAGAATATGAAGGTCTTGGGCTGACGCCATGAATATCCACGAATACCAGGCAAAAGAGCTGCTGGCGAAATTCGGCGTGGCGGTGCCGCGCGGCAGGGTCGCCTACACCGCCGCCGAGGCGGTCGAAGCGGCGCGTCATCTGGGCGGCTCCGTCTGGGTCGTGAAGGCGCAGATCCATGCCGGCGGCCGCGGTAAAGCGGGCGGCGTCAAGCTGTGCCGCTCGGAAGAAGAAGTCGCGGCGGCGGCGCGCTCGCTGCTCGGCACAAAGCTGATCACCCATCAGACCGGCCCGGCCGGCCGCGAAGTCAAGCGGGTCTATGTCGAGGAGGGCTGTGACATCGCTCGCGAGCTCTATCTCGGCTTGCTGATCGATCGCGATACCGGACGGGTAACGTTGATAGGCTCGACCGAAGGCGGCGTGGAGATCGAGGAGGTAGCGGCGCGCTCGCCTGAGAAGATCCTCAAGGTGGCGGTCGACCCGGCGAGCGGGATCGAGCCCTTCCACGCCCGCAAAATCGCCTACGGTCTGGGCCTCGAAGGGGCTCAAATTGGCGTAGCCGTAAAATTCATAACCGCCCTCTACAAGGCGTTTTGCGATCTCGACGCCTCGGTCGTCGAGATCAACCCGCTGGTGGTCACGGGTTCGGGGCAGCTGCTGGCTCTCGATGCGAAGATGGGCTTCGACGACAACGCGCTCTTCCGCCATGCCGATATCGAGGCCTTGCGAGACGAGGACGAGGAAGATCCGACCGAACTCGAAGCCGGAAAGCACGCGCTCAACTATGTAAAGCTCGACGGCAATATCGGCTGCATGGTCAACGGCGCCGGCTTGGCGATGGCCACGATGGACATCATCAAGTTGCACGGCGGCAATCCGGCGAATTTTCTCGATGTCGGCGGTGGCGCGACCCGCGACCGGGTGGCGACCGCCTTCAAGCTGATCCTCAGCGACCCCAACGTTGAAGGCATGCTGGTCAACATATTCGGCGGAATCATGCGCTGCGACGTCATCGCCGAGGGCGTCGTCGCGGCGGCCCGCGAGGTCAATCTGCACGTGCCGCTCGTCGTCCGGCTCGAAGGCACCAATGTCGATCTCGGCAAGAAGATCCTGCAGCAATCCGGCCTGCCGATCCTCGCCGCCGAGAACCTCGCCGACGCGGCTCAGAAGGTCGTCGCGGCAGTCAAGGAGGCGGCGTGATGGCGATCCTCGTCGATGCCTCGACCAAGGTGCTGTGCCAGGGCTTCACCGGCGCCCAGGGCACCTTCCACTCCGAGCAGGCGATCGCCTACGGCACCAGGATGGTCGGCGGTGTGACGCCCGGCAAAGGGGGGACCCGGCACCTCGACCTGCCGGTCTTCAATACGGTCCATGAGGCGCGCGCCGAGACCGGGTGCGACGCCAGCGTCATCTATGTGCCGCCGCCTTTCGCCGCTGATGCTATCCTCGAAGCGGCGGATGCGGAAATTCCGCTGATCATCTGCATTACCGACGGCATTCCCGTGATCGACATGGTGCACGTCAAGCGCAGCCTGTCGGGGAGCCGCTCGCGGCTGATCGGGCCGAACTGCCCCGGCGTCATCACCCCCGACGA
>JBJMQW010000433.1:0-5045 GCA_045802495.1 Allostellaceae bacterium | reverse complement strand
GATGTACACGGCTCGCGCTATGCGGCGGCTTAAATTGGATCCGGTTCCTGAGGAGCTGATCACCAGGGTACTGGACGCAGCCATTCAGGCGCCGTCCGGGGGCAACGCCCAGAACTGGATCTTCATCGTTGTGCGCGAGGACGCGCAGCGCCGTCGATTGGCAGCCGTATACCGGAAAGCCTCGGATGAGGTTGCCGAGATCTACGCTGCGCGAGGGCGGCCGGCGCATTTGACGGAAGAGCAGTACCGGCGGCTGATAGCCGGAGGCAGCTATCTCTGGGACCATATCGGCGATGCCCCCGTGCTCCTGGTGCCCTGCCTGAAGAGACGCGATATGCCGCCGCGCGACGTGCTGCCCGAGGCGATCGCGGAGCGCTATGACGCTCATTTGGCCTACCAGGAGCAAATACGCGGGTCGAGCATCTATCCCGCGGTGCAGAACATCATCCTGGCGTGCCGCGCGCTCGGCCTCGGGACCCTGATCACAACCAACCACATTCTTTACGAGGACGAGGTCCGAACGATCCTTGGCCTACCTGATGACGTGTTCACCTTCGCCTTAATGCCGATCGGCTATCCGGTCGAGAAATACGGGCCGCTGGCGCGCCGCCCCGCTTCAGAGGTGACCTTCGCCGAGCGCTGGGGCGAAAAATGGCCCGGCTCTTGACCGAGTTCGCCTTGCTCTCGCTGCGCGGGCGTGCCAGTTCGCGGGAGCCCGAAGGGAGATCCTGCACCTTGCCGCGCGGCTCGAAAGCCGGGCAGATCATCTCGAGGATCGCCTCTATGGCAATGGTGTGGATGACGCCCTGCTCTATGCGGCCGCATGACCGCCGCAGCTCACTGGGTTCCTTGCTGCTCCCGTCCGCCTGCTCCGCTCCTGCCGTTTCTCGCATGTCGGCGATGTCGCGGTAATGCTGGGTACCGGGTAAGGCCATGGGGTTTTAGCTGCCTGCCACCTAGTCCGTGGGATTCCGGGGGGCTTCCGAAAAGCGAAAGGGCCTAGCCGATAATCCGGCTAAGCCCTTCATTTTATTGGTGGAGCCAACCGGGATCGAACCGGTGACCTCTACAATGCCATTGTAGCGCTCTCCCAGCTGAGCTATGGCCCCGGGATTGGTGCCGGCCACGAAATTCAGGCTAGCAACGAAATTAGGAAGGGCGCGGCGCACCGGCAAGCGAAAAATCACCGCTTTGCGCGCGTCGCTTCAATGCTCCTCCTCCTCGACATTCTCGATTACCTCGGCCATATCGTCCTCGTCCTCGCCGAGTTCGGATGCGTCCTCGAGCAGCTCCTCGTCCTCCTCTTCGGCCTCCTCGAGCGGCGCCGCCTCCTCCTCTTCTTCCTCCGCGACTTCTGCTTCGTCTGGCTCGAGCTCCGTATCGAGCTCGTCTGCGCCGACCGGCTCGAGCTCCTTCTCGACCGGAGCCGCCGGACGCGCTCGGCGCGATTTCAGAAAGGCCTCGGGATCAAAGGGGGTGCTGCATTTGGGGCAGATCACCGGCTCGCGCATCAAATCATAGTAACGGGTCCCGCAACTCGGACAAATCCGCTTGGACCCCCATTCGGGCTTCGCCACCTTTTGCTCCATTGAGAAGTTCGGTAAATCTCGTCGGCGCGCCATTGCCACACGGACAGGACCCTGTCAAAAGCAAACTTCCGAGTGTAAATCGATCGGAGCCGTGCCGTCGGGCTCCAGCATATTGGCTGACGCCTGCTTGACGGCAACCGCGTCTTGCGCAGAACAAATCGGACCTTTCGCCGTGACCCTGCCCGCCTCTCCCCGACTAGCGCCGCCGCGGACGATCGCGCGGCCGTCGAATTCGCTTGCCGGCACGATCCGCGTTCCCGGCGACAAGTCGATCTCGCACCGCGCATTGATGCTGGGTGCGCTCGCCGTCGGCCGGACCGAGATTTCGGGTTTGCTCGAAGGCGAGGACGTTCTGGCCACGGCCGCGGCGGTTAACGCCCTCGGCGCGACCGCCGCCCCGGCGGGATCAGGCGGAAGCTGGACCGTCGACGGCATCGGCATCGGCGGCCTCGCCGAACCACAGGATCTCCTTGATCTCGGCAATTCCGGGACTGCCGCCCGGCTGCTCCTCGGCATCTTGGCGACTCATCCGATCACGGCCTTCGTCACCGGTGACGGCTCGCTGCGGCGGCGGCCTATGGGCCGCATCGTCGATCCGCTGAGCCGCTTTGGCGCACGGTTCGTCGCGCGCGAAGGTGCTCGGCTGCCGCTCGCGGTCACCGGCGCCGCCAATCCGATCCCGATTACCTATCGCCTTCCGGTGCCCTCTGCGCAGGTCAAATCGGCCGTCTTGCTCGCAGGTCTAAACACGCCGGGTACGACCACAGTGGTCGAACCCCAGCCGACGCGCGATCACACCGAGCGCATGCTGCGCCATTTCGGCGCCGAGATCGTCACCGAGCCCGAAGAAGATGGTGGCCGCCGCATTGCCGTCGAGGGCTACCCGGAACTGTCCGCCGCGCCGATCGTGGTGCCGGGCGACCCTTCCTCGGCGGCCTTTCCGCTGGTCGCAGCGCTGATCGTTCCGGGCTCCGACGTCATGATCGAGGGTGTCGGCGTCAACCCGTTGCGCTCCGGTCTCTTCGAGTGTCTGCGCGAGATGGGAGCCGACATAGCGCTGCTCAACCAGCGCGAGGAGGGGGGTGAGCCGGTAGCGGATATCCGTGCCCGGGCTAGTGACTTGACGGGGACCGACATCCCCGCCGAGCGCGCGCCGCGAATGATCGACGAATACCCGATTCTCGCTGTTGCCGCCGCCTGCGCCCGCGGCCGCACCGTGATGCGCGGGCTCGCCGAACTGCGCGTCAAGGAAAGTGACCGGCTCTCGGCGATCGCCTCAGGCCTCGCCGCCTGCGGTGTTCGGGCTGCGATCGACGGCGACGATTTGATCGTTGATGGCGCCGACAATCTCCCTGCCGGAGATGCGCTAATCGCCACCCAACTCGATCACCGCATCGCGATGGCGTTTCTCGTTCTGGGGCTTGCTGCCAATCAGGCCGTGCGCATCGACGACGCCGCACCGATTGCCACCAGCTTTCCGGGGTTCATCGCGATGATGAACCAGCTCGGCGCCGCGATCGGTCAGGAATAGTGGGCCATCGGCATTTTGTCCTCGCGATAGACGGGCCGGCGGGTTCGGGCAAAGGGACCTTGGCGCGCCGTCTTGCGGATCACTTCGGATTTGCACATCTCGATACGGGCGCGCTCTATCGGGCGACGGCTCTTCTCGTTCTCGGCGAGGCGGGCGATCCAGCCGACGTTGTGACGGCGGCGGGGGCGGCACAGCGGATCGAGCCGGAACTCCTCTCGGACCCGCGGTTGCGCGGCGATGCGATCGCGGAGGCAGCCTCGGTTGTCGCCGCGATCCCCGAAGTCCGGCGCGCGTTGCTCGCTCTTCAGCGCAGCTTCGCCGCGCATCCCCGCCCGCCTGCGCGTGGCGCCGTTCTCGATGGGCGCGACATTGGGACAGTGGTCTGCCCCGCGGCGGATCTAAAGCTGTTTCTTACCGCCACCGCGGAGGCGCGGGCCTCACGCCGCGTCAAAGAGTTGCGGGAACAGGGGGCGGCGGCTATATACGAGAATGTCTTGCAAGATCTCAAAACACGCGACGCACGGGATAGCGAGCGCCGAGCCGGTCCGCTGGCGGTGGCTCACGACGCCTTGGTGATAGACACGACGATGCTCGACGCTGATGCGGTCTTCGAGCGCATCGCGCGGCTCGTCGCGCGCAGGCTCAAGGAGAAGGAATGGCAGCAGTAGAATTGCAAAGCCGGGAGGCGCCCGCGAAGGAGAGCTTTGCCGCGCTTCTCGATGAATCTCTGGGGGCTGGCAACAGTCTCGAAGGCACCGTCGTCAAGGGGCGGGTCGTCGCCGTCGAAAACGACGCGGTCCTGATCGATGTCGGCCTGAAATCGGAAGGCCGGGTGCCCCTCAAGGAGTTCGCCGCCGGAGGCGCCGAGCCGGATCTCAATGTCGGCGATACCGTCGAGGTTTTCCTCGAGCGGATGGAAGACAAGAATGGTGAGGCCCAGCTTTCGCGGGAGAAAGCGCGCCGCGAGGAGGCCTGGACCCAGCTCGACAAGAGCTTTCAGGGCAATGAGCGCGTCACCGGCGTCATTTTCGGCCGTGTCAAAGGCGGCTTCACCGTCGACCTCAACGGCGCCGTCGCGTTTCTGCCCGGCAGCCAGGTGGATATCCGGCCGGTGCGCGACATCAGCCCGTTGCTGGGATCGCCGCAGCCCTTCCAGATCCTCAAGATGGACCGCTCGCGCGGCAATATCGTCGTGTCGCGCCGCGCCGTGCTCGAAGAGAGCCGCGCCGAGCAGCGCTCGGAACTCGTCGCCAGCCTGAAGGAAGGTCAGATCCTCAACGGCGTCGTCAAGAACATCACCGACTACGGTGCGTTCGTCGATCTCGGCGGTGTCGACGGCTTGCTGCATGTGACCGATATCGCCTGGCGCCGGATAAACCACCCCTCCGAGGCGCTGAATATCGGCCAGAACGTCAAGGTTCAGGTCATCCGCTTCAATCCCGAGACGCAGCGTATCTCGCTCGGGATGAAGCAGCTCGAGGCGGATCCCTGGGAGGGTGTCGACCTCAAATATCCGGCTGGCGCCAAATTCCGCGGCCGCGTCACCAACATCACCGACTACGGCGCCTTTGTCGAGCTGGAGCCGGGTGTCGAAGGCCTCGTGCACGTCTCCGAGATGAGCTGGACCAAGAAGAACGTGCACCCCGGCAAGATCGTCTCGACCAGCCAGGAGGTCGAGGTGATGGTTCTCGACGTCGATCCGCAAAAGCGGCGGATCAGCCTTGGCCTCAAACAGACGCTCGCCAATCCGTGGGAGACCTTTGTCGAGGAGCATCCGATCGGCAGCGAGCTCGAAGGCGAGGTTCGCAACATCACCGAGTTCGGACTGTTTGTCGGCCTGCCCGGCGACATCGACGGCATGGTCCACATGTCCGACATCGATTGGAGCCGTCCCGGGGAGGATGCGATCAACGATTACCGCAAGG
>JBJMQW010000432.1:0-7436 GCA_045802495.1 Allostellaceae bacterium | reverse complement strand
GGGCTCGGGCGTGACGAGCGAATGCAGCTGCTCCCAGAGCGGCGCGAGATTGGCCGGCGCGATCCGGTCGTAGAAGGCTTGGCGCTGGGCGATGGTCATCGTCACGCCGCCATCGAGCGGGGCCGCTCGCCGAGCGCGAAACCGAGCTTGGCGAGATCGGCCAGCAAAGCGGCGGACTGTGCCTCGTCGAGCGGCATCATCGGCGGGCGCACCGCAGCCCAGTCCGGGTCGTTGTGGAACTGCGCGACGATGCGCTTCAGCGCCGGGACCATCGGATAGGCTTGCAACATCTTACGCAAGGTCGTGATCTCGGTCTGCAAGGCGTCGGCCTGTGGCCCTTGCCAGTTTTCGTAGACTTTGCGGATGCCGGGGACGTTGACATTGCCCGAGGCGGTGATGCAGCCCACGGCGCCCTTGCGCAATCCGTCGAGCAAAAAGACCTCGGAGCCGGGGAACACCGCAAAACCCGGATAGCGTTCGAGCAATGCCGCTGTGTTGCTCCAATCGCCTGAGCTGTCCTTCAGCCCGACCACCGTATCGGGATAGGCGTTGATCAGACAGCCGACGAGGTCGAGAGAGTATCCGACCTGGGCGACGGGCGGGATGTGGTAGAGATAGATCCTGAGGGCGGGGGAGGGGACCTTGTCGATGACCGACGAGATGAACGCAAAAATCCCGTCGTCGCTGACGTCCTTGTAATAAAAGGGCGGCAGCATCAGGACGCCGCCGCAGCCGTGCTCCACGGCGTGCCGGGCGAGGGTCGCGGCCTCGGTCGCCGAGCAGGCGCCGGTCCCGGGCATCAGCTTTTGCGCCGGTATGCCGGCCTCGATCAGCTGTTCGAGCAATGCCATGCGCTCCGCGCCGGACATCGAATTGGCTTCGCTGGTCGTGCCGAATATCGAAAGCCCTCCGGCGCCCTGGTCGAGCAGCCAGCGGCAGAAGGAAACGAGGCGCCCGGCGTCGGGATCACCGCTACGTGTGAAGGGGGTCAGAACGGGGACGAGCACTCCGTGAAAAGGCTGCGACGTCATCTCGTGGCTCCGCTGGTACCGATTACGCCACTAAGCGCAGCCGACCGGCTGCGTCAACTCCTGTTTGCGGCCTGCTCAGCCCGCTTACAATACCGCCAGCATGTCGCCCACCAGCGGGTGGCGCACGATGTCCCGATCGCCCAGCCTCACCACCGCAATGTTTGCGATGGGCTCGAGCCGGCGCGCGATCTCGGCGAGACCAGAGAGCCCGTCGAGGAGGTCGCTCTGATCGGGATCACCGGTCACCACCATCGTCGAGTGCCAGCCGAGCCGCGTCAGCAACATCTTGATCTGGCCATAGGTGCAGTTCTGCGCCTCGTCGATGACGATGAAAGCGTTGTTCAAGGTGCGCCCGCGCATATAGGCGATCGGCGCGATCTCGATCGCCCCCTCGCTCATCAGCTGTTTGACCCGCTTGCCGCCGAGCCGCTCGTTCAGCGCATCGTTGAGCGGCCGCAGATAGGGGGCGAGCTTTTCGTTTATGTCGCCGGGCAGGTACCCAAGGTTTTCGCCCGCCTCGACCGCGGGACGGGTCAGCACGATCCTCCCGACTTCGCCGGCTTCGAGCGCCGCAACCGCGGAGCTCACCGCCAAATAGGTCTTCCCGGTTCCCGCCGGGCCCAGCGCGATCGTCAGATTGTGCCGATCGATCGCCAGCATCAAGCGTTGCTGGCCGTCGCTTTGCGGCCGGATTTTGCGCCGGTAGCTCTGCTCGCGCTCCGGCGCGTCGGAATTGGGGTCACCGGCCGACAATCCCAGGTGACCTGAATCGGCGAGACGGATTGCCAAAGCGGCGTGCGACGAGCGCTTTCCCATCACCCCTCCATGGCCACGGCCCAGAACTCGATCAGCTTACCACTAATTGAGTCCTATGACAGCTTTGCTACAGGATGTGCAATCCGCGTCGTCAATTCGCACGCACGTAATCGTAAGTCATCCCGAGATTGTTGATGCCGCCATCGGGAGGCGCGATCCAACCGGCGAATTTGCCCGGCTCAGTGACCCGCTGCATCAGGCTCTCGACAAAGTTGCGATCGGCGTCGGTAGGCAGCCATTCGCCTTGCTGTGCCTGCCACAGATCGGCGGCGATCGGATTTCCCCGTGGATCCGCGTGGACACCCGCCCAAGCGCCGACCGAGCGCCGGAATCGCAGGCTCGGCAGAACGAGCCGAAAGTCGCACCCGGCTTCCTCGATCAGGCGGTTCCAGCGCTGGACGCCGATATCGCAATCCTTTGCATAGGCCGAGCGTGTCACCTCATTGAGGGCGGCACGCATCGGCACGTCCTTTGGGAGGATGCCGCCCTTTCCGTCGGGCAGGTCGATGCGAAGCCATCCCGTCGCGCCGTGATCCTCGAACCGCGCCTCGTCGGGGCGGCCTTTGATGCCGGTCGCGAAATAGCTCGCGGCGTTGGAGGAAATTTCGGCGCCGAATAGGTCGAGCGAGGAACTGAACCAGAAATTGATATAGCGCTGCAATGTGGGCAGATCGATCGCCCCGGCGCTGCGCACGGAGTTGGGGTCGTCGCTGCGCAGCGCCTTCATGACCTCGATGGTGCGCCGGATGACCCGGGTAATCCCGCTCAGCCCCACAAACATGTGGAAGGCCTCCTCCGTCAGCATGAACCGGCAGGTGCGCGACAGCGGGTCGAACCCGCTCTCGGCCAGGCTCTTGAGCTGGAATCGGCCGTCTCTATCGGTGAAGTAGGTGAACATAAAAAAGCTCAGCCAGTCGCCGATCGGCTCGTTGAAGGTGCCGAGGATGCGCGGCTTGTCGCGGTCCCCCGAATGGCGCGCCAGCAGCTCCTCTGCTTCCTCGCGACCGTCGCGGCCGAAATACGCGTGCAGCAGGTAGACCATTGCCCAGAGATGCCGCCCCTCCTCGACATTGACCTGGAACAGGTTGCGCAAATCGTACAGCGACGGGCAGGTCAGACCGAGCAGGCGCTGCTGCTCGACCGAGGCGGGCTCAGTGTCGCCCTGGGTCACGATCAGGCGGCGCAAGCTCGACCGGTGCTCGCCGGGCACCTGCTGCCACACCGGTTTGCCGATCGCGTCTCCAAAGCCGATCCGCCTGTCCGGTATCGGATCGGCAAGGAAAATCCCCCACCGGTATTCGGGCATTCTGACGTGGCCGTATGTCGCCCAGCCCGAATCGTCGGCGGCCGTGGCGGTGCGCAGGTAAACCTCGGCCCCGCTGAAGGCGGTCGGTCCCATTTCCTGCCACCAATCGAGAAAATGCGGCTGCCATTGCTCGAGGGCACGCTGCAGGGCCCGGTTCCCGCCGAGCCCGACATTGTTGGGAATCCGCTCGTAATAGTCGATCGACATCGGCTGCCCCCGTGGCTATGTGCGCTCCCAGTCGAATTTGGCCTTGGCGCCGCTGCCATAGCGCTTCAGCGCGCCGTTTTCGCCGGTCGCGTTCGGCCTCGTAAAGATCCAGTTCTGCCAAGCCGAAAGTCGGCCGAAAATCTTGGTTGCAACCGTCTCGGGGCCGGCAAAACGCAGGCTTGCCTCCATGCCCGTCAGCGCATCCGGGGATAGGCTCGTGCGTTCCTCGACCGCCAGGCGGATCTCGTCCTGCCAGTCGAGCTCGTCCGGCGCAAAGGTCACTAGGCCAAAATTCAAAGCCGCCGCCGCATCGATTGGCGCCGCACCGAACCTCTCGACTTTGACCTCGCTGTTGAAGCGGGTCACCAGCCGGGTCCGGCCATTGGCCATTTCGAGGCCGTGGGCATTGAAGGCGGTCAGCGCGACCCGCGGCCCGTCCGCCAACATGTAGCTGCGGTCTGCCGCGAGGGCCAGCTCGAACAGGCTGCCGCCGAAGCATGACCCTTGGTCGATTATGGCGAACAGGCTCCGCGACGAGACATCGAGACGCTGCAGCGTGCGGCGCAACAAGCCGATCGTCTCGCGCACGAACCAGTGTTGCCGATTGGCGAGCATAGCCTCATCGGAGGCGAGGAGTGCGGCAATGTCGCCACGCGTCTTCACCAACAGAGTGCCGATCTCCCGATGATTTGCGCGCAGCATCAGGACGGCGTCATCCAATTCGCGAGCCATCGCCAGCGGCCACCATTGCGCGCCTTGCGCGACGATGCCGCCGAGATCGGCCGGAAGCTGCCGGGGCGCGGTCACTGTCAATGTGGCCACTCTGTCATCCGCCGCGATGCCGAGTTCGACCCATCGGTACCGATAGCCGCGATCATCGACGGCGCGCTCGATCGGCGTCAGGGCAACCCCGGCGCCATGGGCTTGGCGGTCGCTTTCCTCCGCGAGGGCGTGAGCGCGTTCTTCCACAAGCTGTCGGAACCGGGCGGGCGGCGCGATGTGATCGACGAGGCCCCATGCCTTCGCGCGATCGGCGCGCACGCCTTCGGCGGTGGTGCAAAAGACATCCGCGAGGTCGCGTCGGACCTTGCGCTTGTCGATGAGCCGCGTCAGACCGCCGGTGCCGGGCAGGACGCCGAGCAGCGGCACTTCGGGCAGGCTGACCGTGCTCGAGCGGTCATCGACCATGATGATCTCGTCGCAGGCGAGCGCCAGCTCATAGCCGCCGCCCGCGCACGCGCCATTCACGGCGGCGATGAATTTAAGGCCGGAATGGGCGCTCGCATCCTCGATGCCGTTGCGGGTCTCGTTGGTGAATTTGCAGAAATTGACCTTTTCTGCGTGGCTCGTCTGCCCCAACATGTAGATGTTGGCGCCGGCGCAGAACACCCGCTCCTTGGCGCTTGTTACTACGACCACCCGCACTTCGGGATGCTCGAAGCGGATGCGGTTCAGCGCATCGTGCAGCTCGATATCGACGCCGAGATCATAGGAGTTGAGCTTCAGCCGGTACCCGGGGGAAAGGCCGCCCCCCTCATCGACGTCGAGCCTGAGGGTCGCGATCGCACCTCCGCAGGAAAGCCGCCAATGGCGGTAGCGCTCGGGATTGGTATCGAAGGTCGTCGCGGGCATTTTAACGCATAGGGCCTGGATGCCTCTCGTTGTCAATCGAGAAGTATGTATCATTTTGCATATTGCACGATATCGGCGGCTTAAACCTCCATATCGCTGCCCGCAAGATCAATGTCGGCTGCCACAGGCGGGTCGCTACGTCCGACCTGCACGCACCTCGGCGCGCTTGGCTTCTAGGGGGTCTGCTTGCGGTTCTGAATAGCGGCCAAACGCCCGTTTAAAGCCTTCAGTGGATCGAGTTTGCGCGGCAGGCCGATAATCCGTCAGCTCGCCGGAACCGCCTGCCAACCGGTATTGCACTGCGTTACGTACGGATAATAGCCCGCGGGATCGTAGCAATAGTACCAGGTGCTTGGCGCGCTATATTGGCCTGGGTCGTAATTGTATTCCGGATAATAATCCCATCCATATGGGTACGAATAGTAGGGCCATGCCAGGATACCGAAGCCGACGCCGCGAAACCCGCCAAATCCATGGCCATGGAACCCGTGCCCGTGGAATTCTCCAAAATGGCCGCCGTGAAACCCGCCGCCGTGGAACCCACCGCCGTGGAACTCGCCGCCATGAAACCCACCGCCGTGAAACCCACCGCCTCCTCCGTGGGGGGAGGCATTAGCAAGACCTGACTGGCAGAGCACGGCAGCGAATACCAGGGCGGCGGCCAGCCCCAACATCTCTTTGATGCCGAGCCGAACTTGTCTTCTGACCAGGGCTTGCATCTGCCACTCCTCCAAACGGCCGGGTCGGCTGGCGACACCTATATATATCGACGCCGCCTACTCCCAATAACTGTTGCTGGTTCCCGGTAATGCCAAATCGTTCTCGGTAATTTTTGGTAACTGGCCTGGGGCAAGGGCGGCAGACAGTCGCTAATGTTGCCAGACTCGCATTCTGGATGGACGGCCAAGGCGGGCGGCGTCCATTCGCCGCATTGCCGCGTTATCACGCACAAACCTATTTGCAGGCGGTACGGAGGCGAGCTGGCAATCCGCCGCTACTGTTTCGACGGTGCCTCAGCACCCGGGCTTTACCGAATTTTACCCGGTCTCACTTGCTCTGAGTGCGATCCGGACCAGCTGAAATATCCAGCGAAACGCGGCACCTGGTGCTGTCTCAACTACGATTAGGAAAATCGAAATGCGGTTGAATGTACTGTATCTGACGGGTGCGCTCACTGTTTTAGCGGTACCGCTCTCCGCCGCAGCGCAGCCGGCACAGCCAATGCAACCGGCTCAACCGGGTCGCCAGGCGCCGACCGGTTTTCACGAAGCAACCCCGGCAGAGGATGCGTGCGGCCCCGGTTGGCGTTGGCAGGACGCAGGCTACGCCAAGCATGGCAAATGGCGTCCTGCGCACTGCGCACCTCTTAGAACTGAGTACTGAGCGGCTAAAGCCCAAATCCTGCTGAAGCGCGATCCGGCAAAACCGGGTCGCGCTTGGCTTGTGGGTCGCAATGGTGGCCTTCAACTGTCTGGAAGGTCGCGGTTTTTGCGGTAAGATTTTGACCAGAGTCGTGTTTGATTTACAAAAATTTACTAGGATTTACAGGACTGTATTTGCAACGGCCGAGACGGGGCTTAACTCATAGACGCACTGGGCCGTTACTGCCGCCCTGCGCAAACCTTAGCGTTAATGAGACAGATCGATGACTGATCTTAAAAAGGGACTGGCTGTGATTTGTTTGTCGGCGTTGCTTGCCGGATGTGCCTCCGCGGTCGGCGATGCCGATGCGGGACCGAATCCGGGCGGCGGGTTTTACGACGGGCCGAATCTGAATGTCGGTCATATAAATCCCTCGCGCGGCCGTTTTTATTATCAGCCATATACGAGCGTGGGAGAGGCGAGCCCGTAAAGTAAGGCCACCACGTTTAACACGATGATTTGGGGCCTGAGCGGACACCTCCTGCGCGGAAAGCTCCGGCCGCCGCCGACGTGCCGCGATCCAGCCGCACCTCGCCTGCAGACTACCCGTGATGTCGAGCGAGTGAAACCGACGGTAGTGTCCTAATTTGGGATCACGCCGAGGTGCCGCAGTGCGGCAACGATCGCCGGCCGCTTGTCTGGTGGACAGGGAACTTGGCGCTCGTCGCCTTCGCCGACTCGGTTCCAGGCACGACGCACTGGCAACCCCTGATCTGCTTTAACATGTGCAACCCAGCACGATTTAACGCTGAATCCACAAAGCCTGCTGACCTCGCGATTCACATTCATGTGCCCCTCCTTTAGGTGGAGGCTCGCTCCACCAACTCGTCGAGCGACCATAGCCGATCGGACACACCAGCTTCTATCGCGGGTGTGACGCGGAGGCTCCGATGCACGCGCACGAAGTTGTAATGCGCGAAGTGCAGCGCCACGGCCGCCTGTAGGTTCTCGACCTTCTTGCTAAAAGCGTTCGTGAGGCGCGTAAACCGCCGCACGCTCATCCGCATGGTGGGGTTCTGCCG
>JBJMQW010000431.1:0-27297 GCA_045802495.1 Allostellaceae bacterium | reverse complement strand
GCCCTGCGGCGCACCACCGATCCCCGAGGAATAACGCAGCGCCAGCAGAATGTGACGTCGGGTCAGGCCGTTGAGCCGGAAATCGGGCTTGATGAAGGAGGAGACGGATATTGCCGGATGATCCATCAGCCTTTGCCCGACCCCGGGAACATGCGCCACGACCTCGATCCCGAGGTCGCGGAGCTGACCGGCCGGCCCGATGCCGGCGCGCAGCAGGTGCGCCGGCGAGTGGATGGCGCCCGACGAGACGATAACCTCGCCGCCGCGGAATTCGGTCTCCTTGCCGTTGACCAACGCCTTGACGCCAACGCAGCGCGTGCCTTCGAACAACAGACTTCGGACCTGTGTCAGGGCCGAGATCGTCAAATTGCCGCGCAGCCGGGTGCCGGGATCAAGATAGCCGATCGCCGCCGAGACGCGGCGATCGTAAAGATTGGAGATCGTGATCGGAAAATAGCCGTCCTTGAACTCGGCGTTCTGGTCTTCGATGTATTCAAAACCGGCCTGCTCGAAAGCACTGGCGACCGCCTTGGCGTGGCCGTTCCACAGATCGGGAAAGATGCGGCGGACTGGAATGCGGCCATCTTTGCCATGCCACGGCCCGTCGAAATCCATGTCGCGCTCGACCTTCTTGAAATACGGCAGCACCCCATCCCAGTTCCACCCTGCGGCGCCGCGCGCCTCCCACTCGTCGTAATCGGTACGAGCGCCCCGATTGGCTAGCTGGCCATTGATCGACGAGCCGCCGCCCAATACCCGCGCCTGCTCGTATTTGCGCAGGGGCGGGCGGTTCTCTTCCGGGCGGTTATGCGAGATGACCTCGGTATGGACTTTGAGCTCGGTCCAGTGAAAGCGCGGATCGAAATAGGCCGTTCCCGGGTAGCTGTCGAGGATTTCAGGCGGCACCTTGCCGTGTGGCGTGTCCTGGCCGGCTTCGCACAGCAGCACCTTGTTGGTGCTCTTGGCGGATAGCCGGTTTGCCATGACCGACCCGGCCGACCCGCCGCCGACGATGATGTAGTCGTAGCTCATCTCCCGCCCTCTTGGCTTTGTTCTGCCGCGGCTCGGCGCAGTGTAGCAAAAGTTCCACCGGCTGCGATGTTGACGCGGCGTGGCGCGACCGACGCCCCGTTTAGGGGAGCGCTCACCGAAGGCTCACACGAGTTCGCACAGCAAACCGCGCCTGGAACCAACTCCCCAGCATGGCCTTTTCAAAGCGCAGCGGGTCGCTCGGGGTAAAATACAGCGCCGGGTTGGCCAGGTAGTTGGGATCTACGACCGTCTCCTCGCCCTCGAGCAACGTCCGCCCGCCTTCCGCCAACCGGTAATGCAGCGCAAATCGGGGCGGATAAACGTCTCGCAGGATGCGCAGATCGTAGGCTTTCCGTCGCCACCATTCGATCTTGCCGGCAAGGTCCACATTCAAAACGTCCAGCGTCAGGACCTGCTGCGGGCCGAGGCGTCCGCCGAGGCTTTCGAGATAGCGGCCGATCTCGTCAAGCGTCCATTGATCGGCCTTTGTCTCGTAGCGCGCCTGCAAGCTGGCATCGGTGTAATTCTCGGGGTGAACAAAGGAAACCGTCACTGTCCCGGCAACTGCCGGTATAATGTCTATGGTCAGGAGGCAGGCGAGGGTCAAGCAGGGAAGCTTGCGCATAACTGCTCTCGATCATATGGCTCAGGCAGTGGCTTATCCTACGCGTGTCGTTCCCTTAGGGAGGTTCGGACGGGCGGGTTGACGACGAGCCCGAGGGAGATCGCAATGCGGTTCAACGCGAGCAAGCCGACGAACGCCGCGGCATTGATAGCCAGGATGCGGCCTTGGATCTCTCCGGTGAAAACCTCCGTCCCCCCGAGCAGGGTCGCCGACACCAGCAACAACGCCGCCTCGTAGACTACGAAGGCAACCAAGAAAATCGCCGCAAAGCTGAAGGCGCGTGGGGCTTCTGCAAGGCGCGCGGCGATCCATTGGCTGGCCAATGTCGCGACGACGGCGACGATGCCCAGCACTATCCCCCAAGCAAGCGTGCTCGGGGTCCAGGGATATCCGAGGACGCTGAAGCCGACGAACTGGTTTGCGAGCCAAACCAAAAGGATCAAACGCAGCGCGTCATTACGGGATAAAGTCAGCGCCGCGGCGGCAGCGAAAGCCGCAAGCGGCACCGCGCAGGCGAAACCGAGGCTGAACGCCACGCTGGCTGAGACCAGCAGAGCGAGCCAGAGCCGGTGACGCCAAGCTAACGGAGCGTATACCGAGAATGGTTGCATCAACTTCTCCTTGTCGAAATGTCTTGTGTTTTCGCTATCCGTGACCGAAGCCGCGGCTTGAGCGATCGAGCGGGTCTGGCTCGGTCAGGCCGAGCCAGCGCGACCGAAGCCGGTCCCACAGATCGAGCCGTGCCCAGTCTGGCGTCTTTAGGACCTTGTCGGAAGTGGGCGCGAGGAATGGATTGGGAAGAAGGATTGTCGCCTGCTGTTCGCCATGGCCATTGAACAAGCGCAACCCCCACGAAACCGGCGCGCCGGACTTATCCAGCCTTCGATAGAGCTCCGCGCGGGCAGTCCGGCGGTGACGGGCTAACGCCTCAGGGGTCGGATTCTCTCGCGAGCCCTTGTGGGGGCCGATGCAGAGATGGAAATGCGAAGCGCCGAAGGCGACCGTCAAATAGCCGTCCAGCATGCCGACATGGGTGGGCGGTTGCGCTGCCCGGATTTCCCAGGCGGCACCCTGGATCAGTGGCCCGAAGGTGATTTTGTCCCAATGATTCTCGAACAGATCGCGAAGCATCTCCTCGAGGCTGGCCTCGTCGGTAGGCATCGAGAAGGCCTCGACGGTCGCGCCGTCGGGATCCGTGGATCGTTCCGGTCGCGTGTTTCGCGGCATCCACTCTCCTCCATCTTTGCTTACCGCGCTGGTCCTGCCGCGTCGAGGGCGAGCCGCACGCCGGCAAAGACGCCGAATCCGGGGCGCAAGAACCCGGTCGGGTCTTGGTAGCGGCGGTCGAGCAAATTGTCGATGCGCGCGTAAGCGCTCACGCCGTTGCCGAGATCGTAGGAGCCGGCGAGGTTTACAAGAGTATAGCCGTTTGCCTGTATGCCGGAAACCGTGCCCGCTCGGCTGACGTCCACCCAAGGCCCCACATAGAGGAGGGTTGCCGAGAGTACCGCTTCCTCCGTGATATGCCAGGCCGCGTTCAAGCTCGCCTTGTGCTTGGGCCGGCGCAGCAATTCTTGATCGAGGATGTCATTCTTGGCGATCAGAAACGTATAGTCGGCGCGTAGCGTAAGGGGTTCCCACGGAGTGTATGCAGCGAAGCTCTCGATGCCATAAGTCGTCGCTCGGCCAACATTCTCGAAGGAAGTAAATGTGTCATTGGTTGTGATCAGGTTGTCGATGTTATTGTGGAAATAGGTAGCCCCGAACTGGATGCGCCTTGCGAGCAGCGTCTGCTCGAACCCCGCATCGTAGCCGAAGCTAGTCTCCGGTTTGAGATTTGGGTTTCCGAAAAAATTGAACGACGGAAAGTTTTGAAAAAGCTGCGCCAGGGTCGGCGGCTTGAACCCGGTCCCGACACTGCCTTTCAGTCGTGAGCCGGTTTCCGGGATCAAAAGAGTCGGGGCGATGCGGAAGGTTGGTTTGGCGCCAAATGTGTCGTAGCTGTCGTAGCGGACGCTGACCGCGTTGAAGAACCGCTCGCCGATGCTGGATTGAAGCTGAACCATCCCGGCGTTATCGGTGATCCCCGCAACCGGAGTGGTGATCTCGTCGCGCTGATGCTCGGCGCGCAGCGTCAGAACCTGGCCTTCCATAAGCTTGATGTCGCCCTGCCAATCGGCCTTCAGGCGATCGCCGTTGAAGAAGCTCGGCACGGGGGTCGGCGGATTCGGGTCGAAATCGCGTTGATTGAACTTCGTGTAGGCAAATCCCAGCGTTTGATCGAAGGCGCCGCCGAATGAAACGAGATGCGCCGTGCCGCGGGTAAACAGCTGTTGATCGCTCTCGGTGCTTTGCAGACTCTCCGGCCCGAGGAAGTCATTGCCGGTAAAGCGCAGGGTCGTATCGATGTAGCGCAGCACCAAGCCGACATCGAAATTTTCGGCGAGGGTGCTGCCAAGCCTCGCCGACAGCGTCTTGTTGTCATAGGCGTCGCCCGTCACCGGGCGCCCCAGCGGCACCAGATCGGGAGGCGTGACAGGCGTATCGCCCGTATGGAAATGCGCAAAGTCGACATAGTAGTCGAACCGATCGGCCGATCCGCTGGCCCGGATGTTCTGGTTCAGGGTGCCAAATGACCCGCCCTCGAGGCTCCCGGCGAACTGAGCCGGCCCCGTGCCCTTTTTCGTGATGATGTTGATGACCCCACCGATGGCGTCGGCACCGTAAAGCCCGCTTTGCGGGCCCCGCACCACTTCGACGCGCTCGATGTCCCAAGTCAGAACATGCTCGAAATTGAAGATCCCCGACGCCGGATTGGTCGCGTCGATGCCGTCGATGAAGACCTTGGTCTGGTTGGAGTTTGCCCCGCGGATGAAAACCGAGGTGGTGCCACCCGGCCCTCCGGTCTGGAGGACATTGAGCCCGGGCACGTCTTTCAACGCATCGGGCAGGGTCCGCTCTTGCTTGCGTTGGATCTCCTCTTCGGTGATGACCGTGATGCTGCTGCCGACTTCGTTCTCGGGCGTAGGCAGGCGAGTTGGCGTGACGACCACGGTGGGCAGCGCGACCGGCTCGGCTCGCGCGTTGCTGTCGGCGGCGCTCACTGGAAGCGTGCGGCAGGCAAGCAGAAATGAAAGCACCATACGGCCCACCGAAAGTGCAGAGAGACGGGACACGGGTTAGACCTCGCGGTAACGTGACACGTCACCACGAGCCAAAGCCCAGATACCGGCTCAGCCAAGAGGCGGTTCCTGGTCCCCATCGGTGCACCCCGCCCGACGTGCTCGTGCGTGACCACGACCGATGGCAGGTCTCCTGGCTCGCGGGTCTCTGCCTTGCGCCGCCTTCCCGGTCACCCAGTGGCTTGGTTGGCGCTCGGCTCGCCGCTCACAGTTGCGGGGGCAGCCGCGGCATCGGCCCTACCCGTTCAAAGGCGGGGCCTCACCGTGTTCCCTTTTGATCCCCGAGGGGAACCATCGGCTTGATGATGCCGGGATTGAAGTCCAACTGCAATATCCGGGTTAAAATTCGCTGCAGGTAGAGACAATCGCAGGTCATGCTCATTGAGCGCCGTGCCTAACGCGCGGACCGCAATTGCCAGCGCGGGGCGAAACGCCGCCCCGGCGAGAATTCGCAGATGGGCTTCGAGGCGGGTCGCATCGCCGCTTTGCGCAACCGCGATCAGGACAAGCATTTTGCGCTCGTCGATCGTGAGCGAGGGGTAACCAGGATAGCCGACCTCCAACCGGCCGCGCCCGGCATGACCCAACGCTTGCAAGAAGGTGTAAAGGGTTGCCAGCACTTCGCTGCCATCCTCCCCGCACAGGAGCGAGAACTCGCGCGCGATCAGGGGACAGCCACCGTAGCCCATGACGATCTTCCGCCAACTCCAGACCAACAGATGCTCCCCATAACTCAACCCTGTCATGTCGGTTTCGCGATCGGCACGATCCCCCACCATTGTCCCCTCCTCCGGCTCGGACGGGAGTATAATTGAAAATGAGTTGCACTCGCAATAGCTGTCGGTTAGCGTCGCCGTCGGTTCAATCAGCCGGAGCCCGTCATGGCCCTGAGCCACGCCGAGGAACGCCATGTCGCCGATGCCCTCGTAGAGGAATTGGCAGCAGCCGAGCTGCTGCTCGTAGCGACACTGCGCCTTTTTGCTGCGCGATGCCGCGACCCGGCCGGCAGCCATCCGGATTGGCGGAATGGGTTTCGCGCCGCCGCGATCGCCGAATGTGCCGTTCCGGCCTTCAACGCCCTGTTCAATATCATCTCGGTCGCCGCGCTCCGCCCGCTCGACGTGCGCTGTCCTCATTGCCGTTTTCTGGGCGAAGACGAAGCACGGTTTCTTCGGCTCGAAGGCCTGCTGCAAGGGTCACAGACCGATGCGGCTGCGGCAATTCTCGCGGGCTGGTTGACGGACGCGGCGGCACGCATGGCTATGCTGCCTGCGCGAGGCCTGGCGAACGCCATGATACGAGGCGGCCTCATCGTCCCAATACGGAACAGAAGACCGGCAGCCCGGCACCGCGTCGGATTGGCGTCGGTTTGCACCGACCCCGGCCTTTCACTACTGCAATGAGCACCGCCATGAAGCCCATGGTTCGCGCGCTGGCGGACGAGATCGCCGATTTGCAAACGGTGATGCGCCTGATCGACGTTCTGCTCGACGAAGTCTCTGCGGCGGCGCCGCCCGCACAAAGGGCGCTTATCCCGAACGCGCTTCTCAACCTTGCCGTCGAGCGCATTCTCGCCGAAGAGGCGGCCGGCCCCGCCGCCACGATCCTCTACCGCCTCGCCGAATTGATCACCGAAGGCAAGCGACCCCGCGGCTCGGACGCTTTCCCGCTGAACCGACACGATGCTTGAAACGTGAGCACGGCTTTGGCAAGGTTGTGATGCGGGATCGAGTAGTCCCACTTGACCGCATCGGAAATTCCCATGAAACTCGATCGGATCTACACGCGCTCCGGCGACGACGGTCGCACCTCGCTCGGTGACGGAGCGCGCCTGCCAAAATTCCACAAGCGCGTAGCCGCCTATGGCGGCATCGACGAGGCGAACGCGGTCATTGGTATCGCGCTTCTCCATGTCAGCGATACCGAGCTTCGCGGCGTGTTGAGCCGCATTCAAAACGATCTCTTCGATCTCGGGGCCGATCTGTGCCGTCCCGAGCGCGAACACCGCAAGGTGGAGCCGCTGCGGGTCAGCGAACAGCAGGTCAAATGGGTCAAGGACCGCATTGATTTCTTCAACGCCGCTTTGGCGCCGCTCGACAGCTTTGTCATCCCTGGGGGCAGCCACGCCGCCGCCCACCTGCATCACGCCCGCACCATCGTCCGCCGGGCGGAGCGACATATGACGGAAGTCGCTTATCAAGAGCCGGTGAACCCGGCCGCACTCAAATACGCCAACCGCCTGTCCGACCTCCTGTTCGTGCTGGCGCGGTATCTCAACCAGCAGGGACAAACCGAAATCCTGTGGCAGCCCGGCCAGCACCGCTGATGAAAATGTCTCGCCCACTCTCGTGCCGATGAGCCAGTCGCATTTTGCTCTGCCGGCCGGAGACCGCTATTTCGAGGACTACGCCCCCGGCAGCGTCTTTGAATACGGGGAGGTTCGGGTCGACGAAGCCGCGATCATCGAGTTTGCCCGACGGTTTGACCCTCAGGACATGCATGTCGATCCCGAAAAGTCGGCGAGTGGCCGTTTTGGCGGCTTGATCGCCAGCGGCTGGCACACTGCGGCCCTTATGATGCGGCTGCTCGCCGATAACTTTCTGCCGAGGGAGGCGAGCCTTGCCTCCCCCGGCATCGACGAACTGCGCTGGCTGCAGCCAGTGCGGCCGGGCGACGTACTGCGCATACGGGTTTCGGTTCTCGACGCCACGCGGTCGCGCTCGAGACCCGATCGCGGCATGGTGCGTACCCTGGTCGAGGTGCTGAACCAGCGCGGGGAAGTCGCCATGAGCCTGAAGCCGATGAACATCATTGCCTGCCGGAGCGCCGCGTGAAAATCGGCATAGTCTCGGATGTGCACTGCAACCAGCTTGGCTTGCTCAGGGCATTGGAACTTCTCGGCGATGTCGACGAGCTCATCTGTCTTGGCGACAGCATCTACGAATACCGTTTCTCGAACGAGGTCGTGCAAATCCTTAAAGACCGGAACGCCCACACGATCCTCGGCAACCATGAGGAGGGCTTTCTCGGGCCGCAGGGCGACCGCGCCCGCCGGGCGGGCTGGATCGACTGCGCGCTGCTGCAGTGGCTCGCGGAGCGGCCAAAGCGGCTCGAGCTGAATTTCGGCGGGAAGAAAATTCTCATCGTTCACTCGACGCCGTGGGAGCCGCGCGGGGCCTACGTCTATCCGCACAGCTCCTTGTTGGCGCGGTTCGGCGAGGTCGAGGCCGATTTCGTACTGTACGGTCACACGCATCATCAGCTGGTACGCCGGGTCGGCAAAGTGCTGGTGATCAATCCCGGCTCCGCGGGCGAGGCCCGTGACCAAGGGAATGATCGGCAATTGAGCTGCGCCACGCTCGACACTGTTACCGGAGAAGTCGTAGTGACCGATTTTCCCGAGCCCCAACGTGGTGGCCCGGCCACGGTCCGCCTCGAAGGCGATCACAATCTTTAGTTGATCCGCTAACAACCCCCCGCTGCTTCTGCAGCGAGTCTACAGCGGGATTCTCTCGATAGTTGCAGGTGACGGGCAACGAGGTCACGGGCTTCTGCACGCAAATTGTCCATTACTGTTATTGCGCGCCATCGGCCTCAATCGTCATTGCGAGCGAAAGCGAAGCAATCTCGGGCCGCCGGGCGCTCAACTGGTCGAGATTGCTTCGTCGCGCAAGCGCTCCTAACAAGAAACAAAGGCGTTCGTAACGGCAAACAATGATGAACGCTTCCCCGGCGAAAGCCGGGTCCATCCCTCGGCGGCACGAGCGGCGGGTATATGGGTCCCGGCTTTCGCCGGGACAGCGGTCCACGCACGGTTTCATCCAGGGCGGGTCGGCCGTCGGCCGGTAGGGAACTCACAATAACAGCACCAACTCGGGAGCAAATCTGCGCTCGTATACCAGTGAAATTTGTCGATTTTAGAGCCGCTCCGGGAGCCTCGTGAGAACTTTTTTGTCGATTGTGAGCTAGCTCACAATCGGCATGCGCATGACCGGTTCATAGTATCCCGCGTCAAAGTGCAGAGGTCGGTCATGCGCCTTGCTCTCATCTCGCTTGTGCTGATGATGTCTTCCGGGTCGGCATTTGCCGTCGACGGGACGAACTTGCCGGGGCACGATTACGCCAACTTCAACGCGCCTTCGGCATTCGTGTGCAGGACTACCTGCGGCGGTGAATCGCGCTGCCAAGCCTATACCTGGGTCAAGCCTGGGATCCAGGGGCCGAGCGGACATTGCTGGCTCAAGGATACCCTGCCCAATATCGTGAAAGATGCGTGCTGCGATTCCGGACCGCGCAATTTCATCTCCAAGAGCGACCTGCGCGCAGAAGGCAAAATCAATCGGCCTGGTTCCGACTTTAAGAACTTCCAGACCAACAGCTGGAACAATTGCGAGGCCGCCTGCGCACAGGACGGGATCTGTGCATCCTGGACCTATGTGCGTGCGGGCGTGCAAGGGCCAACCGGGCGCTGCTGGTTGAAGAACACGGTCGCTCGTCCGGTGCCCGACGGAAACACGGTTTCAGGCGTAAAGTTCAAGCCTGCATCGGTGCGGATCGACCCCGGCTGATTCGTTGCACTGGAGCACGCTGGCGATTGTCGCATTTGCTCCTGGTTTCTCTGGGGAGGAGTCCACCATGATCCGCGCAGGAATTGCGGGGTCGCACAGGCGGATTGGCGCCGCGCTGATCTGCGCCATTGGGGTCGCGTTCGCTCCCGCCACTCAGGCCGATGGGCCCGCCATTGCAAGCAAGCTCGAACGCGCAGGGGTGATCGATAACTACTTTCCCGAGGTCGTATTCGAAGTGGCTAGCGCCTTGACGCAGGCGGCACCCGGCCGGTGGCGGGGTGTCCAGGTCAACCAGGCGTATCGCGCTGGCTGGCTCAACATCTTCCTGATCGATGCCCGGCGCCTGCCCGATGGCGGCTTGCTCGACGAGGAGGGCGTGCCCAACTTCACCGCCGACAATCTGCGCGGCGGCGCACGCGCAGATGAAGACACCAACATTATTTTTCTGAACACCGCCGCGGCGAAGCGGTTTACCGCCGCGACGGTGATGACGCAGACCAAGCAGGAACCCGATCTTACCGCCGCGTTGGCACGCGTCGACGTGATCGGCTTGGAAGCAGTGCGTCAGTTCTGGGACCCGTATGCGCTGTCGGTAGATACCCCGACCAACCGCCGCGTCGGCTGGTTGACGAAAGGCGCGCTGGCCTTTGTGCTGGCGCATGAGATGGGGCATTTGCAAATCGGCCGCTCGCAGTCGGAGGAAGCCGACATGTTGCGGCTCAAGAACCTGACACCCCGCCAGCAAGATGAACGGCGGGCCTGCCCGGAATTGGTAGAAAGAGGCTCACGCCAAAGTCAAAGTCTAGAGCGCGCCGCCGACCTGGCTGGGGCAGCGCTGCTTGGACAGCAGTGCAGAATCGGAGCAGACGGTCAGCTGCGTCATGCGATCTACATGCTGGGGACGAATTGGTACTTCCTTGCTTCAATGAGCGACAAACTTATCGAGATGGGGCGAAATACCGAGAGCCCGGTGATCGCGCAGGCACTGCGCGCCAAGATCGGGCCGGATCTCTACCAGCAGGTCGTCGCCGCGCACGCCGCCGAGAAGCGCCGCGGCGCGGTCGCGTTTGCATTTCCCCTCACCCACCCGCCGGACACGGAGCGAATGGAGGCGATCGAGGCTGCGCTGCGCGCCTCTCCCTGCGGCAGTGGCGGCCTCGACAGCAGCGGCGCCCGGCTGCTGGAAATGTACCGCATGCAGATGTGCCGCCGCCTGATCGCACAGGAGTAGGCCCCGGTGACGCCGGTAAAGCGCGTGGCCGTGCGAAGACAGCACCGTCACTGCCGAATTCGCGCGCCAGTGTTTGCCTTCGCCCTTATTTTCGGATCCGTTGCCTCGCCTGCCCAACCCGCGGCCCAGGCCATCAACGACGCACGCTTTCGCGAAACCTACTTGCGCGAATACGAGGCGCTCAATGGCGTGGCGGCTGACATGGTGGTGATGGAGCTGCGCGACCGCGTCGAGCTGATCGCCGGTGGCGGCAGCCACGTTGGCTCGGCGTCAAACGAACGCCGGGTGCGGGGCTTCGAAGCGGCTTTGCTGGGCGGCCTGCAGGCCGCGATCTGCCAAGCTGGCTCGTCGAGCCCGGCACGCCCCTCGCCGACCGTCGTCGAAAAGGTTAGCGCAGCGGCGAGCGCGCAAGGGCTGCGCGCCCAGCCGGCGGACGTGGCTGAACTGAGCGCTCTCGCCCAGCGCCTACTCGATAATCAGCCGCGCGAACGCTGGTGCTCGCTCAAGTCGCTCGATGAAATCCATTGAACAGCCGCCGATGAGTGTCTGGGGGCGCTTGGGCCGGCTGCTGCAGGTCTTGTGCAGCGCCCTTTTAATGCCGCTCCAAGGTGCGCTTGCCGAGCCGCTTTCTCATATCACGCCGGAGGCCGCATATGCGGAGATCGCCCGCAGCGCAGAGCTGCGCAGCGTGCAGATCGATGGCGATTTCGACGTGGCCAAGATGCAGCCGCCGCTGGGCGCAAAGCGCTTTGTCATGCGCGACGTGCAGCTCGACGGAACACTGCTTTCGAGCGCCGCTGGCCCCGCGCTTCCGCTCTGGATCGACCGCTCGCATTTGCGCAATGTCGATCTGCGCGGCACAAGCTGGAGCGCGGCGCTCGAAATAGAAAACAGCGTCGTGACCGATCGTGCCTGGTTCGACGGCGCCCAGTTCGACGACGCGTTCACGCTGCACGGCAGTACTTTGAACGGACAGGCGCTGTTCCGCGGCGTGCGGTTTGGTGGGCCGGTGGCGATCACGTCCTCACAGTTCCGCCCGCCGCTGCCGATCCGCAGCAGCATTAGCTTCACCGACGCGCGGTTTGCAGCCCCGGCCCGCTTCGACCGCAGCAGCTTCGGCACCGGCGTGCGCTTCGACACCGGCCGTTTCGAGGCTGACGCATCCTTCCTCGGCCTCGAAGTCACGGGCCGGGCCAGCTGGCGCAACGTGATCTTTGGCGGCGACGCGGAATTTCGCTTCTGCCGGCTCGGTGACGCCGATTTCGGCGATATGGAGCAGATGTCGGTCTTTATGCATCTGGCCGATTTCAGGGGTTGCAGGATGCGTTCGCTGCGCCTCGATTTTGTCGACGCGCGAGGCGACATGTTGCTGGTCAACCTGCGGGTCACGCCCGGCGAGCTGACGCTGAAGCAAGCCTCACTGCGGGGAGCGCGCAGCGACTTTAGCGGATTGAAGGTCGCCGAAAAGCTGGACCTCGAGGGCGCCCAGATCCTGAACCTGCAAATGCAGTGGTCCGAAATCAGCCCGGCGCTGCTCCGCAGCGCGCCCGGCAGCGACGTATTGCGTCCCCTGCAACTGCGTCTCGAAGAGCTCAAGAAGGATGACGAAGCGCGGGAGGCGGCGGCGGTGCTGCGCAACAGGTTGATCGAAGAAGAACTCGCTCAGCCCGAAGCGTCGCCGGCGGACAAGGCCTTCTTATGGGTCGAACGCATCGTCTGGGGCGGCGCCACAGGCTATGGCACCCGGCTTGGGCGCGTCGTCGGTGTGGCCTTGTTGTGCTGGATGCTGCTGACACTGCCACTTTTGTTCGCGCGCAGCGGGCGGGTCGGATCCCTGCTCGCCGTCCCCGACAAGGTCCCGCCCATGTACGAGGCGGTGGCGCCGGACGCCCTGCAGGCCCCGCCCGCATCGACCGCGTCGCGCGGGCTGCAGAAGCTCGCCTACACGTTCGGGCTGATGTTCACGCTGCCCGATCTCCACCTGCGCCCGGCCGAGCCGGTATCGGCAGGTTGGCACGGCTACCTCTTATTCCTGCGCGGCGTCGGACTTGGCCTGCTTGCGCTGATGGCGTTGACGCTAGCCAAGGTCAGCCCCGTCATTCAAGCCGTGCTCGGCAAGATCGTCGGCTGATTCCAAGCCACGGTACGTTGTTTCAACAATTTTCAAAATACCGCTTGACGCCGCGATTAAAGCGCATATTTTGACGATCGTTGAATGTTGGAAGTCTTGGCTATGGATGAGAAACACGCGATCGCAGCCCTCGGCGCCCTTGCCCAAGAAACCCGCCTTGCGCTGTTCCGATTGTTAGTCACCTGCGGCCCTGCGGGGCTGCCGGCAGGCGTCATCGCGGAGCGCCTCGGCGTTCAACCGTCCTCATTGTCTTTCCATCTGGCGCAGCTCGTCCATGCCGGCCTGATCACACAGAGACGCCTGAGCCGGCAGCTCATCTATTCGGCCGAGTACGGCGCGATGACCGAGCTGCTTGCCTATCTCACCGAAAATTGCTGCGGGCGCGGCGCGTCCTGCGTGCCCGCCTGCAACCCCGCCAATGCCTTTGCGACAGGAGAGAGTAATGAAGCGCCTGCACGTTCACGTGTCGGTTGACGATCTTGCACAGTCGACCCGGTTTTATTCGACGCTGTTCGCGGCCGAGCCGACCGTCGTCAAGGACGGTTACGTCAAATGGATGCTCGAGGATCCGAGGGTCAATTTCGCGATCAGCGTGCGCCCTGGCCGCGCCGCCGGCATCTCGCATCTCGGCATCCAGGCCGAGGACGAAGCCGAACTCGCCGAGGTCTATGACCGCCTGGCCCGTGCCGAGCGGCCAATCGTCGAGGCCAAGGCAACAACCTGTTGCTATGCCAAATCCGACAAGCAGTGGATCGCCGACCCGCAGGGAGTGCCATGGGAGACCTTCCTCACCTACGGCGAAAGCACGGTCTATGGCGAAGGGTCACTGGCGAAGCTGACGGAGGTTAGCGAGGCAGCCTGTTGCGCACCGACTTGCTGCGAGCCCGAAGCAATCCGGCAAACAGCTCCCGAGCCGGCGGCGATCGCAAGCGCCTGCTGCGCGCGTTAACGGTTCTGACGATGAGATGATGGAGACGGGGATGGAAGACGCTCAGATCAAGGAGATGGTGCGCACCCGCTACGGCGGCATTGCCGAGGCGAGTGGCTCTTGCTGCGGGGACACGGCACCCGGTACGCCGGCGGACAAGTCGCGGCGGATGGGCTATTCGGACGCCGAGCTCGGGGCAGTGCCCGATGGCGCCAATCTCGGGCTCGGCTGCGGCAACCCGCAGGCGATCGCGGCGCTCAAGCCCGGCGAGGTCGTGGTCGATCTCGGCAGCGGCGCCGGCTTTGACTGCTTTCTCGCCGCTCGGCAGGTCGGCGCGACCGGCCGGGTGATCGGCGTCGACATGACCCATGAGATGCTGAAAAAGGCACGCGAAAACGCTGACAAGATCAGCGCCGCCAATGTCGAGTTTCGCCTCGGCGAGCTCGAACATCTGCCGGTCGCCGACAATACCGCCGACGCCATCTTGTCCAACTGCGTGATCAACCTGGTGCCGGACAAGGCGCAGGTGTTCCGCGAGGCGTTCCGCGTGCTGAAACCGGGCGGGCGGCTGGCGATCTCGGATGTCGTCAACATCGCGCCGCTGTCGCCTGAGCTGAGGGCCGATCCGGTGCTGCTCTGCGGCTGCATTGCCGGCGCGGCGCTGGTCGAACAGATCGAGACCTGGCTGGCGCAGGCGGGCTTTATCGATATTCGGGTGACGCCGCAGCCCGAAAGCCGGGAGCTGGTCGCAACCTGGGCGCCGGGCCGCGGTATCGAGAATTTTGTGGCCTCGGCGGCCCTCGAAGCGCGCAAGCCCGGCGTCGGCGGGGCAAGCTGTGGATGAAAAGGTCTACAATGTCCTCTTTCTCTGCACCGGCAATTCGGCGAGGAGCATCCTCGCCGAAGCGTTGATCGACCATTGGGGAAAGGGCCGGTTCGAGGGCTATAGCGCCGGCAGCTTTCCGAAAGGCCTGGTGCATCCGCTAGCGTTCGATCTACTCGAAAAGCTGCGTCTCCGGACAAGCGGGTTGCGCAGCAAGAGCTGGAATGAATTCGCGCGGCCCGGCGCGCCGGTGATGGATTTTGTCTTCACCGTCTGCGACCAGGCCGCCGGCGAAGTGTGTCCCGTGTGGCCCGGCAATCCGGTCACGGCGCACTGGGGCGTGCTCGATCCGGCAGCTGTGCAAGGCACGGAAGCCGAACAGCGCCGCGCTTTCCGCGAGGCGTATGTCGCGCTCGAGAACCGGATCAAGCTTTTCGTCGCCCTGCCGATCGAGAAGCTCGACCGCATGACGATCAAACGCAACATCGATGACATCGGCCGCCGTGGGGCGGCTCCAAGGCTGGAGTTACCATGACATCTGTCACCGAAACCAGCCGGCGCCCCGTGGCGCCGGCGCTCGGCACTTTTGAGCGTTATCTGACCGTCTGGGTCGCGCTGTGCATCATCGCCGGTATTACGCTCGGCCGGTTGTTACCGACGCCCTTCCAGGCGCTCGGCCGCATGACCGTGGCCGAGGTCAATATTCCTGTCGCCGTGCTGATCTGGCTGATGATCGTGCCGATGCTGCTCAAGGTCGATTTCGGCGCGCTGCACCGGGTGGCCGAGCAATGGCGCGGCATTGCCGTGACCGTCGGCATCAATTGGCTGGTCAAGCCCTTCAGCATGGCCCTGCTCGCCTGGCTGTTCATTGGCTGGCTCTTTCGCCCGTTGCTGCCGCCAGGCTACATCGACAGCTATATCGCCGGTCTCATCATTCTGGCCGCGGCGCCGTGTACCGCGATGGTGTTCGTATGGTCCAACCTGACCGACGGCGAGCCGAATTTCACCCTCACCCAGGTCGCACTCAACGACACAATCATGGTGTTCGCCTTTGCCCCGATTGTCGGATTGTTGCTTGGCCTGTCGTCGATCACGGTGCCGTGGACGACGCTGTTTCTGTCTGTGGTCCTGTACATTGTCGTGCCGGTGATTGCTGCGCAGTTGTGGCGGCGATCCTTGCTGGCGCACGGCGGCCCTCCGGCGCTTGCGCAAACCCTCCGGAAGCTTCAGCCGATATCGCTGATTGCGTTGCTGGCGACGCTCGTGCTGCTGTTCGGCTTCCAAGGCGACCAGATCGTCAGGCAGCCGCTCATTATTGCGCTGCTCGCTATTCCGATCGTGATCCAGGTCTACTTGAATGCCGGAATTGCATACGGCCTCAATCGCGCTCTTGGCGTCCCGCACAACGTCGCCTGCCCGTCGGCGCTGATCGGCGCGTCGAATTTCTTTGAGCTGGCGGTTGCCGCGGCGATCGCGCTTTTTGGCTTTCAATCGGGCGCCGCGCTCGCGACCGTGGTCGGCGTGCTGGTCGAGGTGCCGGTGATGCTCTCGGTGGTCCGCATCGTGCTGCTTTCGCGCGGCTGGTATGAGCGTGCGCCGACCACCTAGATCGGCTCACGGAGGGCGTTGCCAAACGTCTCGCGATAGGAAAATGGTCGCGGCGCCGCCGGCCAAACAAGCGAGCCCACAGGTGCCGAAGCTCACGATCCAGGCGGCGGGCTGCGACGTCCCGCCGAACTGGTCGAGGGTAATGCCGAACAGGAGTGTGCCGAGGAACCCGCCGCCAAACCCGACGCAGGAATATAGCCCGATCGTTGCGCCTCTGTGGCGCGGCGCGGCAACGGCGAGGACACCCGAAGTGAGATTGGAGAAATTGCCCTGCACGATGAACCCGGCGACCACGGCGAGGCTCAAGACGGCGATGTAAGGCAGCATCGCCGTAAACCCGAACAGGCCGCCCGCGAACGCCGACAGCAGGAAGACAAGGACGGCAATATTGCGCAGGCCGTAGCGGATCGACAGCTCGTTGCCGAGAAGGCCCGCCGGGACGCCGAGGAAACTGATCAGCGCGCCGACCGCCAGCATGCTCCAGGCCTGCGTGGGGGCTCCGGTCTGCTCGGCGGCACAAAACGCGAGAAAGACGACAATCCACTGCCGCAATCCGGCCGAACCCCAGATCGCCGCGGCATAACCAAAGATCAGAACGAGCGCATCGCGATTGCCCAGAACCGGTCTGATGTCGAGAACCGGGCGCGCTTCCCTGGTGATCTCGGGATCCGCCCGGGGCAGCGCCGCCCATGCGACGGCGACGCCGGCCGTGCTGAGGACACCGGCAAGCACAAAGGCGCTGCGCCAGCCCAACAGTGTTCCGATCCTGCCGAGGAGGAACGACAATGACGCGCCGATCGTGAAGGAGCTTGTATACCACGCCGCAATGCGCGCCCGTCGTGCCCCCTCGACGCTGTGCGTGAGTGCCTGCAGTCCCGGCATGTACATCCCGGCGAGCGCGATCCCGGCGACAGCCCGAAATCCCAGCGCCGGGAGCAGACTGCCGCTCAGTGCAACACCGAAGCATGACAGCGCGCTCAGCGTGCTCGAGGCGAGATAGATCCTTCGAGCGGACCGGCGATCGGTCAGGCTGACCAGCGGGACGACGGCCAGCATATAGCCCGCGGACACGATGCCGGCGAGCCACCCGGCCTGTGTGTTGGTCAGAAACCATTCCTCGATGAATTGCGGCAGCAGCGCCGGAACCGTCGAATACCCCGCGAGGCCCAGGATTTCGGCGCCGCATATCGCAGCGACGATCGCTGCCGAAGGTCCGGCCGGGGCGGAGCTGGCAGAACTCACCGTATCGAATTTCCCCCTTTTGCGCCTATGACCGAACCTCGTTTCATCCGGGGGCAAGACCGTTCTGCATAACGGGACGCGATTTTGGAGCGCCGAGTGTGGCACAGTGCGGCATGGCTCGGGTAAGGATCAGCATCGTTTTCGAGTCCGGCGCTCGCATCGGCCCCGGCAAGGCCAAATTGCTCGAAAGCATCCGTGACACCGGCTCGATCTCGGCCGCCGCCCGCGAGATGGGGATGTCCTACAAGCGGGCATGGCTCCTGCTCGACAGCATGAATCAAGCCTTCACCGAGGCCGTGGTAAGGGCCGCGCCGGGCGGCTCGGGTGGGGGCGGCGCGACGTTGACGCCGTTTGGCGCCGAGGTGCTCGAACGCTACCGGCGCATCCATGACCGCGCTTCCAACATAGCCGCCGATGATGTGGCGGCACTCGGGCGGCACGCACGACCAGACGCCGGGCCGAAAATCTAAATATCTCGCTCCGCGGCGCTATAGCCTTATTGCCATAGCGCCGGAGATCCGTTATGGCCTCCTCGCCATAGCGGATCTGTGGGTGCGTGATGAGTTTGGTTGCTCCTACCGCTGCGCCCGCGCTTTTGGGCTGGCGCACGACGGCGATCGCCCTCGGCTGCGCCTTGCTGATCGGCGTCGGCGGCGGCTTGATTGGTCTGGGCGGCGGCGAATTTCGTCTACCGATACTCGTTGCCTTGATCGGCTTCACCGCGCGCGCGGCCGTGCCGATGAATCAAATCCTTAGCCTCATAACCTTGGTGACGGCGCTTGTCGTACGCTGGCACACGGGCTCACTTGTCGGCGTCGGCGCTTTCGCGCCGGCCGTCATCACGCTCGGGATTGGCGGCGTCACGGCCGCATGGTTCGCCGCGCGGCTGCTGTCGCGCGTCACCGATCACCGGCTTGAACGCGCCATCGCAATCTTGCTGATGGCGATCGGTCTGCTGCTGATCGGCGAGCAGCTGCTGCCCGCCGGCCTGCCCGCGCTCGTCCCTGCCATACCCGGCTGGCAAATGTTCGCCGGTATCGCCCTCGGCCTGTGCATCGGCACGGCCAGCACCTTCCTCGGCGTCGCCGGTGGCGAACTGCTCATTCCAGCGCTGATCTTTGTGTTCGGCGCGGACATCCACACGGCCGCCAGCGCCGTGCTGTTCATCTCGATCCCGACTGTATGCATGGGCCTGTTCCGGTATAGCCGGATGGGATTGCTGCCCGGCCGCTCCACATTGTTGCGCGTCGGCCTGCCAATGGGTATCGAAAGCCTTGTCGGTGCGGCAGCGGGCGGGGCGTTCGCCGGGTCAACCTCGGCTGAGGTGCTCAAGCTGCTTCTCGGCCTGATTCTGATCTCTGCCGCCCTGAAAGCATTCTGGCACCAACGTTGAGCGGCAGGTGCTCGGAAGCCCACAAATGACTGCGGCCGGTATCACTTCGCGAGGATGCGGGCGAGTTCGACCAGTTCCGTGTCGATCGGCTTGGTGCGGCCGACGATCTCGGCGAGCGGGGTGCGCGTGACCTCGTTTTTCTGATAGCCGATCAATACGCCGGTCTCGCCATTGCTCAGGCATTTGACGGCGTTGACGCCCAGCCGGGTCGCCAGCAGGCGATCAAAGGCGCTGGGCGGAGCGCCGCGCACGACGTGCCCGAGCGTCGTCGCACGCAGCTCAAACCCCACCCTCTGCTTGTCGACGTCGAAATAGGCGAGGATCTTTGCCGCATTTTCTTTGACGCCTTCGGCAATCACGACGATTGCATGCGTTTTGCCGCGTTCGAATGCAGCGCGCAGCCGCTGCGCAATCTCGCTGGCCGACACCTCGAATTCGGGAATCGAGATGACTTCGGCGCCGCCCGCGAGGCCCGCCATCATCGCCAGATAGCCGCAGTCGCGCCCCATGGTTTCGACCAGAAAAGCGCGATTGTGCGAGGAACCGGTAGTGCGCAAGCGGTCGATCGCCTCGAGCGTGACATTGATGGCGGTGTCGCAGCCGATCGTGATGTCGGTCCCGAACAGGTCGTTGTCGATCGTGGACCCGATGCCGACCACGTGAACCCCAAGCTGGCTGAGCATGTGCGAGCCCGTCTGGGATCCGTTGCCGCCAATTACCACGACACCATCGATGCTCCGTTGCGCGAGGTTGCGAAGCGCCTTGGACCGGCCACTCTCCTCGCGGAATTCTGCGGATCGAGCACTGCCGAGAAACGTCCCGCCGACCTGGATGATGCCGCCCACGTCGCGCGCGCTCAGCTGTCGGAACTGACCCTCGACCAGCCCCTGCCAACCCTGGAGCACTCCGTAGACCGTCATGCCCTGGTCGAGCGCGCTGCGCGTGACGGCGCGTATCGCCGCATTCATGCCGGGGGCGTCACCACCGCTCGTCAGGACCGCAATGTGCTTCATTGGTCCAAGATTATGACCGAGTACGGACAGTCCACGGCGCGGCAATGCCAGCGCCGGTAGGCGCCTGCTTGGCTCACGCCTTCAGCAGAGCCGCCATGACCCGCTCGCGGGTCATCGGCAGGTCGCGGATGCGCGCGCCGAGCGCGTGCGCGACGGCGTTGCCGATGGCGGCGACGGTCGGGCCGCCGCTTGCTTCGCCAATCCCGAGGGGTGGCAGATCGGCGGCGCGGTTCACCAGCTCGGCTTCGATCTCCGGCACTTCGGTAAAGCGCAGTACAGGGTAGGTTTCCCAATCGCGCGAGCTGATCCCCGCGGTGTCGAGACGCACCCCTTCCTTGAGCGCCCAGCTCGCGGCCTGGATGATACCGCCTTCGAGCTGGTTGAGCGCGCCATCGGGGTTGATGATGAGACCGCCATCCGCGGCGCACCACACGCGCCGAAGGCGGATGGTCTCCTCGACCTCGACCTCGGCGACGATTGCGGCATAAGCGGCCATGTTCTTGTAGCGGGCGAAACCGATGCCGCGGCCGCTTCCTGCACCGGACGGGGTCCCCGCCTGCCAATTGCTCATTTGGGCGACGCGTTCGACGACCGCCCGTGCCCGCGGGTCGGACAGAACCGACAGCCGATAGGCGACCGGATCGATGCCGGCCCGCTCGGCGAGCTCGTCCATCGAGCATTCGATCGCGAAGACGTTGAGCGTCGCCCCGAGGCCGCGCAGCGAGGATGTCCGCACCGGCGTTTCGGCAATCAGGTGATGGACCATGCGCTTCGCCGGAAAGCCATAGAGCGGCTCGCCGTTGCGGGTGCCGGCTCCCGGCGGATATCCCGATTCGGATGCGGGTGCCGGAGGCGGCGGATCGGGCAAGGCTTCGGCGGCGAGCAGGTTGCCGCCGCCGCCCGGACGGCTGGTGTGCCGGCCGCTCCAGATCTCGGTGGTCCAGTCGGCGGGGCGCTCGGAATCGTCGAGCGCGGCGCGCACGGTCACGACCATCGCCGGACTGACCGGCTCGAAGCCGAATTCCTCCTCGCGCCGCCACCGCACCCGGACCGGTTTCCCCGGCGGACGCATTGCCAGGACCGCAGCATCCGCCGCCGCATCGTCGGCGCCGTTGTGGCCGTAGCAGCCTGGCCCCTGCACGTGCTTGACCGATATCGCCGCCGGATCGAGCTTCAATGTTCGCGCCAGGGCCGCGCGCAGCGGGTAGACGCCCTGCGAATGCGTCCACACCTGCAATTTGCCGTCGCGATACAGGGCGACGCCGCAGGACGGGGCAACCGAGGCATGTGCGATGTGCATCCTCGTATAGGTTGCCTCGTACCGGCGCTCTGAGGGCGCCCGGTCGGACGGCTCCGGCGGCCCGATGACGCGGTCGATCGAGGGCTGCTGCAACAGCCAGCGCGCTTCTTCCTGAAACGGCGCAATCGTGTCGACGCCGTCCCACGTGACGTGGCTCGGGGCGATCGCCGCCACCGCCTCGACGACGGTTTCGTCCGGCCCGACAATCGCAACAAAATTGCCGTCGCGCACGATTTCGATCGGGCCCTTTGCGGCCCGCTGCAACGCAGCTTCATCGACGGATTTGATCGTTGCACCGGAACGCGGCTGGCGCACCACTCGGGCATGCACCATGCCGTCCAGAGCCATATCGTGCACAAAGGCCGCCTCGCCGAACACCTTGGCGGCGAGATCGACCCGCGGCGCGCTCCGCCCGACAACGCTATGCTCGCTGGCCGGCTTGACCGGCGCGCGGCCGGTGGCAGGGCGTCCAAGATCGACGGCGGCGGCGAGCGACCAATAATCATGGCCGGTCGGCCCGCCGCGGTTGGTAATGGCGCCGTCGCGCACCGCCAGATCAGAACGCGACAGGCCAAACCTCGCCGCGGCATGGTCGAGAAACGCGCCGCGCACCTCGGCGCAAGCCAGGCGCAAGGCGACGCCGCCAAACTGGATAGACTGGCTGCCAGCGGTATAGCCCTCGTTGGGCGTCAGCTCCGTATCACCGGTCTGCAGCAGGATGCGCTCCGCTGCGACGTCGAGCTCCTCTGCCGCAATTTGGCGCATCGCGGTCAGAACACCCTGCCCTATTTCGACCCGCCCGGTAGAGACGATTACGCGCCCCGGAGCCGCAAAACCGACCCATTGGTCGAGGCGCGGATTTTGCTCCAGCATCGCGGGCAAGGTCGGTGAAGCGGCAACGCTCATCGGGAGGCTCCTTCGCGCAGCTGCGCGGCGGCGCGTTCGACAGCGCGCAGAATGCGGGTGTGGCTGCCGCAGCGGCAGATATTCTCGTCGAGCGCCTCGGCGATTTCGCTCCGCGACGGCGAAGGGTTGCGATCGAGCAACGCCTTGGCCGAGACCAGGATCCCGGGCAGGCAATAGCCGCATTGGCCGGCCTGCTCGTCGAGAAAGGCCTCCTGCAGCGGGTTCGGCTGGCCGGGGGTCCCCAATCCTTCGATCGTCAGAATTTCCCGGCCTTCTACCGCCGAAAGCGGCCGGCCGCAGGATTTCTCCGGCTTGCCGTCGATCAGCACCATGCAGCAGCCGCATTGCTCGAGACCGCAGCCGAATTTCGTGCCCTTGAGGCCGAGATGGTTGCGCAGGATGTCGAGCAACGGCGTGTCAGGGTCCGCGGTCACGTCGACCGTCTGTCCATTCACGATCAAACGGGTTGCCTGCATCGCTCTCCTGCCCCGAGGTTTCGCGCGACCATAGCAAAGTTTGCCGCCGATGGCTCCTTGCGTGCTCTCGCCCCCGCGGCTTACCCTGACCGCATCTTTTCGTGCAAAGCCATTCCTGTAAGGACACTGATAACATGGATGATTTTGTCGACCCGATGCTGCTCGATCTCGACCGGTACGCGATCGGGCAGCCGGTGCCGCGCAGCGAGGACCCGGTGCTGGTGTCGGGAAGGGGCCAATACACTGACGACGTCAGCCTGCCCGGCCAAGCCTATGCCGTGATCGTCCGCAGCCATTACGCGCACGGCATCATTCGCGGTGTCGACATTTCAGCAGCGCAGGATATGCCGGGGGTGCTCGGGATCTACACGGCGGCGGATCTCCAAGCCGGCGGGATCGGCCCGCTGCCGCCGCGGCAGGTCATGAACAATCGCGACGGTACGCCGATGCTGAGCCCCGTGCGGTATGCGCTGGCCGTCGACAAGGTCCGCTATGTCGGCGATCCGGTCGCCGCGGTCGTCGCTGAAACGGTCGCCGACGCCAAGGAGGCCGCTGAGGCGGTGGTCGTCGATATCGACCCGCTGCCGGCGGTCACCAGCCCGTGCGAGGCCGCCATGCCCGGCGCGCCGCTGCTCTACGACGATGTGCCCGGAAATGTCGGGCTCGATTTCCACTATGGCGACAGCGAGAAGGTCGCCGCTGCGTTCGCCGGCGCCGCCCATGTGACGCGGCTCGAGCTGTGCAACAACCGCATTGTAGTCAATCCGATGGAGCCGCGCGCCGCGGTCGCGCAGTACGACCCAGAGCGCCAGCACTGGACGCTCCACATTGGTTCACAAGGCGTCTTCGGTTTCCGCAATTACATCGCCAATGTCTTTGGCGTCGGCCGCGACAAGATGCGCGTGCTGACAGGGCGGGTCGGCGGCTCCTTCGGCATGAAGCAGCCGACTTATGCCGAACATTTCTGCATCATGCACGCCGCGCGCGAGCTCGGCCGCCCCGTCAAATGGACGGATGAGCGTTCCGGCAGCTTCGTGTCGGACACGCATGGCCGCGACGCCGAGATGACTGCCGAATTGGCGCTCGATCGCGACGGCAATTTCCTGGCCGTGCGCCTGACCGGTTACGGCAATCTCGGCGCCACCTATGGTGCGCCCGGCCCGTCGACCCGCAATGCCGTCCGCAACACGCTCGGCGTCTACAAGACGCCGCTGATCGAAGTCTCGACCAAATGCGTGTTCACCAACACGACGCCGGTCGGCGCCTATCGCGGCGCCGGCCGGCCCGAGGCCAATTATTACATGGAGCGGCTGGTGGACGCGGCCGCTGCCGAGACCGGGATCGATCGCGTCGAATTGCGCCGCCGCAACCACATCCCGCCCGAGGTGATGCCGTATAAGAGCCCGAACGGGACGACCTATGACAGCGGCGATTTTACGAACCTGCTGAACCAGGCGCTCGAGCTCGCCGACTGGGACGGGTTTGACGCACGCAAGACGGAAAGCCGAGCCCGCGGCCGGCTGCGCGGGCGCGGCATCAGCGATTATCTCGAATTGACCGGCCCACCGGGCCGCGAGATGGGCGGCATTCGCTTCGAAGCGGACGGCACTGTCACGATCATCACGGGAACATTGGATTACGGCCAGGGGCACGCCTCGCCGTTTGCGCAGGTGTTGTCGACCAGGCTAGGCATTCCGTTCCATCGGATACGCCTGCTGCAGGGGGATAGCGATGAGCTGATTGCGGGCGGCGGCACCGGCGGCTCGAAATCGATGATGACGAGCGGCACCGCGATCGTCGCCGCCGGCGACAAGGTCGTCGAGAACGGCAAGCAGATCGCCGCGCATGTCTTGGAGGCCGCAGTCGCCGACATCGAATTTCGCCGCGGCCATTTTGTAATCGCCGGCACGGACCGCGCCGTCGGCATTATGGAATTGGCTGACAAGATCCGCTCGGGGCTACGGCTGCCCCCGGAACTGCCACAGAGCCTGGACACCCAGCTGATCGCCGACGGCCCCACCTCCGCCTTCCCCAATGGCTGCCATATCGCCGAGGTCGAGGTCGACCCCGAGACCGGAATAGTCGAGGTCGTCCGCTATGCGTTCGTCAATGATTTCGGCACCGTCGTCAATCCGCTGCTGGTCAACGGGCAGGCGCATGGCGGCATTGTCCAGGGTATTGGGCAGGCGTTGCGCGAGCACACTATTTACGATGCGCAGGGGCAGCTGCTGACCGGCTCCTATATGGATTATGCGATGCCGCGGGCCGAAGACGCCCCGCTGTTCAGTCACGAATTCCACCCGGTTCCAGCCACGACCAATGTTTTGGGCGCGAAAGGTTGCGGGGAGGCGGGCTGCGCCGGCGCGCTGCCGTCGGTCATGAATGCGCTGGTGGACGCGCTTTCCGAATACGGCATTCGCCACATCGACATGCCGGCGACCCCGCAGCGGGTGTGGCAGGCAATCGAGGAGGCCCTCGGCAGAAACGGGGTTCGACGATGAAACTAGCCATCACCCTCAGGGTCTCGTCAGGCTCCGGCGTCGACATGGAGACGGTCTGGGAGGCGGAGCGGCTCGGCTACGAGGCGGTATGGTGCGGAGAGGCCTATGGCACCGATGCGGTGAGCCCGGTCGCCTGGGTATTGGCGCAGACCAAGCAAATAAAGGCCGGCACCAGCATCATGCAGATGCCGGCGCGCACCCCGGCCTGCGCGGCGATGACGGCAATGACCTTGCAGGCATTGTCGGGCAACCGTTTCCTGTGCGGCATTGGCCCGTCGGGGCCGCAGGTCGTGGAAGGCTGGCACGGCGTGCCGTTCGGCAAGCCGCTCGCCCGTACCCGCGAATATATCGCGATCGTCCGCCGCATCCTCGAACGCCAGGCGCCGCTCGAATGGCAGGGCGAGCACTACCAGATCCCCTATACCGGCCCTGGCGCAACCGGGCTCGGCAAGCCGTTGCGCAGCATCATTCACGGTGATCCGAGCCTGAAGATCTACACTGCGGCAGTTGCGCCGGCCGGGCTGCGCACTGCGGGGGAAGTGGCCGACGGCGTGTTGCCCTTCTTCATGGCGCCGGAGAAGACCGAAGAGGTGACGGCCCCCGTGCTGGAGGGGATGACAAAAGCGGGGAAAGGCAAGAGTCTCGCCGATTTCGACATTGTGCCTTATGTCCGGATGGCAGTCGGCGACGACCTCGTCGCCTGCCGCGAAGCAATCAGGCCGCAGCTGGCCCTCTATATCGGCGGCATGGGCGCGCGCTCACGGAATTTCTACAACGATGCGGCGAAGCGGCTCGGCTATGAGGCGGCGGCGGTCGAGATCCAGAACCTTTTCCTTGCGGGCCGGCGCAAGGAGGCCGAAGCCGCCGTTCCAGACGCGCTGATCGACGAGACCTCGCTGGTGGGCCCGAAGGAGCGTATCAGGGATCGCCTCGAAGCCTGGAAGGAGGCCGCAAGGGATCAGCGGGTTGGCACATTGCTCCTAGTGGGTGCGACCTCCGAAGCATTGCGCCTCGTGGCAGAAGCAGTGCTGTAACGAGTGCGCAAGATCTCGTGCGCGGCGTGTATGGGGAATGGTCAAACTGAGAAGATGAAACGCGATCAAGGTGCGGCAGCTCTTCCATCAACAACGGAAACGTCTGTGGGCGACCATAGTGTCCGGAAGCGGTCGTTCGTGACAACCGGCAAATCTGCGGGGTTCGGACCCAGAGCTGTCGTTCAACTTAAGCATCGCGATGGCTCATCGTGACCCCAAGCGGCCGTGGCGAACCATGATACCAGGCTGCGAGCTTGTCTCTGCTCCGTTCTCGACACGATCGCGAGCAGTTAGACGATTTCAGGCAATTAGGTGGATGTCCATCTTTTCGCCAGCAGCTAAAGCGCTTGTCGAAAAGCGCGCGCCCATTTTCACCGGCCGGTGAACCGGCAATCGATATCACCTCCGCTCCTTGAGAAATAAGCTCGTGAATGTCCCGATCACCTCGTTGGCCACCTGTCTTTGCCGCGCCCGAGGAATCCCGACTGTACGCGCAAGGGTTCCTTCTAGGATGAGTGTCGCGAGGCCGTGCACCATCGCCCAGCAAGCGATGGAGATTGTTAGTCTGACCGCGGACGGTTGATCGGCAAACGCCTTGCCGATCTCCTCGACGAGCTTGCCAAAGGCTTCATCTTCGCGTTTGCGCACGTCGGGGTGGCGATCGAGCGGGACTGCGTCGGCCCGAAACATTGCCTGAAAATAGGCGGGATGGCGCAGGGCAAACCCGACATAAGCGCGGCCTATACCCTCCAGGGCCTTGGCCGGTTCGGACCCAGCTCGCGCGACCGCGCGCTGGAACGACTGTCCCAGCTTTGAGAAACCTTCGCCCGCGATGGCAGCGAGAATGGCCTCACGGTCGCCGAAATAATAGTAGGGCGCCTGATGGCTTACGCCGGATTTGCGGGCCACCTCGCGCATGCTGAGCCGGTCGAGCCCACCCTCTTCAATCAGGGCCAGGCTCGCCTGCAGCACCTTTTGGCGGAGATCGGTCGCGTTTCGCATGGCGGAAATTTTTTGCCAGCGCCGCTTGACACTGTCAAGTCGCTAGCTTAATTTAGACAGTGTCAAGTTGTCCTGTCGCGAAGGGGAGGCCCCATGAGCGCCGCCAGAGCGAGATCTGCAACAAAGAAAACCAGCAAGATAGTCCTAGCCGCCGCTCTGACGGCAGCGGTCGGCTTCGGCACCGCCGCGGTGATCTTCGGTCCGGCAGCGGCAATCAGCCGTGAGCCGGATCGGGCGGCGCAGCTCGATCCTCGTCAGGGATCCCAGCTCGTCCAGATCGCCGTCGCGAAGCCGGCCGGGGC
>JBJMQW010000430.1:0-7474 GCA_045802495.1 Allostellaceae bacterium | reverse complement strand
CCGCCCGTCAACCCGAGCCGCCGTCAATGCCCAAACTCCGAACATCAGCTGAGCTTCAGCTATGCCTGAGTTTCCCCGGACAGCCCTGCGCCTGCGGGGAGAGGGCCGCCGGTGCCATGGATGAGACCTGTCGGATGGTCGTACTATCACGCAGTCCGGGTAAAGGGGCGACCTCCGCTAGCGTTACCCCAAATGCTTCTTGAAGAAGGCGGCAACCGGGTCGAAGGAGGCGTTGGTGGACCGCTTCTCGTTGTCGACGTAAACAATCTCGATGTCGCCCCCGGCGTTCCGGTAATTCGAGACGAACCGCTCGGGCTCGTTGCCGGGGAAGCTCGAATCATCGTCATGATAGTCGTGCACGATGTCAGGCCGGCCCTGCACCCAAAGCGCCGGCGGCATCTGCACCTTTTCGCCGCGTTCGAGGATCAGTATCGGATTGCCCTCCGCCATTGCGGCCTCGGTCTTCCAGTAGGTGTCGTGCTTTTCCTTCATGCCAATGGTGAAGGCCGGCGGGTTTGGACCCTTGCCGAGCTTTTGGGCGTGGCGATAGCGCGACAACGGGTTGATGACCGGCCAGGACATGGCCACCGCATGCACCGTCGCATCGACCGAGGGCGAGCCGGCTGGCAATGGGACCGAAGCGTATCTCGCATCGCTAGGCCTCATCGCCGCCAACATCGCGAGATGGCCGCCACTCGATTGACCTGCGCTGCCGACCCGGTCCGGGCGGACCTTCAGCTCGCGGGCGTGTGCCTTGACCCAGCGGATCGCATAATTGATGTCGATCAGCGATGTCGGGTAGCCGTCCGCCGCATGTCGAAAGTTCAACGAAGCGACGACAAAACCGTTTTTTGCCAGAGTTTCGTCCAGACCCTGGGTCCCGGTCAGATCCCCGCTATTCCAAGCGCCGCCGTGGAGGTCGACGACCGCCGGAAACGGGCCATCTCCCTTCGGCTTGTACAGCCGCGCGACGAGCCGCGTGTCGCCGTGGCGGAGATACTCGACATCTTCGGTTGTGAATTCATAAGTTTGGTTCGGCATATTCACTCCCTTTCGGGGTTGCTCTGTTGCGGCGACTCCGAACTCGAAGCCGACTTCATACCCTACTCGCTCCGTGCGCAGCGGGAAAGACGACACAGCCGGCGGGATCTCAGATCGGCCCGCGCGCCAGCACGTCAGCATCCCGAGACAGCGTCTCTGGGCTTACCACTACCTACAACCAACGCTTGCATCGCGATTCCTCGCCCGCTGCATCTGCAGCGAGTCTACAGCGAGATTCGTCTCAGGGTTGTAATGGCTATCAAACCGGCGCGCCGTGACAGAACTCCTCGGCAGCCTCGTCACCTCGTCTATCCAACCTATCCGCCTCAGCTTCGCAGGGTACAATAGGAGTAAGGCAATCTTAAGGTCGCCTCATTTGCCACGACGTCCCGTCTTCGGCGAACCCAAAGACGGGCGACACCGCCTGGAACACTCTCAGCGCCTGACCCAAAAGTGTGTTGCGCAGCGCGGGATTAGGTAATTTCACGGTCACGGAACTCACGGTGATGGCGAACGGCGGTGTGAACGGAAGAGCACCGTCGGATTTATCGGCGGGAGGGCGACGGATATCCGAGTGATCTGAGGGATGCTAAGTGGGTGCGTCTGGAGCCGCTGATCCCGAAGGCGTCGCCGGGCGGGCGACCGCGCAAAACCGACATGCGGGCGGCGATGAACTCCATTCTCTATTTGCCGCGCACTGGCTGCCCCTGGCGTTATCTGCCCCGCGACAGCGTTCCGCCGCGCTCGACAGTCTACAATTTTTTTCGCGAGTTCCAGCGTGAAGGGGTCTGGAAGGCGATCTGGGCCGACCTGCATATGACGTCGCGCCAGCGGAACGGCCGGGAGGCCAGAGCCTCGGTGGCGGTTCTCGACAGCCAATCGGTCAAATCTGCAGAAAAAGGGGCGGCAAAGACAACCAAGTGGGTTACGACGCCGGCAAGCAGCTGAAGGGCTGCAAAATCCACGCCCTGGTCGACAGCGAAGGGCTGCCGATCCGGGTCGTCCTCCACTCCGCCGCGATCCAGGACCGCGACCGGGCCGGCTCGGTGCTCGAACAAGATACGCCGGCGCTTCCGGCGGCTCAAACTGATCTGGGCCGATAGCGGCTACAACGCGTGGCAGGTTGAAGTGGCGGTGGCAAAGGTCCCGCTGCTGCGCATGGCCATCGTCAAGCGGCGCGACGACATGAAGGTCTTTGTCGTCCTGCTGCGCCGCTGATTGGTCGCGCGCCGCTTCTCCTGGTTCGGACGCAATCGGCGTTTGGCCGAGGATTTCGAGACCTTGCCGAAACCCTAGCCACCTTCGTCACCCTCGTCTCCATCCAGCTTGCCCTGAGACGGCTTTCCAGGACATGCGTCGTGAATTCAACAGACCACCGCCTTGCAATACACGATGACTAAGGTTGGCAGATCGGATTGTGAAGGGACCTTAGCCGGAACACGAGACAACGGCGAGGTTGCGGCGATATTGTTGAAAAACTCTGCAAGCAAAATTTGCTAGAAATATTCTTTCTTCTTTTAGCTTGTCTACGATCAATTGCTTCGGTTTATGCTAGATGATTAAATCATTGTTACATCGGCTCAGTAGGAATTGGCTGAAGGCCGACTTTTTCAACAGTATCCGCCGATCTCGGACATCCGCACTCCCGTCCGACCACGTGGCTCATAACCAGCTGTCGAAGGTTTGACCGCGACGTGGCCTAACTGTTCGACCGGCACCACGTGGCTGGCCTTGCACCGAACGCCTTCTCGAACGCGGGGGAGAATGCAGCCTCGGAGGCGTAGCGGGCAATTCGACGACTTGTGCGACGAACGCGCCGGTGTGCGGAGCTTCTGAGTCGCGACCTGCGTGCGCTAACTTGCGAGTGGTGCATCGGCGGCACTCCGGCCAGGCACCACCAGCTTGCGACGGGCCGCGGGACAGGACCGATAACGCTGCGCAAGAGGCTTTTTCGGGATTTCCCGGACACAGTTATAGGGAGTCCCCTGATTGCATAGCAAGCCTCGCTGGCCGCACAATCAAATGTTTTAGTTTGAATTCTGGGTTTGACCCTTCTGAAGTTGATAGGCAAGCAGACGGGCTGCGATGTAACAGCAGATTACAGCAGCACTTGCAAGCTTTTGGTGAAGGCAACAGAAAAACTATACGAAGATGGTAACTTAATTAATCAAGAGTCGTACTGACTGGGTATCAATAAAAGAGACCCTCCGATCAGCGGAGGGCTGGAACGTTGGGAGGGACTGCTATGGAAAATCTTGTCCAGCAGCTTCGGCGGAGTTTAACTGAGACCTCCAAGTCTCTGGGCCAACTGAGAAGACGAAAATCAAATCGAGTTGGCGGGTTGCTTTTTGGCCTTACAGTGCTCATCGGTTCCGGCTCGCAGTACGGTGTCAGCGCCCAAGCTGTAGACCCAACTGTGGTGGACCCGGACTTGGCCGTGAGGACAGTAGTAGCCGGCCTGAATCAGCCGACAAGCGTGGCCTTCCTTCCGTCAAACCACACGCAGATAACAGACGTCCTGGTATTGGAGAAGAGTACCGGCAAAGTGCAGCGTGTGCTGAACGGGGCGATTCAGGGCACGGTGCTCGACCTGGCGGTCAACTCTGCTTCCGAACGAGGGCTGCTGGGGATCGCCCTCCATCCGCGATTTCCGCACAATCCCGGGGTTTATCTGTACTGGACGGAGACCAATTCCGGCGCGGACAGCACCGATCTGGCCGATGTGCCCTTGCTCGGCAACCGGGTGGACCGCTTTGTCTGGGATGGCCACGCCCTGAGGTTCGATCGGAACCTGATCAAGCTGCGTGCTTTTCAGGCCGATGAAGGGCAGCCGCTCCGCGGCAACCACAATGGCGGGGTGCTCAAGTTCGGTCCGGACGGCAAGCTCTACATCGTCATCGGCGATAACGGCCGGCGCGGCTGGATGCAGAATCTTCCGTGCGGTCCGACTTCCACCTGTCCTGGGTCAAGCGTGCTGGACGACCAATTCGGAGGTCCACAACCCGACAACGCGCATATTACCGGTGTCATCCTGCGGCTAAAGGATGACGGAACACCACCCCGCGACAATCCCTTCTTCAAAATCGGGCGCAAAATGGGCGGCGAGGTCGGCGCCAACCTCCAAAAGATCTTCGCCTATGGTATCCGCAATACCTTTGGCATGGCATTCGATCCCGAGTCAGGGAGCCTCTGGCTCGAGGAGAACGGTGACGACTCGTTCAGCGCGCTGCACCGGATCGAGCCCGGCCAGAACAGCGGCTGGGTTCAAATCAGGGGACCGGTCTCGCGGATTGCCGAATACAAGGCGATTGAGACCAGTCCCGAGGACGATCTGTGCATTGGCGGCGCCTATTTCGGGCTGCAGCAAATCCGATGGCCACCCACGCTAATTGCCGATACTTCCGACGCGGCTCTCTCTCGACTGTTCATGTTGCCCGGCGCTCACTACAGGGATCCGGAGCTTAGCTGGAAATTCGAGGTAGCCCCGGCCGGCATCGGCTTCATGATTGGGCGCGGGCTTGGACGGCGATACGAGAACGATCTGTTCATGGGCGGCGCCCGCACCTTCCTCGAAGGTGGTCACCTGTTCCATTTCAACTTGACAAGCGACCGCCAGAATATCCGCGTGAGCGATCCTCGACTGGAAGACGGGGTCGCCGACAACATTTGCAAATTCGACATAACCGAAAGCGAAAGTCTGCTGTTCGGGCGAAATTTCGGGGTTGGCACAGATATCCAAACAGGACCCAATGGCAATCTGTTCGTGGTGTCGCTCTCGAACGGCGCCATCTATGAGATATTCCGGCGCGACCAGGAGAAAAGTATCAAGGACCGGGTCCGCCGCTAGGCTACCCGGGAAACCGCCAAAGCAAAGGGCGCGTTGCTATGCTCCGTGGAGGAGGAACGCGTCAGCAGCGACTTATCAGAGAGCCGACTGCCGTCCGGCGGTCGCACGGGCTTATTCGCGGCCCCCCGCCGCCTGAATCTCCAAATCAATGGACAGCAAAACGCCTTTTGCCACAGGCAAAGAGAACGGGAGGAACCATGCAACGTTACCTTTTATATTTCTTGAGTGCAACTTCGTTTGGGTTGCCTCTGGTGTGCTCTACTATTGCCGCGGCGCAAATCGTAAGAAATCCGTCGACTGCGCCGGACTGCATGAACAACACCGCGTTCTTCAATCCAACCCTGCCACCATCGATTGACCTGCCCGCGGGGTTCAAGGCCTCGGTCTTTGTAGCGGGCCTGAATATGCCGACTGGCATTGCCTTTCTCGGTGGCGCGAACGGCTTCCAGGTGTACGTCCTGGAATCCGGACATGGTCTGCCCAGCGTGTGCAACGACGAAACAGCGTGGCCGGGTGGGTGAGTTCGCTGCAAACAACCCCTTCACGCCCGACATCCTAGTATTCAATCAAAACGGGAGATTGATCCGCGGCCCCTTGGGCAAGCCTACGCCCTCCGGTGGCGGGTTCCAGCCTGCAGGGCCGGCGGTGGATATTGCGTTCGAACACGGGCTTCAGGGAGGGCGGCTCTTCGCGACGGACTCCAATCAGTCGCTGCGCACCGCAGGGTTCAACAACAGCTCACGCATCGTCATCGTGAACCCGATGACGGGACAGGTCACCCCGTTCATTACCGGATTGCCGACCGGTGACCACCCGACGGAGCAGCTGGCCTTTAAAGGTGGCTGGATTTACTGGTCGCAGGGGTCGACGACCAACAGCGGTGTCGTCGGCCGCGACAATGGCGGCGGGGCGAACCAGCCGGATATTCCGTGTCAGGACATCACGCTCAGCAACAATGTCTTCGACTCGGGTGGCGGAGTATTTACCAGCGGTTACTCACTTTTCGGCGTAACCCAACTCGGCGCGACGATACCGGCATTTTTCAACGCGTCCACGGGGCAGGTTCGCCAGGGGGTCTGCGACGGCGCCATCTTGCGAGCACAACTGAGCAATCCGGGCAATATCCAGGCCTTTTCTTGGGGCTATCGCAATGGCTACGCCATTCGCTTTCCTCCCAAGGATCATCCCTTGGATGGCGGCATCGTTGTCGGAGAGAACGGGGCGGACGAGCGCGGTGCGCGCCCGACCAACAACGCCCCGGATGGGTTCCACCTCGGGCGTCAGAACTCGGATGGCTCGCCGGACTACCACGGCTGGCCGGACCGCTTCGGAGTCCTGCCGTCGAGCCAGGCGGTGTTCAATCCGATCGGCGGGGTCAGCGATGACCTGTGCGTTCCGGACCCCACAAATCCTCCCAGTGGATGCACACCCGCAAGCCTTGCGCAAATACTGACGGAGGATGTTCCGGTCCGGGACGTGCTCGCCTCTCCACCCCAGCAAATCACAGCGCCTTTGGCCATTGAAGGAGCGGATTCGTCGTTTACTGGGATAGACTTCGTGCCGGATGCATTTGTCGGCGGACCGGTTCAGCCGGGCGCGGTGCTGTACAGCCTCGAAGGGGATTTCGGCTTTTCGCCGGAGAACGCCACCTCCCCGGCCCCGGTAATTGGCCATGAAGTCAAGCTGATCAACTTCAATCAGCTGCCGGACACGCCGCTCGCCCTGAAGATTCAGGATTTCGCCCGCAACAGCACTGGCGAGCAGGCGTTCGTCAGCAACATCAACGGGTTTAACCGTCCGACCAATATCAGGTTCGGCCCCGACGGCTGTGCTTATGTTGCGGATTACGGCGCGGTGCGAGACCGCGGCCCCGACTCACATTTTGTCGGCGTCGCCAACGGTCCGCTCGTCCAGATACCCGGTACAGGGGTGATCTGGAAAATCTGCCCGTCACAATGACCTGCGTCTAAGATCGATTGGGGGCGGCACGATTGTCGCCCCGTTCTTAAGCGTTTGCTATTTGCGATTGAGCATGGTCGGTCCTGCGACCACCCCTTTTATTGGACTTAGCTTATCAACGATAAGTTCGAGGACGGCGACGCCAAGGGTCGCTCGTCGATCATCCAGCGATCGACTGGTCGTCTGGGCACCCACAGCCGTACCGGATTTCCGAGGCGCCCGCCAGGCCCAATCATCGAGGATGGGGCGCTATCATCCTTGCCTGGGAACCTTGCTGTTCGGTTCGACCGGCCATCCGGAGGATTCAGTTCCAAGCTTTTAATGGGGATCATCTGTGTCCCAGTTATTCTCCTTTCCGGGCGGTGTCTTGAGTCCGGATGGGTCAGCAACTGCCCTCAAAGCCGAGAACGCCGAATATCGGTTATTCAGCCCTGAGCCGCCATTGCTCTCGGGCGGGCCGCCGGCTGGCGATATGCCGTAGCGGGAGCTAGCGCAGGCGCGGGCCGGGATCGAGGCCGAGATAGACGCGGCCGCCGATCGGGTACCATTCGGGCGCGAGGGTGACGGTCTGGCCGACGGTGTGCAGGTCGCGCCAGCATTCGGCCAGCCGGCTTTCGCGCTTGAATG
>JBJMQW010000429.1:0-9616 GCA_045802495.1 Allostellaceae bacterium | reverse complement strand
TCCGCCAACACCTCGACGATCGTGAGATGGCGACCGTCAACGATCGTCTTCGCGTCGTCGCCTTACGTTTGGCCTTTGCCTTTGGCTGGGTTGCGGCATTTGCCCTTGGCAGCGTCGGTGCCTTCCTCGCGCTCGAATGGCCCCCGCTTCTTCGAGAGATGGTCTTTGGCTATCTCGTTGTCTTTCTCGTGATCCGCATCGCGATCGTCATTGGTCGTTTCTTGTTGGCTCCCCGTCATGAGCGGTTCCGCGTCATTCCGGTCGATACGGAGGCGGCGCGTTTCTGGTGCCGCCGGATCGCGGTGTTTGTTGGTTGGTTTGCCTTCGGCTGGGTCGAGATCGGGCTGCTCTACCGGCTCGGCCTCCCGCTCGCGAGCCGCGAGCTCGTGGCGTACGCACTCGGCCTCGGTCTCCTCGCGATCGCGCTCGAAACCGTTTGGCGGCGCCCCGTTGCGCCCAACGAAACAGCGGAAACGCCGTTACACACGACGCACCATCTCGGGCGCTCCGCACAAAACGCGTTGCTGTCGACCGGGATCGTGCTGCTGTGGGTGCTTTGGGTGATTCACACCATGCCGAGCTTCTGGCTCGTTCTGGTCATCATCACCCTGCCGCTCGCGGTTGGTGTGACCTGCCGCGCCGTGCAGCACCTCCTTCGACCCCCCGGCTCCCCGGAAGTCGGTGACGGTCCGCCCAGCGTCATCGCGGTAAGCCTCGAGCGCGGCATCCGCGCGCTGCTCTTCATCGGCGCGGCAGCATTGCTCGCCTGGGGCTGGGGTATCGACCTCGTGTACCTTGCCGCCGGCGACGACACGCTGTTCGACCGCCTCGTGCACGGCGTGCTGAACGCCGTCGTCATTCTCCTCGTCGCCGACGTTCTGTGGCACGCGATAAAAGCGGCGATCGATCGCAAGCTCGCCGAAGCCGCCGATCCGGGCCAGCCGAGCACCGACGACGCGCGAAAGCGGGCGAGGCTGCGCACGCTGCTGCCGATTTTCCGCAATCTCCTGTTCGTCGTCGTCAGTGCCGTCGCCGTGTTGATGGCGTTGTCGGCGATGGGCGTGCAGATCGGGCCGCTGGTCGCCGGCGCCGGGGTCATCGGTATTGCGGTCGGCTTCGGCGCACAGACCTTCGCCCGCGACGTCATCGCCGGCATGTTCTATCTGCTCGACGACGCCTTCCGGGTCGGCGAGTACATCCAGTCCGGCAATTACAAGGGGACCGTCGAGGGCTTCAGCATCCGCTCGGTCCGGCTGCGGCACCATCGCGGCCCGGTCTATACCGTGCCGTTCAGCCTTTTGGGCGCGGTGCAGAATCAGAGCCGCGACTGGGTCATCGACAAGCTCGCGGTCGGGATCACCTATGACAGCGACCTCGAAAAGGCGCGGAAGCTGATCAAACAAATCGGGCTGGAGCTGCAAAAGGATCCTGAATTCGCGCCGCTCATCCTAGAACCCTTGAAGATGCAGGGGGTCGAGAACCTCGGCGATTTCGCGGTGCAGATCCGGATGAAGATGATGACCCTGCCGGGCGAACAGTTCGTCATTCGGCGCAAAGCCTACGCCTTGATCAAGAAGGCGTTCGACGAGAACGGCATCAAATTCGCTTTCCCGACGGTGCAGCTGGCCGGCGAAGGCGAACCCAGAACCGCCGCCGTCGCGCAGCGCGGGCTCGAGCTGACCCAGCCGGCAGCAGCGGCCGAATAGCCGCGACGGCGGGCACCATCGGGCGTACCGCTATTGCGAAATGCCGGAGGTCTGGGCACCAGGCCAGTTCATGATCGGAACGCTGCTGATGCTGTTTTTCGGACTGCCTTCGATAAGGCGATCGCTATAAGCGACATAAACCAGCACGTTACGTTGATGATCGAAAAACCGGACGACTTGCAGCGTCTTGAAGACAAGGCTGCGCCGCTCGTCGAAGACGCGCTCGCCATCCCTGATTTCGCCGTTAATCCTGATCGGCCCGATCTGGCGGCAAGCGATGCTGGCGTCGCTGGTATCCTCGGCCACGCCCAGACCGCCCTTGATGCCGCCGGTTTGCGCTCGGCTGATGTGGCAGGCGACACCCTCGACCTTGGGATCGTCAAAGCCGTCGACGACGATTTTGTCGTTTGGTCCGAGGAACCGGAATTTTGTGCTAACCGAGCCGGTCGTGCCGCGCTCCGGGCGGCTAAAGATCCATCCCCCAAACAGGATCACGATCAGCAGGATGACGCCGCCCGATATCAGACCAAATTTCCTCATGGCCACCTCGTGTTCCCTACCTTCATCAGCCGGGCTGATCTGTGCAGAAAGGGGCGCGGCCGATGCGGGCACAGGTCTGGCATCCTCGCGCCGGCTGCGGCACGAGCCCACGCCATCGGTGTGATGCGATAGAGGCCACTCCGAAGGCGAAGCTGTCGACCCGACGGTACGCGCTCCGTTAGACAAATATGATGCCGCATAGCCAGAGAACCCAGGTGGCCAGCGCGAGAAAGGGCCCGAAGGGCAGTGCCGATTGAGCGCGAAGCCGGACGCCGGCGAGGCGCAAGCAGCCGGCGGCGACAAGGCCCGACAGCGCGGCGAAAAAGATCACCTGCGGCAGGGCGGCCGTCCCAACCCAAGCGCCGGCGGCGGCCAACAGCTTGGCGTCGCCCCGCCCCAGTCCTTCGCGGTGGCGCAATGCCCGATACAACGCCGCGATCGCGGTTAGGCTCAGATAGCCGAGCGCGGCGGCACAACTGCGGTCTGTCAATTGTCCGGGATCGAAGACGGCGGCGGCTGCAAGCCCGGCCAAGACAAGCGGCAAGGTAAGCAGGTCGGGCAACAGCCAGCTGCGGATGTCGATCCAGGCCAGGGCAAGAAGCCACCAGCCCAATAGGCAATCGAGCCAGGCGCTCGTTCCGCCGTCCACCAGTAATGCGGTCAGGGCGACAGCGGCGGCAGCGAGCTCGATCCCCGGGTAGAACCAGCCGAGAGCGTGATTGCAGTAACGGCACCGGCCCTTTGCCGCGAGCCAGCCGATGATCGGCGTGAGGTCGCGTGCCCCCAGCGGTTCCCCGCACCAATCGCAGCGCGACCGGGCCCAGGCGATCGGCTGGCCGTCGGGCAGACGCCGCACAATGACACCGAGAAAGCTGCCGACAAACGGTGCCGCGATCAGCAGGGACCACTCGGCGCCACTGGTATCAGCCACCCGGTCGAGTAACTCCAATCCGTACACTTGCACTCGCCCCAAAGCCCGCCGATGGGCTATGATACAGGCCCAGATCGTCGTCAGCCTCGATATAGCGCCATCATGACCTTTGAGCCCATCGCTTCTCCCACTACTCAAGATACTGCGGACCTGCTGACGCAGCTTGGCGCCGCCCTCGTCGACGGCGGGGCTATTGACAAGCGTACCCTGGATCGCGCGCGTCGTGTCGCGACCGAAACCGGCAACCGGCTCGACCAGGTGCTGACCCAGCTCGGTTTGATGAGCGATCGCGGTCTCGCCGAGGCCCTTGCCCGACTGATCTCCGCGCCGCTCGTTGGGGCCGCGGATTATCCCGAAGCGCCGCTCTTTTACGACCGGTTGAAGCCCAAATTCCTGCGCCGCGCGCGCGCACTTCCGATTGCCGATACCGGTCAGCGAGCCACTCTCGCGATGGCCGACCCACTCGATACCTTCACCCGCAACGCCGTCGCGTCGGCGCTCGGCCGGCCCGTTGGCGTCGCGGTCGCGGTCCCGATCGAACTCGAAGCCGCCCTCGATCGCCTCTATGCCGAAATTGGGGAGGGCGACGCCGAAGCGGAGCTGGATGAGATCGTCCCCGATGCAGAGCCGGCGGAAGAGGATGCAGAGCGGCTCAAGGATCTGGCAAGCGAGGCGCCCGTCATTCGGCTCGTCAATCAGCTGATCGCACGGGCGGTCGAGACCCACGCGTCGGATGTCCATTTGGAGCCGTTCCCCGACCGGCTGCGCGTGCGCTATCGTTATGACGGCGTCCTGCACGAGGTCGAGCCGCCGCCCGCCCGGCTGCAAGCCGCCGTCATCTCGCGCATCAAGATCATGGCGCGGCTCGATATCGCCGAGCGCCGCCTGCCGCAGGACGGCCGCATCAAGCTGACGGTGCGCGGACATGAGATCGATTTCCGGGTCTCGACGATCCCTTCACTGCACGGTGAAACGGTCGTGCTGCGGGTCCTCGACCGCACGGCCGTCGAGTTCGATTACGCCAAGCTCGGCCTGCCGGCGGATATTCGCGAAGGGGTCGAGCGGGCGCTCGAGCTTCCGAACGGCATGGTGCTGGTCACCGGGCCAACGGGCAGCGGCAAGACGACGACCCTTTACACCGGACTGCTCAAGCTCAATACCGTCGCGCGCAAGATCGTCACGGTCGAGGACCCGATCGAGTATCAACTGACCGGGATCAATCAGATACAGGTGAAACCACAGATCGGGCTCAACTTTGCCAGCTTGTTGCGCTCGATCCTGCGGCAGGATCCCGACGTCATCATGATCGGCGAGATCCGCGACCTGGAGACGGCTCAGATTGCCGTTCAGGCGGCGCTCACCGGCCACCTCGTGCTGTCGACCCTGCACACCAATTCGGCGGCCGCGACCATGACCCGGCTTCGCGATATGGGGCTCGAAGATTATCTGATGACGGCGACATTGAAGGCCGTGCTGGCGCAGCGCCTCGTGCGGCGGCTGTGCCCGGTGTGCAAGACTGCCGACCCGGCCCCGACGGCGCTGATCGAACGGTTGGGCCTCGAACGGCTGGCGCCCCTGGAGGGGATCACCCTCTTCCATCCGAAGGGCTGCCCCGACTGCCGCGGCACCGGTTTTCGCGGCCGGCGGGCGATTGCCGAGTTGTTGGTCCCCAATCACGCGGTCGACCGGCTGATCTTTGACGGCGCCGACGCCGCTGCCATCGAACGGATCGCGGTCGACCAAGGAATGCGGCCGATTTTCGACACCGGCCTGCTCGCCGTCGTCGAGGGCGAAACGACGATCGAGGAGGTTGTGCGCTGCATCCGCAGCGAAGCTTAGTCCCGCCGGATTTATTGTACGGCCTGAACTAACTATTGCTTTTCGGTTTCTCCATCGGTGGGCGGTTCGTAGACAATAGTTGTTTGATCGGCGGCATTCGAGTACAGACTGATTTTGGTGGAAGGCATCTCCCATACAACTGTGAAATATCCGCGCCTTAAAGACACCGATCGCGGCGCTCCATAAATGCTTTCCAAAAAGGTCTTCATTTTTTGAAATGATTGACTATCGATATTTTCATCTGATTTTTTTTCATACATGGATACGGTGTGCAAGCGGGTGTCGGGCTTACTGAACCATAAACGAACGACAAAATGTTGATTGTTTAAATTGTAATCGTCCAGTTCGAGGGCGGCACCTTCGTTACACGTCTTATCACACACCTTTGCCAAGTCTGCGAAAGACATGGGTCGCCCTACCGCCTTCTGGACTTCGTCAGGCGTCATTCCCCATTTGGTGTCTTGCCACCCATTGACTTCATTGTTCCCGGCAAGTGCCGCATGCGCGAGCATCGAGAACATTAGGGATATTACTGTATTTGGTTTCACCGATAGTCCTCTAATTAGTCCTTGATTGACAAGGCCGCCCCTCGCGTGCCGTCGGGATCGAGCCAGTTCGGACTCTTGCCGAGCGGTGGTCCACTCCGCAATTCCCAGTATGAGCACTCAAGTCTAGCATTTTCCTAAGCACATTACATGCTCATATAAGCAGGCGCGGCGACGGTACCGGATAACAGCGGTATTTCCCTTATCATTTTTGTTGGTCGTTAAAAATTTAACTATGATCCTAGAATAAAAAATCTTGCGTTTTTTATGTAATTGCGCAAGTATGGGCTCATAGAACAACGCATGGGTTCGGCTACTCTCGATTTCGTAAGTTTGCGTAAGCCTGGGAGGAGCCGGGGATGTTTGCGGCAATGGGCATCGCCACTGGGCTCGGAGATCTTTCGCAAGGGCCTCCGCCAGTCCCGGTGACTCCCAACACTGTGCCAGCCATCCTTATGACCGTGGTCGCAAGCGTAACGTTTGAGGTCGCGCCGATCACTCACCACAACGAGACGACCGTGCTGGCGTGGCGGAGAGAACATTGGGTGCAACAACGGCAACCGGCCCGCCGCTGCGCCTGCGGCATTGAGAGCGCATCTGCGACGCCGCTCAACGACCTATGCACGGGCAGGCTGAGCGCCAGGACGCAACTGCCGTGTCCGGGCTTTGGCGCATCGGGTTACGGTCTCCGGTGACGTGCTCGAACAGGCGTTGGCACTGGAAGGCGGGACGTCGGGAAGCAGCTGTGATGCCCAGGCTTTGGCACATTGCATCTTGGCCTCTGGTTGTAAAGGTCCCGATCCTGGTGGCCGGTCTAATGGTCACTGTCGCAGCCACGACATCGCAGGTCGTTCTCTGGCGCTTTGTGCAGGACCAGGAGAGCAATCTCGGACAGTTGACGAGCACTTATCTCGACGGGGTTTCCGCCGCCGTGCTGCCGGCCCTCATCCGACGGGATGTGCGTCAGCTGTTTGATGCCTTGGACCGCGCCCGAGCCGCCAAATATGCCGGAATCGACCCAAATTTTGCGATACTTGAGCTCCCGAGCGGCGCAATTTTGGCTTCATCCGATCCTCGCCGCTTCCCGGTTCAGGGAATGGTGCCTGGCGAATTGCGCCAGCGGTTCGCAGCAGGCGACGGTCTCGCTATAGACACCAATCTCGGTCGCGCCTGGGCGGCGCGGACGCTGCGCATCGAAGGCGTCCCAGTGGGACGCATTTTTGCCGAGGTGGACATCTCTCACTCGCTGCAGGCCCGTCGTGAAATTCTAATAACGCTGGTCTTGGTCAATGGTGCCCTGACATTGGCGTTCGCGCTCGGCGGCTATTTCGTATTGAAGCGGATGCTGCAGCCACTGGGGGTCCTCACGCGCTACATGGAGCAGATTCGGAAAGGCCGGGTGGAACCCATTCCGGAGGATTACTGCCGCGGGGTTGCCAGCGAGTTCAGTCAGCTATTCGATCGTTTCAACGCAATGGCATTGGCTTTCACGGAGCGCCAAACCCTCGCGGCTCACCTTGCCGAACAGGAAAAGTGCGTTGTGCTCGGGCGTCTCGCATCAGGCATGGCGCATGAGGTCAACAACCCCCTCAATGGGATGCTCAATGCAATTGACACCATTCAGACGCACGGGCAGGACCCCGTCGTACTGCGGGCGTCGCTCGAGTTCCTGAAGCGCGGGCTGGCGGGAATCCATAACGTCGTGCGCGCGGCCCTTGTAACCTACAAGGGCAGCGCTAACCCTGGGCGCTTGACGCCGATCGATCTCGACGATCTTCCGTTTCTCGTGCAGCATGAGACCGGCACCCGGCGGTTGCGCCTCGACTGGAACAACGATATCACAGAAGCGGTAGCGCTCGACGGGCCGGCGGTGCGCCAGGTCATGCTCAACCTGCTGCTGAACGCTTGCGCGGCTTCGCCAATTGGCGATCGCGTCGCGGTCAGGGTGTCGTGCTGCGACCGAGTATTGCGGATCGTGGTTACCGACCACGGTTTGGGACTGCCCGCAGATATGGCCGCCCTGCTCCATCACGACGCGGCTGCGCCGGCGCCTTCGAAGAGTAAGGGCTTGGGACTGTGGACCACGGGCGACCTTGTCCGCCGGCTCGGCGGGCGCATCGATGTCGAGTATCCCGGCGTCGGCACGCGCGTGACCGTAAACCTTCCGATCGGATTGACGGAGACCCTCAATGTCGCCCCGTGAGAGACAGCGGATCGGCATTATCGAGGACGACCCGACGGCGGGCGGGACCCTCGCGCATCGGCTCGAACTCGACGGGTACGCCCCACTATGGTGGCGCACGGGGCAAGAGGCGCTCGAAGGGTTGTGCACGGCGCGGCCGGATCTCGTCATTTGCGATATCAGTCTTCCCGATATGAGCGGCGAGGAGGTCTTTCTTCGGGCTTTGCCCAGCCTAGGCGGTAAGCCGTTCTTGTTTGTCACCGGCTTCGGCAAGATCGAGGATGCGGTCCGCTTGATGAAGGCCGGCGCGGTGGATTACCTCTTGAAGCCGTACGACATTACCGATCTCCTCGAGCGCGTCGCACGGTTGATCGCGGAGCAGCCCAGGCCCGCTGGCGATCTCGGGGTCTCGGAGAACATGCGCCGCGTGGAGTTGCTCTTGAGGCGCGTTGCCGATATCGATAGCTCGCTCCTTCTCACCGGTGAAAGCGGCGTCGGCAAGGAGGTCGCAGCCCATTTTATTCACAAAATATCGTCTCGCGCCGATGAGCCGTTTGTTCCGGTCAATTGCGGGGCAATCCCAAACGACCTGATCGAGAGCCAGTTGTTCGGCCACGAGAAAGGCGCCTTCACCAGCGCCCAGGCGCGCCATCACGGTTATGTCGAGCGGGCCGCTGGCGGAATCCTGTTTCTCGACGAGGTTGGCGAATTACCGCTTCTGATGCAGGTGAAACTGCTCCGCTTGTTGCAGGAGCGCAGCTTTACCCGCGTGGGTGGCGAGACGCAGATCAAAACAGCCACGAGGATTGTTTGCGCGACCAACACCGACCTCGAAGCCGCCGTGGCCGAGGGCCGCTTCCGCCGGGATTTGTACTATCGAATTAATGTGATCTCCGTCACTATTCCCGCACTGCGCGATCGATCGGACGACATTCTGCCGCTCGCACAACGCTTCCTGGGAGAGTTCTCGAAGGCGTTTGCTCGCGATGTCCGCGGCTTCACGCCGCGGGCCGAACAGGCCCTGCTGGCGCATCCGTGGCCCGGGAACGTGCGGGAGCTGCGCAATCGCGTCGAGCGCGCCGTCGCGCTGGCGCAGGCGCCGCGCATCTGCGTCGAGTTGCTGTTTCCATCAGACCTCGCGGAGCCAAACGAGGCTCCGTTGCCGACGCTGGAGGAAGTCCGTGACAAGGCGGAACGGAACTATATCCGAGAGGTGCTTGCCGATGTCGGCGGCCGCGTCGAGGAGGCGGCTAAACTTCTTGGGGTAGCGCGCTCTACGTTGTTCAAGAAAATGCGCGATCTCGGCATCCGGTCCGAGGCTTAGCGCCAGCACGGTTTATGAGCGCAATCTACCGGGCGAGCAGTGCCTTTCTTTACTAATGGCTCCTAGCATCGAACCGACGACGCTAGATAGCGCAATCAGGAAGACCAGAATGAACGTCGTGATGAAAGGCGCGGGTTTTTGCTCGCTGCTGGCGGTAGCTCTCGGAGTTGCAGCACCGGGGTTTGCGCAGGCGCCGGAGACGCCGCCGGGCGCTTCGCAACAGCCGGGAAGCGTCATCGTCTTCCCCAAATTTACGAAAGGCATGTCAGCGGCCGATGGCGTGACGCCACTGACCGAGATCGAAGTCCGCGCCCGCTGCCCGAGCGACACGGTCTGCCCTGAGAATGAGCCTGTAAAGGTGAGATTTCATTGGGTTTGCCCCGGGAGTAACGATATCGCCTCCAAGTACATCTGTAAAGAGTCCGGCTTCGATATTACGCTTTCGGCCAACGGTAAGGCGGTCTTCAATCCCGAAATTCCAACGCCGGCGGGAGCAAGCCTGGCTTCTTCGGCTCCCTGTCCGAACGGGTACTTGATCGGGTGGGTGAT
>JBJMQW010000428.1:0-16718 GCA_045802495.1 Allostellaceae bacterium | reverse complement strand
TACTCGGATTTACAGGACTGTATTTGCAACGGCCGAGACGGAGCTTAAATCATAGACGCACTGGGCCGTTACTGTTGCCCTGCGCAAACCTTAGCGTCAATGAGACAGATCGATGACTGATCTTAAAAAGGGACTGGCTGTGATTTGTTTGTCGGCGTTGCTTGCCGGATGTGCCTCCGCGGTCGGGGATGCCGATGCGGGACCGAATCCGGGCGGCGGGTTTTACGACGGGCCGAATCTGAATGTCGGTCATATAAATCCCTCGCGCGGCCGTTTTTATTATCAGCCATATACGAGCGTGGGAGAGGCGAGCCCGTAAAGTAAGGCCACCACGTTTAACACGATGATTTGGGGCCTGAGCGGACACCTCCTGCGCGGAAAGCTCCGGCCGCCGCCGACGTGCCGCGATCCAGCCGCACCTCGCCAGCAGACTACACGTGATGTCGAGCGAGTGAAACCGACATGGGGATCGTGCGTTTTGCGCTGCGCTGGCCGTATACCTTTTACGTAATGGCATGCTGATTCTGTTCCTCGGCATCACCGCGTTCCGGTCGATGCCGGCCGACAGATGTCGTCGTGCGAATACCCGAACTGCCGGGCCGCATGTTCCCGGGCAACGGACCAGAGCAACGGGTTGCGGGTCCAAGCCTTTGTTCCGCAGGACGCGACCATCGGGAATTACGCCCGAGATAGGTTCGGGTTCGCAGTCCGGCAACAGCCAACATGCCAGGATCCTGACTGCCCTCCGTTCACGTCAAGCAATCGTCTTACGTACCGTTTGGTACCCGGCTCGCGATGGTGATTTTCGCGCCTCCCGCACCAGCGCATCGGTTGCCGTCTCGATCCGTTGTTCGAGTTCGGCCATCAACTGTGCGCGAGGCCACCCCGGCGGAATCGGGTCAAGGAATTCCAGAATGATCCGGCCCGGATGCTTGACAAAACTGCGCCGCCCCCAAAAAAGGCCGGAGTTGACCGCCGCTGGGACCACCGGAAGCGCCAGCGCTTGGTAGAGGGCGGCTATGCCGGGGTGATAGAGACGGCGTTCGCCCGGCGCTACCCGTGTTCCTTCGGGAAAGATGACGATGGGGCGGCCGCCGGCGGCGGCTGGCTGGGCCTCGGCGAGCATTCTGCGCAGCGCCCCCGCCCCGGCCTTGCGGTCGACCGCGATCGAGCCGGCGCGCGCCAGATACCATCCGAAAAATGGCACGAACAGCAGTTCGCGCTTCAGCACGAACACCGGGTCGCGGAGCACAACCGGTATGATCAGCGTGTCCCACGCCGATTGATGTTTCATCGCAATGATGCAGCCGTCGCGAGGGATGCGGTCGAGCCCGCGGGTCTCGTGGCGGATCCCGACGGTGATCTTCAAAAGATCGAGAATGCTCGACGCCCAGAACCGGCCCAGTCTCATTGTCGCTGTCCGTGGCGCCAGCAGCAGCGGCAAACCGAGCGTGCAGAGCACAGCTGTCCAGAGGAAGAGCGCGAGGTTGAAGACGAGCGCCCTCGCCCAACTCATCGCCGCAACTCGGCTTGCGTCGCCTCTGAGGCGCCGATAGCGGCCAGCGGCAACCCCTCGAGGACAGGACGGGCAAGGGCTCCCAGGTATTTCACATATTCACCCACCATCAATGCCGCCGTTCCCCGCCACGCCCACCAGTGTTCCTGTTTTACCTGATCGGGGAACACCGGGTGGGCGACGATCTCGATGTCTGGCATTGCCCGGCCGAACTCGAGACGACTGCGCGGCATGTGGTACCAGGCCGTGACCAGGCGCAAGCTGTGGAAACCTTGCTGTCGCATCCACCATGCCGTTTCGCGGGCATTGCCGAGGGTATTGCTGGCTTCATGTCCCAGCACGACACAGCACGCTGCCCAATCCGGTATCCAATAAAGGAAATTTCCCGAAACCCGCAGCAGGTCGTCGAGCTCGACCTGCTGATTGACGCCCGAGATGAAGAGCCTGCGGCCCTTCCCTTCGCGAAGGAGTTCAAGCCCGCTCTGGAGCCGCATGCTGCCGCCGGTCAACACGACGATCGCATCGGTCGGCTCCTGCGGCAACTCCGTTCGTGGTGGGGTCGCAAACCAGACCAGCCCCGCAAGCCACAACAGCCACATGACGGCACCTGCGATCGCGATGCGGCGCAGGGCGCCTTGCGTCAGCGTTATTGCCGGGCTCCGGAGCATCTGCTCGAGCTTCGCCATATCGTCGGCAGCATATCCTATCGGCAAACTTTCGCAGAGCCTCGCTGCGGCGTTGCGGAAAAGCGCAACCTCGCGCGGTTCACGCGCCTGCGGGCTGCGGGTTCCCGGATTGCTGGTCGGGGGCTCGGTTGGCTCGAACCATGGCTCCGGTGCCGCTGTTGAGCATAAATCGGCCATTAGAACTCGAGACACCGGATGACCCGCAGCGTGTCGAATCGTATCGCTCCGTTGAGCGACGAAGCTGCTCCAATGTCAGGTCGATTCGGCAACGCGCGCCGATCCGAAATCGGCCCCCACGATGAGCACAACTCCCGCAGAGCCGTCACCGGTGTCCGCGGAGCCGACGAGACCGAAAGCCCATCCGCCGCATCACGATGTCCAACTCTTGCAAGCGGCGGTGACCGTCCCGCGAGCGCTCGCCTACATGACCCTCGTCGGGCTTGCGGTGTTGTTCCTGTGGCTTACGCTCAGGGTGGATCTCGTGATTTTTGCCGGCGTGCTGCTGGCGGTTTGCTTACGTCGTGCGGCCGTTTGTGCGAGCGGCCTTACCCGGCTTCCGGTTGGCTGGGCTCTGCCGACGGTGGTACTTGTGATCATCACCTTCTTTGCCGGAATCGGCTGGTTCTTCTCGCAGGCGATCGCAGTCAAATCGACCAGCTCTCCCAACAACTGCCTGCCGCCGCCGAAAAGGTCGGAAGCATGATTGGCCAATCGGGCCTCGGCAAGACACTAATGCAGCACATCAATGCTAAGGACATCCAAACCTCTCCGGCCAGCATCGTCCAAGGGTTCTTTGGCGTCGCAGCCAATGTTGTGGAGGTCGTCGCGGCGGCAGTGGTGGTGCTGTTTCTCGCCGTCTATTTCGCGGCGGAGGCTGGGCGTTATGTGAGAGGGCTGGTGCGGCTGGTGCCGCCCGCTCGGCGCCCGCGAGCCGCCGAGATCCTGCACGAGACCGCGAGCGCGATTTGGTATTGGATGCTGGGCCGGCTTTTCTCGATGACCACGCTGGGCGTAATGACAGCGCTCGGACTTTGGCTAATCGGCGTGCCGTTGCCCGTAGCGCTCGGGTTTCTCGCAGGGATCATGATCTTTGTGCCTTATGTCGGCAGCATTGTCTCCGCTATTCCAAGCATGCTGATCGCCGCGTCGATCGATTTGAGACTCGCAATATATGTCGTCGTGCTCTATGTCGGTATTCATCTCACCGAGGGTTATATCCTTGTACCGCTGGTGCAGCGTCGGGTCGTGCATCTGCCGCCGGCGCTGACCCTCTCCGCACAGCTCATCCTCGGCGTTCTGGCCGGGCTCCTCGGCCTGCTGCTCGCGACGCCGCTGGTGGCGGCTGCGCTGGTCATTGTCCGAATGGCGTATGTCGAGGACGTGCTTGGCGATCACGGGCTCACTGAGCTCTTGCCGGTCGAATAACCCGCCCTCACACGCTGGTATGACGCCCCCGCATATTTTGCGGGAACGGCGGCCTATGATTTGCGTTTGATACACGCAACGGGGAGGGAGGTCCGTCAAGTGCGGCGGGATCGGCCCCCTAAGCCAAGGCGTGGGGAGGAGGGCTCGGCGCGGCCGGGTGCGGCAGGTATTATTGAAGCTTCCGGCAGTGAAGCCTTGACGACCGATACGGCCGCGTCTGCGCTAGGGCTTGCGACCGCGCTCGGCAGTACTTCCGCACGCTGGCCGGATGGGCTGTGGGTCGGGTCGGTGACGTGGTGCGACGCTCTTCTCCGGAGCTATTACGGCATCCACGAATTCACCGACGACCCAGCCTGCGTCTTGCGAACCGGACTGAGCCACGCGCGCGCCACAGTCACCCTCTCAGACGGCACGCACGTCCAAGTCGGCGAGTTGGTCGGCACGTTGCACTTCTGGAACGAGCATTTGCCTCCGTACTCCTCAAACGGCCCCGACCTCGGTTGGGCATGCGCAGTTCGCGATCGCGTCGTATACTCGTTTTGCGCGTTCACCGATTACATCGAGCGCGAGGCGGCTTGGCAGGAAGTACGGGCGGTGCGCGCGGAAACCGCTTTGCCGGCCCGGCAGGGAGCTCCGCAAGTTGGGCGCGTTTTCCGTCGCTATGGATTTGAGCAGGTTCACGCGGATTCGTCCCTCCGGGCGCGTCTCCATGGCCTCGGCGAATGCTTTGTCCTGTGGGGTTTGACGCGGGCTTTCAACCCTGCCGCATTGCCGCGGCAGCCATTCCTTCGGGATCGCTACGAATTGTGGATCTCCCGAAATACTCTTCGGCTCCGTTATGCTCGCCGCAACAGCCACTTCCCTACCGACAAGCGGCAGCGCCACGGGGCGTGATGCTGGCACTGGTCTGGGGTGCGATCTGGGGGGTCCTGGTGATCTATTTGCTGTCCCGGGTCCTGCGGCAGTTCTACGCCTTTCGCGAGACTACTCTTATGGCATCGAGCGGAGGGGCCGATATGCCGGCCGTCTCGATCATTGTGCCGGTCAGAAACGAGTTCGATAATATCGAACAGTGTATCGCGGGCTTGACCGCCCAGACCTGCCTCACCGATCGATCGTCGATCATCATCGTCGATGACGACTCGCAGGACGGCACAGCGGCGGTGCTCGAGCGCCGCATTGCGTTAGATCCCCGGATCAGGGCGATTGCCGCCGGCCCGCTTCCCCGAGGCTGGGTCGGGAAGCCGCATGCATGCTGGCGCGGCGCGCTCGTTTCGAGAGGCGATTGGCTGTGTTTCATCGACGCGGACGTCCGGGCTGCTCCGGAGCTGATCGCGTCCGCTGTGACGGTCGCCCAGACGCATGGGATCGACATGCTGTCGCTGCACCCTTCGCAAGAGCTTGGCAGCTTTTGGGAGCGCATAATCTTTCCTGCTGGCCTGCTGATGATAGCCTGCGCCAAATCTTTCGTGCCGGCTTCGGCCGACAACGCAAACGGACAATTCCTGCTGGTCCGGCGCGAGGTATATTTCCAGGTGGGCGGACATGCGGCTGTGCGAGTAGAAATTTGTGAAGACAAGACACTCGCCGGCCTTGTCAAGCAGGCGGGTTTTTGCTTCCGGGTGTTTGCCGCCGAGCACCTTGCCCGGACCCGGATGTATCGCGACCTTGGCTCGTTGTGGGAAGGCTTGTCAAAGAACGCGACAGAGATCCTGGGCAGCTCCTGGGCTACCCTCACGGCCGCATTCGTCGGGCTGGCAGTCGGCTGGACAGCGCTGCTGCTGCCGATAACGACCGGTGCAGCAACGGTTCGCGACCCCTCCACCGTGGCCACGATTGGCGCCGGTCTTGCGCTCCTCGGCTCGGCCGTGGTGGTCGGCATTCATTTGGCTATGGCGCGGCACTTTCACATTCCGGTCATTTACGGCCTTTTGTTCGCATTGGGCTATACCATCACCGCGTGTCTCGCCTGCAGCAGCGTGCTGGCTCACATCGATGGGCGGGTCACATGGAAAGGGAGGATCTACCGGCTGGACAAGAGCGCGCCGGACGGCGCGTGACGTTCCCGCCGGCGAACGCTTCCCGGCATCGCTCGTTTGTAGGAGGATGGGCGATTGCGGCGGTACTCGCCGTCATCGCGGTCCTTCTCTACGAGATCCGCATTGCCCTGTTGCCGTTCGTGTTTGCCGTGGCGGTCGCGTTTGTCGTGGATCCGTTGATCAAGACCGTCCAGCAGCGCCTCGGCAGCCCGCGCTGGCCGGTCGCGGCCGCCCTCTATGTCTTGATTTTGGTTATTTTGGGCACCGCCGCCTATTGGATCGGCATCACGGCTGTGGCTGATTTGATGGATGTATTAGCGCGCGCCCCGGATATATTGCGACAGTTCTTGAGCGAAGCCATCGGCAGCCAAGGCGTCACATTATTCGGTGAAATCTACACGCCGGATAAAGCCGTCCAGGGGCTGGGCCGGGCACTGCAGGACATCGTCGGCCTCACTGCTGTCGAGCGCGCCGCGGGATTGGCCATCTCCGTGATATTCGGCACGTTTCTGACGCTCGTCCTGATGCCGTATTTCATGATCTCTGCGCCGCGACTGGCTGCTGGATCGATATGGCTGCTACCTCCCGAGCGCCGGCGCTCGGTCGAGGATCTCCTTCCCAAAATCGTGCCCCTATTGCGCCGCTATCTTATCGGCCTTGTTCTCGTAGTCCTCTACACTTCGGTGGTCGGCTGGATCGGCTTTGGCCCCGTTTTCCACTTGCCGCATGCCGTCCTGCTTGCGATCACGGTCGGCGTGCTCGAACTAATTCCGGTGATTGGCCCGTTCGTTTCGGCAACGCTAGTAGGCCTCGTTGCGGTGCAACAGAACGGCATTTGGGCAGCGGCTCTCCTCTTCGGCTTCGCCATTGCGCTGCGCTTATCGATCGACAACCTAGTCGGTCCGTTGGTGCTCGGTCAGGCCGCGCGAATCCACCCGGTCGTCGTGATCATCTCCTTTGTCTGCGGCGCGATACTTTTCGGAGTCGTCGGTCTGCTTCTGGCCGTCCCGATCGCGGTGTGTATCAAGGTGACCCTCCAGCAATACTACGCGGAGCCTATCGAGAACAGTGAGCGCGGTTGACGCGCTGCCGTCAGCCGTTAACCCCGCCGGTCAGTACGGGGCCAAACAGCTTCCGCCGTTCACCGTCGAAGCGCGCCATCTGGATCTGCTTGATCGGGGCGAAGTCTGTCGGGCTGGTGTTGATTGTGATACCCGGCAACAACATCGGCAGGCTGAGCTCGTGAATGTTGGCCGCCTGCTTCATCACATTGTCGCGAGTCAATTCGTCGCCGCACGCTTTCAGCACATGCACGACCACCCCCGCCTGCGTCGGTCCAAAAGCGTTGAGTTGATCGTTCTTGTCGCCCTCCGGGTACCACTTGTTCATAAAGCCGAGCCACCATTTGTAGCCCGGGTCGTCATTCCATTGTGGGTCGGTTGGGTCTTTGAGGAAGAAGTCTGTGATAATGCCCTTCGACGCTTCGAACCCGGCCGGTTTCAGCGTGCCTGCGACCGAGTTTCCGATGCCGCTCAAGATGTGGAGTGGTTTCCATCCGATCTCCGCGGCCTTGCGGATGGCCTGCGCAGCGAATTTGGCGATCGCGGTGTTGACGATGACGTCGCAATCGGCTGCTTTCATGCTGATGATCTGCGAATCGACGGTCGGGTCGGTGGTCTCGTAGGTCGCCTTGACCTTGATCATCGAATCCGCCTTGTTGCCCAGCCCGTCGACGACGCCCTTCAGATAGTCCTTGCCGAAATCGTCGTCCTGGTAGAGCACGCCGATCTTACCGTCGGGCTTGTTCTTCAGGATGTAGGCGGCGTAAATGCGGCCCTCGCTCTGGTAGTTCGGCTGGAAGCCGATCGTCCAGGGATGGCCCTTCGGATCGTCCCATTTTGTGGCGCCGGTGGCGACAAAGAGCTGCGGCACTTTGTGCTCGTTCATGTATTTCCAAATTGCGCTGTTCGTCGGCGTGCCGGCGCCTCCGCCGATCACGAAGACCTGGTCCTGTTCGACCAGCTTGCGCGTCATCTCGACGGTCTTCGGCGGCGTATAGGCATCGTCATAGGAAATGAATTTGATCTTGCGGCCATTGATGCCCCCCTCGGCGTTGATCATCTCGTAATAGGCAGCCTCACATTTCCAGATCGTGCTGTAATTCGAGGCGGGACCGCTATAGGGCGCGGTATTGCCGATCTTGATCTCGGTGTCGGTGATGCCGGGGCCGTACTGCTTGGCGGCACGGGCCGGCCACGGGGCCAGAAGCGGGCTGCCGAAGGCCAACGCGGCCGGGGCGGCCGCCAGAATCGTGCGACGCGTCAGACGTTTCATATTCTCCTCCCATGGTGAAGCCTGCTGTTCCTATCTTTGCCGCGCTCACTCGCGCGTGGATTAGCGAGGCGGACGCGATAGCGCCCGAAGCTCGATAATCTAATCAGACGCCTTACCCTGCTTCGCCCTCTCTGGCGATCAGCCGATCGCGCCGGTCAGGACCGGACCGAACGGAACGTAGCGCTCGCCGTCGAAGCGCCGCATCTGGGCCTGCCGGATCGGCGCGAAATTCGTCGGGCTGGTATTGATCAGAATGCCGGGCAACAGCATCGGCAGTTCGAGATCGTGCAGATTTGCCGCCTGCTTCATCACGTTCTCGCGGGTCAGATCATCGCCGCATTGCTTGATCACCTGGACTGTCGTCGCGGCGATCGACGAGCCGTAGACGTTCTGAGAATCGGTCTGGTCACCGTTCGGATAATATTTGTTCATGAAGCCGACCCACCATTTGTAGCCCGCATCGTTTTCCCATTGGGGATCGGTGGCGTCCTTGAAGGAATTGTCGGTGATGATGCCCTTGGCGTTTTCGAGGCCGGCGGGCTTCAACGTCACCCCGACGGAGGAGGCGATGCCGTTCAGGATATGCAGAGGCTTCCATGCAATTTCAGCTACCTTTCTGATCGCCTGGGCGCCGAATTTGGGAATCGCGACGGTAACGAGGACGTCGCAGCCGGCCGCGCGCAGCTCCAGGATCTGTGAATCGACGGTCGGGTCCGTGGTCTCATAGGACGTCTTCATCTTGATCATCGACGCCGCCTTGTCGCCGAGCCCGTCGACCACGCCCTTCAGATAGTCCTTGCCGAAATCGTCGTTCTGATAGAGCACGCCGATCTTGGCGTCCGGCTTGTTCTTCAGGATGTAGGCCGCGTAGATGCGCCCCTCCGCCTGGTAGCTGACAAAAAAGCCCATGGTCCAGGGATGGCCCTTTGGGTCGTCCCACTTGGTCGCGCCGGTGCTCACGAATAATTGCGGCACTTTCTTTTGGTTCATATAGTGCCAGATCGCGCTGTTGGTTGGGGTCCCGAGCTGGCCGGCGGTAAAGAGAACCTCGTCGCTCTCGATCAGCTTGCGCGTCATCTCGACCGTCTTCGGCGGCGAGTAGCCGTCGTCATACGAGATGAAATTGATCTTGCGGCCGTTAATGCCCCCCATTTCGTTGATCATCTTGAAATAGGCGGCCATCGATAGGGGGATGGGGCTGGCGTTCGACAGCGGGCCGCTGTAGGGGCCGGTATTGCCGATCTTGATCTCATCGTCGGTGACACCGGGGCCGTATTGCTTGGCGCGGGCCGGCCGCGGGGCCAGAACGGGGCCGCCAAAGGCCAGCGCGATTGGAGCAGCCGCGAGAATCGTGCGACGCGTCAGACGCTTCATGATGTCCTCCCTGGGTGAAGCCTGCTGTTCAAATCTTTGCCGCGCGCACGAGGCGCACGTTTTTAGCGCGGCGGGCGCGGTCACGCCCGATGCCAACGACTTTATCAGACGCCGTGCCCTGCGTCGCCCTCTCTTGCGCAGCGGACGGTTACGCCACGGCGCGCGGCCGCCAGCCCGCGTTCAGCCGACCGCGCCGGTCAGCAGAGATCCGAACAGCTGCCAGCGCTCGCCGTCGAAACGCGCCATCTGCACCTGCTTAACAGGGGCGAAATCGGTCGGGCTCGTGTTGATCGTGATCCCGGGCAGCAGCATGGGCACTGTGAAATCATGCAGGTTTGCCGCCTGTTTCATAACATTCTCGCGGGTCAATTCGTCGCCGCATTGCTTCAGCACCTGGGCCGTCGTGGCGGCGAGACACGGCCCAACAACCGCGCCGGCGTCGGTTTTGTCGGCATCGGGCATGTATTTGTCCATGAACGAAACCCACCATTTATAGCCGGCGTCGTCCTTCCATTTGGGATCGGTCGGATCTTTTACGTAAAAGTCGGACACCAGATCCTTGGCGTTTTCGAGACCGGCGGGTTTCAAGGTGGCGCCGACCGAATTTCCGACGCTACTGATGATGTGCAGCGGTTTCCATGCGATTTCGGCCGCCTTCTTGATTGCTTGCGCCGCAAATTTGGGGATCGCCGTATTGACGAAGACATCGCAGCCGGCGGCCTTCATGTCGACGATCTGCGAATCGACGGTCGGGTCGGTGGTCTCGTACGACGCCTTGACGGCGAGCCCGTGGTTAGCCTTGTCGGCGAGCCCGTCGGTCACCCCCTTCAGATAATCCTTGCCGAAATCGTCGTTCTGGTAGAGTACCCCGATCTTGGCGTCGGGCTTTTCTTTCAGGATGTAGGCGGCGTAGATCCGCCCCTCGCTCTGGTAATTGGGCTGCCATCCGATGGTCCAGGGATGGCCCTTGTGATCGTCCCATTTGGTGGCGCCGGTCGCGACAAAGAGCTGCGGCACCTTTTTCTGGTTCATGTAATGCCAGATGGCGCTGTTGGTCGGGGTGCCGAGCGGACTGGCGATCAACAGCACGTTGTCCTGCTCGACCAATTTGCGCACCATTTCGACGGTTTTGGGCGGCGTGTAGCCGTCGTCATAGGAGATGAAGTTGACCTTGCGCCCGTTTATGCCGCCCTCGTCATTGACCATTTTCCAGTAGGCGGCCTGCGATTTGGGGACGGCGCTGTAAGACGAGGCAGGGCCGCTATAGGGGCCCGTATTGCCGATCTTGATCTCGTCGTCGGTGACGCCAGGACCGTATTGCTTGGCAGCGCGGGCGGGCCGTGCGGCCAAACTCACGCCGCCAAGGGCCAATGCGGCCGGCGTGGCGGCGAGAATGGTTCGGCGCGTCAGTTTCTTCATCTTAAGCTCTTTCCAAGGCAGGGAGTTTCAGCGACGGAGGTCGCGATTGCGCAATCGCGACAATTGCGCGACGGCGAGCCGCGTGAACCCCGCGGCGCCCGACGGCATGACAAAAATGACCAGCAGCATGATGAGGCCATAGATCGCGCCCGCCAGCCCGCGCGACACTTCCGCGGCGATGTTCGGCACATAAAGCACGAACAAGCCGCCGAACAGGCAGCCCGGCAGCGAACCTATGCCACCGAGGATCAGACCGACCAGGAAATAAATCGAGAGGAACAGGCTGAAGCTGTCCGGGGCCACGAATTGCACCGCCAGCGCCCCTAACGCGCCAGCGACTCCAGTGTAGAGCGCGCTGACGCCAAAGGTCAGCGTCTTGTACAGCGGTTGATTGATGCCCATGGCAGTGGCGGCAATCGGGTGGTCGCGGATCGCCATGATGGCGCGGCCCGTGCGGCTCTTCACCAGGTTGCTGGCCCCGGCGAACATGATCAGCACGACCGCCAGAGTAAAATAGTAGAGCCATTGATCGGCGCCGATTGGCAGGAAGGCAGGGGGCTCCGGCTGATCGACAACGATGCCCTGCACCCCGCCGGTCCAGCTTTCGAGACCGTGGAATTTCAAGAGCTGCGGCAGCGCCACGGCTGCCGCAAAGGTGACGAGCGCGAGGTAAAGGCCTTGTAGCCGCAATGCCGGCAGCCCAAACAAGAAGCCTACAATGAAGCAGATGCCGCCTGCCGCCGGCAGGGTCCAATAATAAGCGATGCCGTAGTGTTGCATCAGGATCGCCGTCACATAGGCGCCCAGGCCGTAAAAGGCGCCGTGCCCCACCGAGAACTGGCCGTTGAAGCCGGTCAGCAGATTGAGACCGAGGATCGCCAACCCGTAGATCATCACCTGGGTCAACTGGAAGACGACAAAGCCCTGGAAATATAAGGGCAGCAGCACCGCGACCAGCAAGACGCCGGCCAGCACCCAATGCCGGATAGTCGGCCGTGCCGCTGGCGGTACGGCTGCCGCCGGGACAGTGGCGGTGAATGTTGCGGTATCCTGCTGGGGCGCTGTCATACCCGGCTCACTGCAGCGCGGCCGAAGAGGCCGGAGGGCCGTACCATCAGCACTGCGACGATCACCAGCAGCGCGATCGTCAGCTTCAGGTCGCGGCCGACATAGGGGATGAAAGTGCCCGCCAGATTTTCGATGACGCCGACCGCAAAGCCGCCGAGCACGGCGCCCCCCGGACTGGTTAGACCGCCCAGCACCGCACCGGCAAAACCGTAAAGCAACACGCCGAACATCATGTTCGGGTCGAGAAACACGATCGGCGCGATCAGCATGCCGGCAATCGCGCCGATGGCCGCTGCGATGCCCCAGCCAAGCGCTGTCATCCAGCCGACGCGGATACCGACGAGGCGGGCGGACTCGGGGTTGTGAGCGGCGGCGCGCATCGCCAACCCGAGCCGTGTGCCGCGGAAGAACAGATAAAGGAACCCGAGCAGCACGACGGTCACGCCGATCATGCCGGCCTGGTGCGAACCGATCAGGACGCTGCCGAAGAACGGGCTGGTGCCGAACGGGGTCGGGAAAGTCTTGATCGTGTAATCCCAGAGATAGCCGTCACCGCTGTTCAGGATGCTGAAAAGCGCAATGAATGCGACAAGCTGACTGAGGATCGACGCGTTATGTAGCGGCTTAAACATGATCCGCTCGATGGCGACGCCGCCGATGAATGACAGGATCACCACGGCGACAAAGGCCACCCAGTACGGCGTGCCCCAGGCGATCAGCTGCCAGGCGACAAAAGCCGAGAACGTGGCCATCTCGCCCTGCGCGAAATTGAGGTGGTCGATCGCCAGAAAGATCATCACTACGGCCAGGGCCATCAACGCATAGATTGCTCCGTTGGCAAGGCCGGCTATCACCTGCTGGAGCAATAATTGCATCCGCGGCTCCAGCTCAATAACCCAGATAGGCGCGGCGGATCGACTCGTCGGCGCCGATCACCGCCGCCGGCCCGTCCATGACAACGCGCCCGGTTTCGAGCAGATAGGCGTGCTCGGCCAGGTCGAGCGCCAGCGCCGCATTCTGCTCGACGATCAGCATCGCCACCCCCATCTCTTCGTTGACCCGCCGCAGGATTTCGAACAGCTCCTCCACGAGACGCGGCGCCAAGCCGAAGGAGGGCTCGTCGAGCAGCATCAGGCGCGGGCGCAGCATCAGCCCGCGGCCGACCGCCAGCATCTGTTGCTCGCCGCCGGACAGCGTCCCGGCCTGCTGTGCGCGCCGTTCCTTGAGGCGTGGGAAATGGCTGTAGACCCGCTCGATATCGGCGGCGATGCCGGCCCGGTCGCGGCGGATGATTGCGCCCAGCTGCAGGTTCTCCTCGACGGTGACGCGCAGAAAAGTGCCGCGCCCGTCGGGCACATGGGCGATGCCGAGCCGCACGATGTCCTCCGTCGCCCAACCGGAGATGCGCTTGCCGTCAAAGCGGATGTCGCCGGTCACGCGCACCATGCCGCAAAGCGCACGCAGCACCGTCGTCTTGCCGGCGCCATTGGCCCCGAGCAGGGTGCGAACCTCGCCATCGTCGAGGGCGAAACCGACCCCGAAGAGCGCCTGCTGCTCGCCGTAGAACGCGTCCAGGCGCTCTACCCCAAGCATCATCGCGCCTGTTCCCCACCGGATCCATCGGCGGCCGGCTCCCTGCCGGTACCGAGATAGGCCTCGATCACCGCGGCGTCTTGCTGCACCTCGGCCGGCGTGCCTTCGGCGATCTTGCGGCCGAAATCGAGCGCGACGACTTTGTCGGACACCGACATGACCAGGTTCATGTGATGCTCGACGAGCAGCACGGTCACCCGGCGCTCGTCGCGAACCCGGCGAATGAGGCCGCCGAGCTCGGCGATCTCCTCGTGGTTGAGCCCGCCGGCGGGCTCGTCGAGCAGCAGCAGCCGCGGGCTTCCGGCAAGCGCCCGCGCCAGTTCGACCCGCTTTCTCGTGCCGAGCGGCAGCCCCGCGGCGGGGCGCAGAGCCACATCTTCGAGATCGAGCATGCGCAGTAGCGACCAGGCGGTTTCGCTGAGCACCGCCTCCTGCCGCCGCACCCAAGGCAGGCGCAAGGCGTCGCTGACGAAATCGCTGCGGCTGTGGGCATGGCCGCCGAGCCGCACATTGTCGAGCACCGATTGCGGTGCGAACAGCGCGAGGTTCTGGAAGGTCCGGCCAATGCCGATCTCGGCGACGCGGTGCGGCGGCCGGGCGAGCAACGAGCTTCCTTCGAACAAGATGTCGCCGCTATTCGGGGTGTAGAGCCGGCTGACGCAGTTGAACAGGGTCGTTTTGCCGGCGCCGTTCGGGCCGATCAGGCCGAGGATCTGACCTTCCTCGAGGGTGAAGGAGACGCGGTCAAGCGCGACGATGCCGCCGAACCGCAACGCGACATCATGGACCTCGAGCAGCCGGTTGCCGCGCATCCACCTCCCCAGAACAGCATTTATCGTTGTTTTCGACAGCGAACCTGCCCGCCTCGGGCATTCGAGTCAAGCTGCGGGTGTGACCCAACTCGGCCCTTCATTGCGCGTGCCTGTCGGTTTAGTCTCGGGCGGCAAGCCGTCGCGACCGAGGAACAGCATGGGCAACATCAACGCCAGCGTCGATCTCAGCCGGGACGGCGAGATCGCGGTTGTTAAGGTCGACAACCCGCCGGTCAACGCCCTCAAGCACGAGGTACGCGCCGGGCTTGCCGAGGCGCTTTGCCGGTCACGCGACGAGGGTGCGGTCAAGGCGGTGGTGATCGCCTGCGCCGGCCGCACCTTCTTCGCGGGCGCCGACATCACCGAATTCGGCAAACCGCCGCAGCCGCCGAGTCTTCACGACGTCATCACCGCGATCGAAGCCATGCCAAAGCCGGTCGTCGCGGCATTGCACGGCACGGCGCTGGGCGGCGGCTTCGAGCTGGCGCTGGCCTGCCATTTTCGGGTCGCCGTCTCGGGAGCCCGGGTCGGGTTGCCCGAGGTCAAGCTCGGCCTCCTCCCCGGCGCCGGCGGGACACAGCGCCTGCCGCGCCTGATCGGGCCGGAAAAGGCGCTGAAGCTGATCGTCACCGGCGACCCGATCTCTGCCGCCGAGGCGCTGGCGGACGGTATCATCGATGAAATCGTCGACGGCGACCTGACCGGGGCGGCAGTCGCCTTCGCCCGCCGTGTCATCACGGAGAACCGGCCGCTGATACTCGTCCGCGACCGCGAAGATAAGCTGATCGCAGAGGGGTTCGCAGACGCCGCCGAGGAATTGACTCGCCGGTTGCGCGGCCGCGACGCGCCTGCGGCCTGCATCGAGGCGGTGCGCAATGCCATCGTTCTGCCGTTCGAGGAGGGGCTGAAGCGCGAATCCGAACTGTTTCGAAGGCTGGTCGCCGGTGACCAATCACAAGCGCAGCGGCATATTTTCTTCGCCGAGCGTGAGGCTGCAAAGATACCCGGTATGCCCGATGCCGCGAGGCCGCGCCCAATCGCATCGGCAGCGGTTATCGGCGCCGGCACAATGGGCGGCGGCATCGCGATGTGCTTCGCCAATGCGGGGATCCCGGTCACGATCGTCGAAACCAGCGGTGACTTGTTGCGGAAGGGTCTTGACCGAGTAGCCGCCAATTACCGCACGACAATCTCCCGCGGCGGGCTCACCGGCGTCGAGATGGAACGCCGCATGGATCTCATCACCGGCGCCACAGCGCTCGAGGCAAGCGGCACGGCCGATGTCGTGGTCGAGGCGGTGTTCGAGGAGATGGCGGTCAAGAAGCGCGTCTTTGCCGATCTCGACCGCATCGCAAAACCCAACACGCTGCTGGCCACCAACACCTCCACTCTCGACGTGAACGAAATCGCGTCCGCGACGGCCCGCCCGCAGGATGTGCTCGGCATGCATTTTTTCAGCCCGGCCAATGTGATGCGGCTGCTGGAGATCGTGCGCGGGACTCAAACCTCGTTCGACGCGCTTGCGACCGCGATCGCGCTCGGTCGGCGGCTCGCCAAGATCCCGGTCACAGTCGGAGTATGCTATGGTTTTGTCGGCAACCGGATGCTCGCCCGGCGGTCGGTCGAGACCGAACGCCTGCTCCTCGAGGGGGCGCTGCCGCACGAGATCGACGCGGCGGTTTTTGCGTTCGGCTTTCCGATGGGGCCCTGCGCGATGATGGACCTCGCCGGCCTCGATGTCGGCTGGCGGATCCGCCAGGGGCGGGGCGAGCGAGCGCTGATCGAGGACGCGTTGTGCGAAGCGGGCCGTTACGGCCAAAAGACCGGGAAAGGGTATTTTCGCTACGATGCGGGCTCTCGCGCACCGATCCCCGATCCCGACGTCGAGGCAATCATCCTCGAAAGCGCGAGCAAGCTCGGGATCAACCGGCGGCCCATCGGCGAGGAGGAGATTGTCGAGCGCACGGTCCTGCCGATGATCAACGAAGCCGCTCGCATTCTCGACGAAGGCATCGCCAGCCGCCCGGGCGACATCGATGTGATCTGGGTGTACGGCTACGGCTGGCCGGTCTGGCGCGGCGGGCCGATGCACTACGCCGACCGGTTGGGCGCGGCGCACATACGCGACCGGCTGAAATTCTACGCCGACCGATCGGGCGATGAGACGTTGAGGCCGGCGCCTTTGTTGCAACGCCTCGCTGCGGAAGGCCACGGGTTTGCGTCATGATAGGCTGTATTGCCGTCGTGCGTGCTTCGAGACGCGCCCTTGCGGGCGCTCCTCAGCATGAGGCAGGTCTCTGATGGCATGAAGAGAAGACCTCATCCTGAGGAGGCCGCGAAGCGGCCGTCTCGAAGGACACACCAGCCCTGATCCAGTGCCCTAGGAGTTCTCACGATGGATCTGCGCTTTACCTCCCAAGAACTCGCGTTCCGTGACGAGGTGCGGGCGTTT
>JBJMQW010000427.1:0-9090 GCA_045802495.1 Allostellaceae bacterium | reverse complement strand
GCCGAGGCGTTGTCGTTGTCGCTGGCGACATCGCCCTTGCCTCCGGTCGAGAACCTGACAGCGGAAATCGGCACCAAATGGGAATTGCTCGACGGCGGCCTGTCGATCAACGCCTCGCTGTTCCGCACCGTGCAGCAAAACGCCCGTGAGCCCGACCCAAACAATTCGCTATTCAATATACTGGCGGGCACCGCGGTCGCCAAAGGCGGTGAATTGATCATGACCGGCTACATCACGCCGGCGTGGAAGGTCGTGGCCGGCTATGCCTACACCTTCAGTGAGATCACCAAATCACCGACAGTCGGGCTAACGAGCGATCTCGGGAAGCCGCTCGCCAATGTGCCGCGACACACCGCCAACCTTTGGATGACTTACAATCTTCCCTTCAAATTGGTGGTCGGAGCAGGCCTCAACGTCGTCTCGAGCCGGTACGCGTCATCGACGCCGGTACTCGTCGGTGGCGTTCCTTTCATGAAAGAGACGCCGGGCTATTGGACCACCGGCGTCATGGCAAGATATCCTGTGGCAGACCACGTCTCGCTGCAGCTCAATCTCAACAATCTGACCAACAATCAATTCTACGACCTGCTGCATCCCGCACACGTCGTACCGGGAGCCGGACGAACGGCGTGGCTGACATTGAACTTTACCTTTTAGCGGGTTGAACTTGCTGGCGCGGATTCCAGAGATCCTCAGTGCGGCGCAACTCGCCGAATGCCGGAAAGCGCTGGCAGCGGCGGATTGGGTCGACGGCCGTGTCACGGCGGGGCACCGATCGGAACGGGTCAAAGACAATCTGCAGGTGCCGGAAGGCCACTCGACCGCCCGACAGCTCGGCGCGATGATCTTGACCGAGCTCGAGCGCAATCCGCTGTTTCTATCGGCCGCCCTCCCGCTGAAGATTCTGCCGCCATTGTTCAACCGCTACGAAGGCGGTCAAGCCTACGGCGATCATGTCGACGGGGCGATCCGCCCGGTTACCGGCACCCCGCACCGGGTTCGCACCGATCTCTCCGCAACTCTGTTCCTCAGCTCGCCCGAGCAATACGAGGGCGGTGAATTGGTGATCACCGACAGCTACGGCACCCACCGGGTCAAGCTGCCGGCCGGAGACATCATCCTGTATCCGGGCACCAGTCTGCACCGCGTAGAACCGGTCACTCGGGGTGTCCGTCTCGCCTCATTCTTCTGGATCGAAAGCATGGTGCGCGAGGACAGCCAACGCCAGTTGCTGTTCGATCTCGACACCGCGATCCAGCGGCTCGCCGCGACGGTTCCCGAGAACCAGGCGATCGACCAGCTGCTCAATGTCTACCACAACCTGCTGCGGCACTGGGCCAACACATGATCCGCCGGCTGATCGGGCAGATTCACCTATGGGCCGGCCTGGCGCTGTGCATCCCGTTTGCCATGCTCGGCTTGACCGGCAGCATTCTAGTCTTCGAGGATGAGCTCAACCGGGCCTTTGGACCCGTTGCAGGACACCTGGCTGCAGGGGGCGCGGCGCGGCCGACGAGCGACATTATCGCCGCGGCTCGCGCCGTCGCCCCCGCGGGGTTCGTGCCAATTGCCTACACTGCGCCGACGGATATTGGCGAGCTCGCATCCGTGCGTCTGACCCCGCCAGGACGTTCCGGTCCGGGCACCGAAGTGGTTCGCATCAGGGTCGATCCGGTCTCATTGGAGACGTTTCCGGAATCGCGGAGTACACTGCTGCGGCAGATCTTTTACCTGCATTCAACGTTGCTGATGAAGAACCGGGAGGGCCGCCAGCTCGTCGGATGGCTGGGTGTCGTCATGCTCGTGATGGGCGTCAGCGGTCTCGTCAATTGGTGGCCTGGCCGCAACCACTGGCGATCGGCCTTTTCTGTATCGAAACAGGCGCGAGGGTTCCGGCTGCACCGCGAGTTGCATGGAGCGGCTGGCATTTGGGGTCTGCTGGTTTTCATAGTTGTGAGCTTCGCCGGCGTCTACCTCGCTTTTCCGGCAACCATCAGAAGCGGCGTCGATCTGGTGTTGCCGGCTCGCGACCTGCGGGCGAAGGCTGCCGCGGTTCGGGCCGAACCAATCGCAGGCGCCGAACCGCTGGGCGTCGATGGCGCGATCGAATTGGCGCGCGCGAGCGCTCCCGGCACCGAGCCCGTGTCAGCGTTTCTGCCCACGCGGCCCGATCAGCCGTTTCGCATCGGCCTTCTGCGCCCCGATCAGGAAAGAGGGGCGCCTACGGTAACCGTCTTTATTGACCCATGGGCGCGCCGTGTAATCGAGGTGCTCGACCCCCGTAAGTTCAGCATCGGCGAGAGAATATTAGCTTGGCAGCATGCTCTGCATGCCGGAGAGGCTCTCGGCTGGGCATGGAAGATCCTGGTATTCCTGTCCGGGCTCCTGCCCCCGCTTTTTGTGTTCACCGGCATAAGCATGTGGTGGATCAAGCGCGGCCGCCGAAAGTCACCGGTTGCCACCCAGGATCTCGTTTTCGATCAGATCGATACGGCTCGGAGGGCCGGGGAATGAAAATTTCTTTCCTAAGGATTTCGGCCGCCGCCGTTTCGGGGCTCTTCCTCACCCCCGCGATGGCGCAGGATGCGGCGACTGTGTTGCGGGCATCATTACCGCGTGATCTGTCCCCTTGGGGGATGTTTCTGTCGGCAAATGACGTCGTTCAGGCCGTGATGATCGGCCTCGTGCTCGCCTCGGTGATCACTTGGACCGTGGGGCTGGCCAAGGCAATCGAATTGATAATGCTCAAGCGGCGATTGCGCGGCGCGCTGACGCTGCTGGATACTGCCCGTTCTTCGGTCCAAGCGGAGCAGGCGCTCGGCACAAGGAGCCCGGCGGCAGAACTCGTTCGCGCGGCGATCGCCGAAGAAGCCTTGTCAGCCGACGGCTCGGCGGAAGGCCTGAAGGAGCGGGTCGCCTCTCGCCTGGAGCGTGTCGAGGCCGCCGCCGGGCGCAAGATGTCGCGAGGCACCGGAATCCTCGCGACGATCGGCGCCACCGCGCCATTCATCGGCCTCTTCGGTACAGTATGGGGCATCATGGACAGCTTTGTCGGCATCTCAAAGGCGCAAACCACCAACCTGGCCGTGGTAGCCCCCGGGATCGCCGAGGCGCTGCTGGCGACCGCGATCGGGCTTTTTGCCGCGATCCCGGCCGTCGTCATCTACAACATGTTTGCGCGGACGACTACCGGTTGCCGGGCGATGGTCGGCGACTCTGCGGCCGCGGTCATGCGCCTGGTGTCGCGCGACATCGACCGCGGCGCCGCAATGCCGAAGCTGCGCGCAGCGGAGTAGCCGCATGGCAATCCGTCTCGATCACGGCGCGGACGAGCTTGCCGAAGTCCACGAGATCAACGTCACGCCGTTCATCGACGTGATGTTGGTGCTGCTGATCATTTTCATGGTAGCCGCCCCGTTGGCCACGGTCGATGTCGCCGTCGACCTGCCCGTCTCGACTGCGGAGCCGCAACCGCGACCGGACAAGCCGCTGTTCCTGACAATCAAGGAAGATCACACGCTGGCGCTGGGTAGCGACACCGTTGCCGAGGATGACATTGGCGCTGCCCTCGACACAGCGTCCGGCAATGACAAGGACCAGCGCATCTTCCTGCGCGCCGATAAGCAAGTCGATTACGGCGCGTTGATGGAAATCATGAACAAGCTGCGCGCGGCCGGGTACTTGAAAGTGGCCCTGGTCGGACTCGACGCCGGCGAGAACCGATGACAATCGCCGATACATTCGATCGCCCGGACGGGGCCGGAACCACCCGGTGGACCATCAGCCTGCTGCTCGTCCTCGCGCTGCATGCCGGGCTTGTGCTGATGATCGCGCTTCGGCACATCCCAATCGAACCCGTCGGTATGCCGCCTGCAGCGGTTATGATCGATCTGGCGCCGCTCCCCACGGCGGCGCCGGCCGAGGCTCCGCCTCCCCCTGTTGTCGAGCCCGAGGTTCAGCCGCCCCCGCCCGAACCGCAACAAGCGGTGGTCCCCCTGCCCGAGCCCGAACTGCCCAAGCTTGCTCCGAGCCCGGCGCCGCATCCCGCTGTGACCTTGCCGGCGCCGGAGCCGCCCAAGCCAAAACCAAAGGTGAAGCGGGCGAGCATCCCCCCGCGCCGCAGCGGGAGGCAGAACCGGCGCCACCGCTGCGACAGCCGGCGCCCGCCGTATCGGCTCCGCCGGCGGCAGCGCCGCAGTCTTCGGCCGCACAAAGCACGGCCAGTTCGGCGAGCGCCCGCGCGACCTGGCAAGCCCAATTGCTGGCCTGGCTGGAGAAGTACAAGCGCTACCCGCGTGTGGCGCAAGAGCAGCGTCAGCAGGGGGTGGTTTCCCTGCGCTTTGCCATCGACCGTCAGGGCCAGGTGCTCTCGTCCCAGATCAACAAGAGCTCCGGCTTTGAGCTGCTCGATGACGAGGTGTTAGCGCTGGTGCAGCGGGCGCAACCCGTACCCCCGCCGCCGCCCGAAATCAGCGGCAATCGCATTGAGCTGCAGGTGCCGGTGGCTTTCACTCTCAGGCGGTAGCGTTCGTTTCGCTCAGACGATCCCGTCCATTACCTTGATAATGTCTTTCAGCGCCCGGTCGGGACCATAGAAGTTCATCAGCGTTTCCCGGCCCCAGGCCATGACGGGTGACTGAACCATCATCAGGTGCGCCAGTTTTCGCGAATTCTGCTGGGCGGCAATGACCTTCGGTTGTTGACGATGCTGATAACGCCGCAATGCCGCCGGCAAGTGCACGGCGTCGGTGCGAGACAGCTCATCTGCAAGTGCAGCTGCCGACAGCATGGCCATCGACGCGCCGATGCCAGCGGTCGGCAGGAACGCATCGGCTGCATCGCCGAGCAGCACTACTCTGCCACGCGTCCAATCATCGGCGCGGACGTCGAGCAGTTTCCAGAAAAACGGATCGGAATCCTGTTCGACAAGGTCCAGCACGCTTGAGGCGACGGCGTCTTTCAGATGCCGGCGGACATGATCGAAGAAACCTACACGATTCTCCTCCAGCGTGGCACGCGGACCAGCGACGACCACCCCAATCTCGCCCTTGGCACCGTAGAGCCCGATGAAAAACCCGGCGCCCCAATATTCCCGCGTCGTGTCTGCCGGCAGCAGATTTGCGGCCGCCCAGGAGACAAGGCAGCCCCATTGCGTATCGAAAGTGTGGATCTTGGTCGGTGGCATGATCAATTCGCGCACGCGTGAGTTGATGCCGTCTGCCCCGACCACAAGATCGAAGCTGCCCACTGAACCATCGTTGAAAGTAACCCTGAGCTCTGCGCCCGATGGTTCGATCGTGCTGATCGTCGCCTCATAGATGATCTGATCGTCAGCGAGCGTGCTCGCCAGCAGATCGATGAGCTCCGCGCGCCGGATGCCGCGTATAGGGCCGTAGAGGTCGAATAACCCGGTCAGATCCCATTGCGCGACCTGCTGGCCGACCCCGTTGTACAATTCGTATTTCCGAAAGACCTCGCTGGCCTCGGCGAACCGGGGAAACAGCCCGAGCCCGTGCAAAATACCAGCTCCCACGGGATAAATACCGAGATTGTAGCCAATGGCGTGACTGGCTCCGGCGCGTTCCACGATCACCGGCCGCTCGTCCCAGCGCTGCAGCAAGGCGGCGAGCGAAAGGCCGGCGATCCCGCCGCCCACAATCAAAGTCTTGAACCGGCCGCCGCTTGCCCGCTCGGCCGCCGCTGCGATCGTCACCGATGGTCTCCCAAAGCCTCTGCTTCGCGCACGTTACCGTTACAAGGTTAACGCCGGCTTTACCTTTAGTGGCGGTAACGTCGCGGCTAGTGGCGGTAACGTCGCGGCTAGTGGCGGTAACGTCACGGGGTCATCGGCGCAAGCTCGCCAGCGCCGCCTCGGCCGCCGCGATCCCGGTCATGTAGGCGCCGTGGGCGGTCGAGAAAAAATTGGGGGAGCAGGCTTCTCCGGCAAAGAACAGCCGGTCGTCGACCGGAGCGGCGAGCCGCGCCCGATCCTCTGCGTGGCCGGGAAGCGCATAGGAATAAGAGCCGCGCGACCACGGATCCTGCAGCCAAGCCGTCGAGGCGAGCGGCGCAATGCGGCAGCGGATATCATTGCCTAAAATCCGAGCAAGCTCTTCGGCCGCAAAAGAGAACATCGCCCCTTCGCCTTCCCGCTCGAGGGCCGCGGCAAAGCGCCCGCCGAAAAAGCAGTATATCGCCGGACGATCAACCGGGCGCACCTGGTAGCTCATTGTTTCGCGCGAACGAGTGGAGCCGACCAGATAGATATCGGGCTCGACATCCGGAAGCGCACCCGTCAGCGAAATGAACAGCTTGTCGTCGACCCCGAGCGGCAGCCCGGCCGCCGCCTCGGCCTTTTCCGGGAGCGGCGGATCGAAGCGGATCGCTTCTGCAGCAAGGATCGAGGTCGGCACGGTGACGATGACCCGCTTGGCCGTCACTGAACCCCGCGCTGTCTCGATCCGGATCGCACGCCCGATATGGTCGATACTCGACACAGCGGCATCGAGAGCGACCGGCAGACCGCTGGCGAGCTTCTCGAACAGCCGGCCATAGCCCTCGCACAGCCGCCAATTAACGCCGCTGTCCTCATAGCTCACATAGTCCTTGACCGAGACGTGCTCGAGCTCGGCGCCGTTCCCCCAAGTGCTGGTCGCGTCGAGCAGCTCGTTCCAACGGCCGCCCGGTATCAGCACGCTCGCCAGCGAGCGATCGGCCGTTTCCGCCGCGGCCTTCTTTCGCGCCCGGTAATGCGCTTCGCGGGTTGCGATCCAGTCGGCCTCGGCCTCGCGGCTCGCACCACTGCGGCTGAGCCGGCTAACCCACTCCGGCGGCCGACGATGTATCGAGAAGCCGAGGTTTTGGGCGATCGACGACAACGGGTTGCGATCGGCGGAATGAAGCCACTCGGCGCCGCGGTCCAGCGGAAACCCGACCGGCTCGATTGTGTGGACGCGGCCGCCGACCCGGTCGCGCGCCTCGAGCACCAGCACGGAGAACTCATCGCCCTCGCCGATCCGGCGCGCCGCCCCTATACCCGCCGCACCGGCGCCGATTACCGCAACATCGACCTCCGACCGCAAGGCAGCCATTCAGTCCTCGTTTCGCAGCCTGGAAAAGGATTACCGCGCCGCGACGTTCTGCTGCGGCGACGCGCCGGCGATCTCGCTGACCAGCTTGTTGGTGATCGCGTCGGCAAAGGAGTGGAAATCCTCCACGACACGCAAAAAGGCCCCGGGACCGCCGATAACATTCTGCCGGTACCATTCGGGCAAGCCGCCCGGCGGTTGCGTATGAAACGCGTAGCCGGGATTGGGCCTGTCGTTGATGATTGCGAGCCCGTTGATCGTGACGCCTTGTCCCACGGCCTCGTCGCGTGCATCGGTGACCGGCCGGCCGGAGTTGTTGGTCCCGTCGCCGGAAATGTCGATGACGTGCCGGCTGGCCTGGGGTTCCGCAGCCGCGAAGCGTTCCATCGCGAAATCGATGGCGCCGCTGATCGAGGTCCGTCCGATATAGGAGCGCGGTGCGGCGAGGATGGTCGCGGCGAGCCCACCGGCGTCCTCTTCGTCATGAACGACGGTCCAATCCGCAACCACGTTCTGCTCGCCGGCTCCGGACCATTCGATGAAGCAGATCGCGATGCTGCCGGTACGCCCGCCGCGGATCGCCGCGAGAACCCGCGGATCGGTCAAGGCCGTCGAATAGCCCTTTCGCTGCAGAGTAAACTCGGCTTCATCGATGCTCCGTGAGACATCGGCCGCAAGAATAAGCAGCAAATCTGTGACCTGGGCGCGGACGTCTGCAGGCAAGCCGATAAAAACCAGGAAGGCTGCGGCTAAGGCCATGGATTGCATCGGGGTCTTCCTCACCATGCGGGCGAGGATAAGCCCGCAGAGGCCGCGGCGAAAGCGTCTCGCGACGAGCCGCCCGAAACGCCATATCTCCGACGACAGGTTTTCGATGCGCATCGCCCAGACCCGGCTCACGATCACGACCGCGCCGCGCGAGATCAAGGAGATCACCGCGGAAATCGCAGGCTGGACTGCGCAACAGCGCGTCTCGGTCGGCCTCCTTACCGTCTACATCGCGCACACTTCGGCCTCCCTGCTCATCCAGGAGAACGCGTCGCCCGATGTTCTCCGCGATCTTGACGCATTCCTGCGCCGGATCGTCCCCGAAGATGTCCGCCTTTACCGCCACAACGACGAGGGGCCGGATGACATGCCGGCCCACATCAAAAGCGCGCTGACCCAAACCCAGTTGAGCATTCCCGTGACCGACGGACGGCTGCAGCTCGGCACCTGGCAGGGCATCTTCTTGCTCGAGCATCGCGCCTCGCCCCACCGCCGCTCCCTTATCCTGACCCTGATCGGCGAGCAGCAACCTGCCACCGCGTAACGTCGGCGATGTAATCCCTAACGGTCAGCCGCCGTCACTTTCTCTTTGCCAGAGGAGGCCGCTTGACCCGGCCTGCGGCGCCCGCCTATATGCCTGACATGCCAAGGCGGCCGGATGGCAGAGTGGCTATGCAGAGGACTGCAAATCCTCGTACAGCGGTTCGATTCCGCTTCCGGCCTCCAGCCGATAAGTATCTGATATCAGAATGCTTTTCGCCCTCTGATAAGGTCTACGGTCAAGCTGTCGCGAGGGTCTCTTTGTAATTCCTGTGTAATCGTGCCACCTGTCTCGTCGCTGCTGTTCTGGCAGCCCCTGACCAATCGTCCGGATCGCTCGGTCGATGCTGCACGTTCGCGTCGCGCAGCACCACACACCGTTTTGCGTCCGGAGATCTTCTGGATCGTTGGCAGGTCGACCCCGCCTGAACAAGCTTCGTGATGGCAGTATGGCTCATGACATGTGGGGTGACCTGTTTGGGATCGAGCCCGGCACGGGCCACCGCGTCGCAAAAAGCGATATCCATGCGCGCCCGGTGACCGGTGCCACTGTCCCTATGCGGCGACGGGAAGATCCAGCCCGCGCGGTAGCTGCGCATCTCGCGCTCGCGTAAAAGCATCTCAGTCAGAATCTCCTGATGCCGCATCGCCGTATTCAAGCTGAAGGCGGCGAAGAGCCAGCAATAAGGGTCTG
>JBJMQW010000426.1:0-8022 GCA_045802495.1 Allostellaceae bacterium | reverse complement strand
TCATCTCCTCTTCGATCGTAACGGGAGTGATGTCGGGGGCGGAGGGCGGGGCGGAGCTGACGGCCAAGGGTGCTCTGTGCGGTGGTTAGGGACGAAACAGCGACTGCACCCGGGTGGCGCAGCCGCTGGAGTTTATATAGTCAGTTGTACGCAACAATACTCTATTTCGCAGATGCGAAGAAATCGATTTGCTCGGGACATGCCCCCTTCCCTTCGCGCCGTCCTTGTCGCACCCCGCTTTCCATACCGCATCGCGCGAAGGATGATCATCTCCGATCCGCCGGCGATGCGACGCCAGCGGCTTTGCAAAGCACTTTCTGATTTCTACAATACGAGAGCAGGCGCTATGCTGCGGTAGGCGGGCGTGGCGGAATGGCAGACGCGGCAGACTCAAAATCTGTTGCTCGAAAGAGCGTGGAGGTTCAAGTCCTCTCGCCCGCACCAAGCAAAATCAAAAAATTACGAAGGAGACCGCGCCCAACTGTCGCACAGGCTGAGTACGCTAGGAGGCGCATAGTAGCCGTATCCTGGGTATCCGTATGGGGCGGCGCAAGCCGACAGGCCCGCCAATAATCCCAAAGCGGGCGCCAGGTTCTTGAGCATCGGCAGTGCGCCTCTGGCAGAAAACGATCCACAGCGGAATACAGCCGCGCGCGCCTAGTTCCAAGGTGCTTTCCGCAGCAGAGAGAGCCGGGAAGCGCCGACTGAAATCTGACCCGTCTTCCTCGCGTCGCCAGGGCAGGAGGTTAGCTGCGCGGGGAGGATGAGGGCCTACCGAACACCGTTCGGGGCCACTAATTTGGTGGCGTTAAGCCGCGATTATACGCTGTATACGTTAACCAGTTCTATTAACCTCAATGGATAACCTCCACGATAGGGCACTCGATTTAGACACGTAGACTTCGCAGTGAGCTGTCCGCGAGGCTCTCTGGTGTATGTTTCGACGGCTTACGGGACGAGGAACGGCGCGCGGAACGCCACCTCGCCGCGTTGCCGGCGAACGGGCCGGATGTCGGCTGGGCGGAAGCGCCGAGGGCAAATCATCGCGGCTACGCGGCCGTTTAATCCAGAATTAGGAAATCAGAACCACACTGGGCGGTCCAATGTTTCAGAGGTCATTAAATGCAATCGGTCAATAACCACGGACAGGGAAACGGCCATACTGGGAACCCCCCCGGACATAACCACGGTCACGGCCACGATCATGATCATGATCATGATAACGGCCACGACCATGACCATGATGCACCCTGTTACTGTCGCGGGACGTTGATCCTGACGGAACGCGGCGAGGTCAGGATTGAAGATCTTGCGATCGGCGACATGGTAGTGACGATCTCAGGTGAGGCAAAGCCGATCAAATGGATCGGTCGGCGCAGCTATACCGGGCGGTTCATCACCGGCAACCGCGCGGTGTTGCCGATCGTGGTGCGCGCTGGCGCCCTGGCGCCGGACATCCCGGCCCGCGATTTGTGGGTGTCACCGCGGCACGCAATGCTTCTGGATGGCGTTTTCGTGCCGGCCGAACTCCTCGTCAACGCCCAGACCATCGTGCAGGCGGAAGCAGTCGATCAGGTGGACTACTTCCATCTCGAATTTGAAGCGCACGAGGTGATCCTGGCGGAGGGCGCGCCAGCGGAAAGCTATGTCGAATATGACAACCGCCACGGCTTTCACAACGCTCATGAATTTGCCGCGCTTTACCCCGACGACACGCGGCCCTCGTTCGGCTATTGCCTACCGCTGGCGGAGCCGGGAATGCCCGAACTCGCTGTGATCCGGGCGCGGCTATTCGAGCGGGCCGTGACGCTCGGCCAATCGGCCACCGCTGATACGGCTACGGTGGCGGCGTGATCGGCTTGCGCTCACAGATCGCCTATCCTGACCGAAGGGAGCGCCTTCCCGGTGCGATCTCTCCGCGACTAGTCTTTTGTGAGTTTGGTATCCTTGGCATTCTCTCAAACGCGACGCTTAAAATATAGTAATATCAAGTGTTGCTGGAGGGCCAACAGTTAAGGGATGCCAGCCAAACCGGCATGACGTCCTTGGCGGCCTAGGCCGGTTCGGCACCGGCGGAGGGCCGCCAAAAATACAACCATAAATTGTCCGCGCGGTCGCGGCGGTATTCAGAGACCCCGTAACAACCGCGCACCCTCGTCGATGCAGCGGCGCGCTGCGGTCGGCGGCGACGCGCAATCGCTCAGGTAAATACTAACAAATATTAACCATCGACCTTGACGTGCAATCACCCCCAAAAGTAGGATCGAGTTAACCATTTTGGACGTGTTTCGGGCTGAGATCGGAGATAAAATAGAATAAAAGCAAATCCAACAAATAAAAACAGACCAATGGAGGCAACCGCATAAACGTGCCACCCTGAGGAGGAAACCATGAGACGCAAGACGTATGTCTACATAAGTGGTGCCTTACTCGCTGCGTTTGCCTTTACTGTCGAGCGGTGGGGACCGCCAGCTACCGCGGCCAGTGATAATAGGAAACCGGTGTTCGCCGCCGATTCAACTTGGCCCAATCCCTTGCCTGCCCCTGTCGGTACGGATGGCGCAGCTCATCCCTGGGTGACGGGAGAGATCGCCGGCAGCTGCATCGACAAGAATGACAACGTGTACACCTTCAACCGCGGCTGGGAGGTCGGGGTGACGGTCGATGGTGTGCTCCAGGGGAACCAAGGGGGTGCTATAGTCGGGCAAGATGCCTTTCCTCCGTCGATACCCTCTCCTCCCATTGTCGAATACGATTCCGACGGCAATGTCATCGCCGGCTGGGGCAACCCCACCCTGATCCAGACCGGAGTGGATTACGGGTACGCCGCATATCTTCCGCATGGCGCTCATGGTTGCCATGTCGATTACGAGGGGAATGTCTGGCTCGGCGGAAACGGCGACGGGATTATTCAGAAGTACAACCCCCAAATTGCCGCCAGGGATGGTGCCGCAGCTGCCTATGTGATGCAGATCGGGCAGAAGGGGATGTGTGACGGCACGCCGACAACCTCAAACCCGTTCAGCTCGTGCGGCGAAACCAACGACAATAATACCAGTCACACGCTGCTGAATGAACCGCCCGACCTTGCCGTGGATCCAGGCATTGATCCCGTCACCGGCAAAAAGGGCAGCATCTATATCGCCGACGGGTACGGCAACCATCGCATCGTCGTCTTCAACGCCGATGGAACATATTCGCGCCAATGGGGCGTAAAATGCATGATCAACGGCGCCCCGGCCATCGGTCAGAATTGTCCCCCGGGTACATTCGGAGCTACCGGCGGCGGCCACCCGCACTGCGTGGTTCTCGGCAATGACGGCAATGTCTATGTGTGCGACCGCCCCAACAGCCGCATTCAGGTGTTCGACAAGACCTGCGGCGCGGCATCGGACCCCGCCACCGGTTCCCAGCCGGTTTGTCAGCCGAAGCGGATCATCAATATCGGCGCCCCGAGCGGGCCGGGAAGCGACGCCTTCCAGAACGCAGCAGCAGCCGATGCCGCAGCTATCCTGCTCGCGGGCACACGAGCCTGCGATATCGACTTTTGGCCTCAGAAGAGCCAGAGCACCATCGTCGACGTCGATCTCGGCAACGACAATACGTGGCTGATAGACAAGGCGACCGGGATCGTCTACGGCGCTCTCGGTGTTTGTGGATTGGCTCCATGCCCGGGGCACAACGCTGGTCACTTTGCGTTCGGGCACACCACTATGGTCGACTCGAAAGGCAACATTTATGTTGCCGAGACGGTCACGGGTCGCCGCATCCAGAAGTTCGTGCAAGTAAAACACGACCGCTAGAAGACAACAAGTCGCGGCGTATCGGCCGGGAATGCGGTTCCCGGCCGATATCGTTAGCGGCGAAAGAGATCATGATGATGCGCTATTGGGTCCGACTCACGGCGCTCTGCCTCCTCTGCACTTCTCTCGGCCTTATCCCGGCTAGAGCACATGACCTTCCGCTCGACCGGATGATGAATGCGTTTGTGAAGATAGGCCCCGGTCAGGCGGATTTGGTGATCCGCGTACCCCTTGATCTTCTCCGTGCGGTGCCGTTTCCGCTCGAGCAGGGGGGCCGATACAATCTGGCGGCCTCGGGGCCGGCGGTCGAGACGTCGTTAAGAGCGCTGGCAAGCGATTTCTCGGTCTGGGAAAACGACGTACGTCTCACACCTTCGAGCACCGCCGGGCACCTGGCGCCCCTCGCCGACCGGTCCTTCGAAGATTTTGACCAGGCCCTCGCCGGCGTGGCTGAGCCATTGCCACCGGACACGAAGATCTCGTTTGAGCTGGGTTATTTGGACGCCCACTTTGTTTACCCGATCGCCTCGCCGAATTCCGTGTTTGCGATCCAGTCCCAGGTTGCCGGGGACTTAGGCGACTACACAAAGCTGACTGTTCGCTACATACCTCTCGGCGAAGCCAGCCGGGTAATGTTGCTCACTGGCGGATCTGGCCGTGTGGCCTTGGATCCGCCATGGTATGAGGCCTCCGGCGGCTTTGTTGTGCTCGGGATCAGACACATCCTCAGCGGCGTGGATCATTTGCTATTTTTGCTGTGCCTGGTAATCCCGTTTCGCCGCATAGCCGGGCTGATACCGGTGATCACTGCGTTCACCTTGGGGCACTCGGTTACCTTGATCGGTACAGCATACAACCTCGCGCCGATCGGCGCGTGGTTCCCGCCATTCATCGAGGCGGCGATCGCGGCCTCGATTTTCTATATGGCAATCGAGAACATCATCGGCGCCGATCTCAACCAGCGTTGGATCATCACCGGGCTTTTTGGACTGGTGCACGGCTTTGGGTTCGCCGACGCGCTCAAAGACCAGCTGCAATTTGCCGGGTCGTACCTGCTGGTGTCGCTGCTTTCCTTCAACCTGGGCATCGAGATCGGCCAACTTGCTGTTCTGTGCATTTTTGTGCCTGCGCTGGCCCTCCTCTTTCGCGGCCGGATGTCGGGACGAATGGGCATCATTGTGGTTTCCGCGATTGTTGCTAATGTCGGCTGGCAATGGATGATCCAGCGAGGTGAGGCGCTGTGGCATACCCCTTGGCCGCAACTCACCTTGCCCGCCTTGATGAATTTGGCGCGCTGGGCCGCCGCGCTGTTGTTCGCGGTCGGCGCCGCCAAGCTTCTGACGAAATGGATAGAGCGGAAGTGGCCGGGGCTCAACCGGCCGGCAGAAAACCGGGCTGACGGCTAACAAGGGGTTTCAGCGCTGTGGGCGAACGCACTCCGGGCTATCGCCGCCGGCGCGCCAAGCTCGCCGGAAAACGGTGTCGGCGCGTCGCCCGCGCACCTGACGCCGGACTCATGGCCTCGTAGCCTGAAACTTATCAGCCGGGCAGGCTGTCACCTGCGCGAGGTCGCGGGGCAGCGTGTTCACATAATTTATCTGCACCGCCCCACGGTATCGAAATCTCTCAGATTAGGAAATACGAGCCCTTGCTGTGATGCAATGTGCTAATCAGCTTGGGTGTCGTGAAATTGATCGGCATAGCCCTGGCCATGCCCATGCGTGCGCATGTTGACCGGCATGTCCTCGAGTGTGATGTCGATATCGGTTCCGTGATCGAGGTTAAACCGGCGCAGAAAATATTGATTAGCCTTGCCCTCCCCACTGTGCTGGGTGGCGATCGCTCTCAGATGACCGGCTGTCTATTCATCGGCTAAGCGACGCTAACCGAACTGCGCGGTTCGCGTAGTTGAACTTCCAGAATCACTGCTATGCGCCGACACACATCCCCCCGCCTACAATCGATGAGACGTTCCGGGATAGACCGTGAGCGGAATGTGATGATGCGATACGCGATCTCGCTTGGGCATAATCCTCCGCATGAAACAGACAAGTAAGCGCGGTTCCGGCCGATGGTAACCCAGGCGATACTGGCATTGTCATGGGCGACGGTCCTTGGACTGGTCGCGGCCCTCATCTTCAGCGGGGTGGTCAAAGGGGTGCTCGGCGTCGGCCTGCCCCTGATCCTGGTGCCGCTGAACACCCAGTTCCTCGACGTCCCGGTCGCGGTGGCGCTGCTGACCGTCCCGATGATTGCGACCAATATCGGACAAGCGTTGGAGGGCGGCCGAACGCGACGCGGCTCAGATGAATGGGCACACGCTGCGGATGAAAACTTATCCCGGCGCCCGGCACGTGTTCCGACGGGCTGTCTCCACCTCATCCCTTTGCCGGCCATTATATCGGGCAAGACCCCGCAGCGATGGCCGACTCCTTGATCGAGACGCGCGCTTCCTCAGCGCGCGGCTGGCTCCGAGCCGGTGATAAAAGCAATTGCTTGAGCTGACCTCTGCGCGCTGCGTTCGCAAGTACCAGATCGACGGGTGGCGCGCGGGATCGTCGCTGCGGAACTCCGTTTGAGCATCGCAGCGCGCGGCGGCCGGCCGCAGCCTGCAGGCTGCCGCGGCCATCCTTGGCCCGAGATAGGGCTGAAGCTTACGGTGACGGCTGTTATAGTGGTGACAGCAGGGTCTTTTCCGCGAGTTCGCAGATGAGCGACATGACAGACCTCGAAGGTATCCGACGGCAGCTGGCGTCGACTATTCAGTCACACTGGAAGCTGTTTCTCGCCCAGGGCATCCTGATGATGGTGCTCGGCTTTTTGGCGGTTGTTGAGCCGAACGTCGCCACAGTGGCAGTGGGCATCTTTGTCGGCTGGCTGTTCTTTATCGGGGGCATTTTTCGCGCTGCCTCGGTATGGCATTCCCGTCGGATGCCGGGCTTTGCCTGGTCGATGCTGACGGCAGTGCTGGCAATCGTGCTCGGCCTCATCCTGATTCTGCGGCCGTTGGCAGGCGTGCTGACCTTGACGATGGTGCTGATTGCGTTTTTCATTGTCGAGGGGGTCGCCTCTATTCTGGCGGCAACCCAGCACCGGCAACACCTGCGGAGCTGGGGTTGGTTATTGTTCAGCGGGATCGTCGATCTGCTCCTCGCGTATCTGATCTGGGCGGGCTGGCCGAGCTCGGCCGACTGGGCGATCGGCCTGCTGGTCGGCGTCAATATGTTGTTCTTCGGGCTGTCGCTAGTTATGACCGCGCTCGCCGCGCGCGTGATCGGCAGCCAGTAACGATACAGCTACGGGATTGAGTTGGAGGGCGGCGACCAAGGACCCGCGGGTGCCTGCGAACCCCGATCCGGGGGATTTGCCGCAGCCGCCTTGGCCAGCGAGGTGAGTCCCGCGACACCGCCGAAATTCATGCTGTCGACGGCGCTGCTTGGCACGATGATCGTGCTGCCGCGTTCTTTGACGCTCTCATAGAGCATGTTCATGCCGCGCAGGTGAAAGGCCGCAGGGTTGTCGGCGTAGGTCTGCGCCGCCTCGGCGAATTTGTGAGCGATCTCCGCCTCTGCGGCGCTCAAAATGACGCGGGCGTGGCGCTCGCGCTCGGCCTGCGCCTCCCGGCTCATCGCGTCTTGCAGCGCAACCGGTATCGTGACATCGCGGATCTCGACGGATCTAACGTCGATCCCCCAATCGGCGGTCTTGCCGTCGATCGTCTGGCGCAATTGCTCGTCGATCGCCTTGCGGTTCGACAGCAGCATGGCGAGATCCGCAGCGCCGATCATCTCGCGCAGCGAGGTCTGCGCCGCCCAGCTGATCGCGTTCTCATAACTCGCGACTTCGAGGGCGGCGCGCTTTGCGTCTCGCACAATCCAGAAGATGATCGCGTCGACATCGACCGGCACGGTGTCCTTGGTGAGGGTTTGCTCGGCGGCGAACTGGGTCGTGCGCAGCCGCGTGTCGATCATTGCGGCGATGCGGTCGACAATCGGGACGATCGCGAACAGACCAGGCCCCTTGACCGCAAGGAACTTGCCGGCCCGCAGGACGACGGCCTGCTCCCATTGCTGCGCCATGCGGAGCGCCGCCAGCACGATGACCGCCAATCCGATCAGCACCGCCCCGGGCACGACGAGCCGACCGAACATAATCGCGAGAACGCCAAGGCCGGCCAGAACGACCGTGATGGCGAGCGAGATCGGATTGGGGCTCATGG
>JBJMQW010000425.1:0-2548 GCA_045802495.1 Allostellaceae bacterium | reverse complement strand
GCCGGCGGTCAGGACCAGTTCGCTCGGTTGATAGTCGCGAATTCCGGCCAGGCGAGACAGGTCAAGCGTGCGAGGCAGCTGAAGGGGTCGGCCGAGGCTGCGTTTCGACCCGCCTGCGACGAGTTCGAGGGGCTCCTCCGCCGAAAGAGCGCCGCCGATCGCCTCTCTCAGTTCGGTGATTTCCGAGGGCGCGACGCGGCTCATCTCCTTGCGGCACGGTCAAAAGCGCGGCAACTCTGGGAATGGCAAACGGCCAGCATGGACGTGGAGACGACCCAACTCGGCACAGCGGTGAAGCTGCGGAAACACTTTGCCGGGGTTGAGCAAACCGTCCGGATCGAAGGCGCATTTCAGGCGCTGCTGATGCGCCAGGTCGCGGTCGTCAAACATGGTTCCCATCAGGTCTCGCTTTTCGACGCCGACCCCATGCTCGCCGGTTAGAACACCGCCAACCTCAACACAGAGCCTGAGGATATCGGCACCCATCTCCTCGGCACGTTCGATCTCGCCAGGTTTGTTGGCGTCATACAGAATAAGCGGGTGCAGGTTGCCGTCGCCGGCATGAAACACGTTCGCCACGGCAAGCCGGTAGCGCTCGGAAAGCGCCCTCATTCGGGCGAGGACTTCTGCCAAGCGGGCGCGCGGGATCGTGCCGTCCATGCAATAATAATCAGGCGAAATCCGCCCGACCGCCGGAAAGGCGGCCTTGCGCCCGGACCAGAGGGCGAGCCGTTCCGCCTCGTCACCGCTGAGCCGCATCATCGTGGCGCCGTGATCTCCGGCGATCGCCTGCACCTTGGCAATCAGATGGTCAACCTCGGCCGGTACCCCGTCCAGTTCAATGAGCAGCAGCGCCTCGACATCGAGCGGGTATCCGACATTGACAAAAGCTTCCGCAGCGTGGACCGCCAGCTTGTCCATCATCTCCATGCCGGCCGGGATGATCCCGGCCGCAATCACCGCGGCCACGCAGTTGCCGGCGTCTTCGACGGCTGCGAAACCGACCAGAACGACCCGCGCCGTGGTCGGCTTTGGCAGGATTCGGACGGTGACCTCGGTGACGACGCCAAGCAGCCCTTCCGATCCGGTCATCACGCCAAGTAGATCGTAACCCTCGGAATCGAGGTGTTTTCCGCCCAGCCGAATAACTTCACCGTCGATTAATACCACTTCGATGCCGAGAATGTTGTTTGTTGTGAGCCCATATTTGAGACAGTGCACGCCGCCGGAATTCTCCGCAACATTGCCGCCGATCGAGCACGCGATCTGACTCGAAGGATCCGGAGCATAATAAAAACCGGCATTCTCGACGGCCTTGGTTATCGCGAGATTGGTGACGCCGGGCTGAGCAACGACGCACCGGTTATCGTAGTCGACTTCTAGAATCCGGTTGAATTTTGCCATTCCGAGAAGCACGCCGTCGGCCAAAGGAAGCGCGCCGCCTGACAGCGAGGTCCCGGCGCCGCGCGGCACTACCTTGAGCCCCACCTCTTTGCAGTAGCGCAGCACGGCAGCGACCTGCTCCACCGTCGAAGGCAGAACGACAACCAGAGGGAGCTGCCGATATGCCGTCAGTCCGTCGCTCTCGTAAACCCGACGCTCTACCTCCGAAAATATTACTCCTTCGCCCGGTACGATCCGACGTAAAGCCGCGACTATCTCAGGGGAGCGCCTAATGATTTTGGTATCGGGGGTCGGCATCTGCATCGATGTGGTCCCCGTGAGTTTGACAACGGTATCAGCCCTGACGCGCCTTGTACCGAGGATTCGCCTTGTTAATCACGTAGACGCGGCCCTTCCGGCGGACGATGCGGCAGCTCTTGTCCCGCTTTCGGAGCGACTTCAGTGAATTGACGATCTTCATTTCCACAATCCTCGGACGACAAGCAAAAATGGGGGGCGGTTGCGACGATGTCAAATAAAGACCGGCGTCGTGGCAGAACCGTCAGAGCGCGGCCACGATGGGATCGCCGCCGCCGCGGCGCAGGGGTGTCGCGTCATTGCGGCCCGAAAGGAAGGCCTTGATATTGCGCGTCGCCTGACGCAGGCGATGCCGGTTCTCGACGAGGGCAATGCGGACAAAACCTTCGCCATACTCGCCAAACCCGATCCCTGGGGACACTGCGACATTGGCCCGCTCGAGCAGCAGCTTCGAAAAGGCGAGGCTGCCGATTGACTTGAAGGCCGGCGGAACGGGCGCCCAGGCGAACATTGTAGCCTCGGGCACCGGCAGCTCCCAGCCGGCTTGCCGCAAGCCGTCGATCAAGACATCGCGACGGGCGCGGTACCGTTCGCGGGTTTCGCCGACACAGTCTTGCGGGCCATTGAGGGCCGCGGTCGCCGCCACCTGAATTGGCGTAAATGCGCCGTAGTCGAGATAGGATTTGACCCGTGCAAGCGCCGCGATCAGCCGTGCATTGCCTGCTGCAAAGCCGATGCGCCACCCAGCCATCGAATAGGTCTTGCTAAGCGAGGAAAACTCCACCGCGATATCGCGCGCGCCGGGCACCTCGAGGATGGAGGGCGGGGGCTTGCCATCGAAGTAGAT
>JBJMQW010000424.1:0-2535 GCA_045802495.1 Allostellaceae bacterium | reverse complement strand
CTCCACCGCACCAGAGGACGTGAGTCCTCTGCGGGACATAACATGCTCGCTCTGCGCGTCCCACTCGCGCTGCGCGGCGAGGACGGCGCTCTGCGCCTCATCGAAACCACGAAAAAGCTGCCCCAGTCCGACCAATGAGCTGCCTGCGGCCACGAGGAACATAACACCGCGCGGCGCCTCGCTGGAAAAGATGGGCTCTGCGCCGTTCCTCAGCACGCGCCAGCCGACAAGAGGTATGATAGACGTAGCTAGGTGCTGAAGCTCCGGCCGCTCGTCACCATTGCCGACGCGAACAAAGACCGCAACCGCGGCGGGGCCGGACGCCGGTAGGACGGGTGACGTCAGTCGTTCGAGGTCGACAGGTTCAGGGATATTGCCCAGCTCTCTGTCGCTGGCATTTGTAAACGTGGTCGCAGTGATGCCGCGCGTGGTCTGCGTTAGTTTGGTTTTAGCGGTGAGATCGAGATTGATGCATTCGCCATTCTGCTTTTTTAAAAACATTTCAAGTCATCCCTAGTCAGAAGCCGGGAGCGCCGCCGCTGGCCAGCGCGCGCAGGATAGATTGCCCGAGCTCAGTGATCGCCGAGGGAGGCTCGGCCGGCAGCGCGGACGCGGTAGCCGGTTGAACGGGAGGCTGAACGGCGGGGCCCGAGGGTGTGCCGGGCATCCCGGCAACCCTGCATACCCTGTTGGCGGCACAGGCTGCACACGTGGCGGGATTGGCGCATAGGCGTAGGGCTGACCGGGCGCAACACCCGCGGGCGGCGGGGTTGGCGCATAAGTGCCAGCCGGCAGGCCCCGCTCGTCGGCAAATACGACTGGATTGTGTCAAGCGCTCCGCGCCCGGCCTGGGCGACATCGTGGCCAAGCGTTCTAACGCCCCCCATGAAGGTGTCATAACCTTGGCTAAGCAGGCTTTGCGTAGGCGCGGGCTCGGGCATACCTTCGCGCCCCTGGCGCTCGAACGGCGAGCTGGGTGCGGCGGCGGGCATGCCTTCGCGGCCCCCGCGCTCGAATGACTTGCCCCCGCCGGCCAGCTTTGCCATTGGTGGTGCAGACAGTGGCGGTTTCATAAAATTGGGGAGCGGCATTGACTCGATATCGGGCTGGCCATTGGCATTGTAGCCCGAGCCGGTCGTGCCGGCGTCGGGGAGCGCAGCACTGTCGGTGACCGTGGGCAATACGCCATTGTCCTGGGGCGCGGTATCCACGCGCCTTTGACCGCGCCGGCGGCCTCACGCATGTCGCGCTGATTTTTGAGTATGTTCCAATCGTTGACGAGCTGCATCGCGGAATGCGCCCCGCCAAAGAGGCCGCCGGTAAACGCTCCGAGCATGAATGCCATCGTTTATTGCCCACTAAAACCGCTGATCCTTCATGCGCGGCTGCACTGCGTCGGCGGCGACCCTGCCCTGGCGCGCGGCGGCGATGATGTCGGCCTCGATCCGCATCGCTTCAGGCTCGCGGCCGTCATATTTGCCCTTTGCACGATCGTGGTAGAACTGCCTGATCGCTGCGCGGGTCCATACGCGATTGTCCGCGGTGTCGGCGTGAACGGAGGTCCGGGACGCCCCCTCGAACGGCAGCCTTTGCTCGGTGCGCTGGCGCTGCGGCAGTCGCGTAGCCTGGAATGCCTTGAAAAATGCGCGACACGGTCGCTGGCGCCGAGGTCAAAGGCGCGGATCAGCAATCGCATTCGAGCCTCGCCATTAAGTTCATCGACGTCGTTCAACCAGCGCAAAAACTCCGGGTCATTATTGACACTGCGCCAACTGGCAGCGAGGCCGGGGTCGCGGTCGAGCGCAGCGATCACGCGACTACGGTTTGTCTCTAATGCCTGCTGGTCGAGGCGGTGATTGAGATGCTGGATTTGACCACCCAGCTCCTCGCGCGCCCACCGACGCGCATCCCGGACAAGCTCCTCGCCATAAATCTCGGCGTCTTGCGGGGCGACGGTCATGACTGAGGATCCTTTTTGGGAGGCGCGGGGCGCGTAGCTGTGTCCCGCGCAGCTGCATGGGATGTAGCTGTGGCGAGGCCGCGCTGGATCAGCTCGCGTGCGGATTCCGGCGATTTCGGCCAGTCATTCCGGGCTGAAGTCGGCCACCTGTTCCGATTGATGTCGGCCGGCCATTCCGATTGATCTCGGCCGGGGTGGCGAGCGCCCTCTCGTTGGATTTGGTGTCTCATCCTTGGGTAGTGACGTCAAGCCTCAGCGTTTTTGGCTGCCGTCTGCTTGCGGAGCGAGTCGCCCTTGAGCTGTAGGCGATACGCATTGTGGATAATGCGGTCGAGGATGGCGTCGGCGAGGGTGGGATCGCCGATTACATTGTGCCAGCGGTCCACTGGGAGCTGACTGGTGATCAATGTTGCGCCTCGGCCGTAACGTTCTTCGGTGATCTCGAGCAGATCGTGGCGCTGCTCCGGGCCAAGTGGTTCAAGGCCCCAGTCATCGAGGATGAGGAGCTTGACGCCGCCAAGCGCACGCATCAGGCGCGGATAACGCCCGTCACCATGGGCCAGCGCCAGATCGAT
>JBJMQW010000423.1:0-4503 GCA_045802495.1 Allostellaceae bacterium | reverse complement strand
GGGTGCAGCCTGCTTCGCGGGGGGAGTTACCGCGGAGGGAGGTGATGCAGACGCCGGACGAGGTCGCGGCGATGCTGCGGTTGAAGGCGCTGGGGTGGGGCGTTCGACGGATCGCGGGCGAGCTGGGATGCAGCCACATGACGGTTCGTCGATATTTGTCAGCGGGCGGTTGGGTAGCATATCGCGGTCGCGGTCGGCCGCGGACGCTGACCGGGCTCGAGGAGTGGGTGGCGGAGCGTTTCCGCCGGCATGCCGGCAAAGCCGATGTGGTTCGTCAGGAGCTCGAGCGCGAGAAGGGGATCCGTTTGACGCTGCGGACGGTCGAGCGCGAGGTGCGTCATTTGCGGCGCGAACTGGAGGCGGAAGCGCGGGCGACGATCCGCTTTGAGACGCCGCCCGGCAAGCAGCTGCAGATCGACTTCGGCGAGCGCCGAGCAATGATCGGCGACGAGAACGTGAAGGTGTACCTGTTTGTCGCGACGCTGGGCTATTCGCGGCGGCTCTATGTCCGGCCGTTTCGCAACGAGCGCCAGGAGAGTTGGTTTGCTGGTGTCGAGGGTGCCTTCCGTCACTTTGGTGGGGTTACTGAGGAGGTGCTGCTCGACAATGATCGCGGGCTGGTCGCTCGTCACGACCGGTTGACTCGGGAAGTCGAGTTCAATGCCCGGCTGCACGCCTTCGCCAAGCATTGGGGTTTTCGGCCGCGCGCCTGTGCACCCTACCGGGCGCGCACCAAGGGTAAGGACGAGCGTGGGGTCGGCTACGTCAAGAAGAACGCCATTGCTGGACGGCAGTTCGGAAGCTGGTCGGCATTGGAAGCCCATCTCGAGGACTGGACGCGCAATGTCGCCGATCAGCGGGTGCACGGGACGACCGGCGAGGCACCGATTGAGCGCTTTCGGCGCGCGGAGGCTGGCGCGTTGTGCCCGATCAGCGGGGTTCCGCCGTTTGAGATGGCGCGCGAGCTGGGGCGCAAGGTGCAGGCCGATTGCGTCATTGAGGTCGATAGCAATGCCTATTCGGTGCCGTGGCGGCTGATTGGTGAAACCGTGCGCGTTATGATCGTCGGCGATCTGCTACGCATCAGCCATGCGGGGCGGGAGGTCGCGATTCACCATCGCCGGACCGGCCGGTTCGAGCGTGTTGTCGACCCGGTCCACTTCGATGGCGTCGTCGGCTTCGGCGCAAAGGCGCGGCTGGCGACTGTCCCAACTCCCGAACCGATCGGCGCCGATGAGCTATTGCGTCCGCTCCTCGAATACGAGCGCCTGGTCGGAGGGTGCTGGTGATGGAACACGATCACCTGATCGCGATGCTGAACCGCCTCAAGCTGACGGCGATCCGCGATCAGCTCGATAGCCTGATCGACGAGGCGGCCCGGCGCGAGCTGACCATTCGAGAGGCGCTCTCTCTGTTCTGCGAACGCGAGATCGGCCGTAAGGATGAGCGGCGGATCGAGATGAGCATCGGGCTGGCGCGCTTCCCCTTCGTCCGCGATCTCGACGGCTTCGACTTCGCCGCCCAGCCCTCGATCGACAAAAAGCAGATCCGCGAGATCGCCGCCGGGCGCTTCATCGCCAATGCCGAGGCGGTGCTGCTGTTGGGGCCGCCCGATCCCGCTTCATAGTGCCCATCTCGCGATCACTCTATAAAACCAGAGTCTTTTGACGTGGATCGCCAGACGGCGGCCGCCGCAGACGGCGGGCGTCGGCGGCATGTTGCACATTCTCGCCGCTCACATCATCGATGCGGATCACCCAGGGAGCCCCTTTACAGAGCTGATGGGCGGGCAGGATATGTTCGCTGATGAGACGGCGCACCGTGGCTTCGCTCACCTTGAGCTGAACGGCCGCCTCGGCAAGTGTGACTTCGCCCCGCTCGGTGCGCTCACCCTCACGGTAAGGTAGGATCTTTCGGTGGTTGCGCAGAAAACACACACGAGAGCGGGTCCAGCCGTTGCCACGTCCCGTCGTCTTGCCAGCCCGGTTGAGCAGGCTGGCGATGGCTTTATCGGGCATCTGACGCGCCAGCACCGTGACGAGCTCGACCACATCGGCATCGGTACTCCAGCGATGCTGACCCGCACGGTTCTTGCGCACCCGCAGCGGGGTGTGATCGCCCCCCACCCAGCGAATCGTCAAGCTGACGGCGTCATCTTCAACCCGCACCACGATCTCTTCGATGAGTGTCCGGATGATCCGCTTGCGCGTCGCCGGCGTCGCGCTAGCACTGTACCAGGCGCTCTCGATATCGGCGCCGAGTGCGAGCAGGCGGTCGCGTTCGACCTGGGTCAATGTGGTTTCTGCGCTGGCCGCCAGCGCCTCCAGCTCGTCCTCGCTCGCCCGTAAGGCAAGCAATCGCGCGTTCCAGCGCTGCTCCAGTTCGGCCGCGACCAGCCGATTGTCAGGATCTACCGCGTCGTATTGCCGGCGCGCCCGGGCGGCCTCATAACGCGCCTGCTCGAGCGCCAGCTCGGTCTGGCGCCGCTTCTCCGCATTCTCGGCACGCCGCGCTTCCACGGCGCCGAGCGCCGCCTCGATACCGAGCGGCTGAAGCCGATCGATTACCTCGGCGCCAACCGCTCGATCGATCCGCATGCCGCCAAACGAGATACATCGGTCGCCGCCATGATTGAATTGGCTGCCCCGGCAGTGATAACGGCCCGAGCTGCCGTTCTCACCGCTATAGGCGACATGGAGCTTGCGGCCGCAGTGGCCGCAACGCAATAGACCAGCTAGCAGCGCTTCGCCGCGCCGGATCGACCCTCGGCTCATGAAGCTCTTGCCATTGGCATTGTCACTGATCAGCCGCTGGTTTCTTTCAAACTCTGCCCAGCCAATATAACCGTCGTGGTGGTCACGGATCAAAACCTCCCACGCGTTGCGATCCTTGCGCAAGCCGCGGACAATCCGCTTGCGGCCGGCCTTGATGGTGGTGCGGCTTTCCGTCCGGCCGAAGGCATAGGCGCCGGCATAGATCGGGTTGGTCAGGATGTGATAGAGCGTATTGTAAAGGGGCAACTTCCAGACCACCTTGCGGCCTTCCGGACCATATTCGACGGCCGGCAACGGCAGGCGCTCCTCGCGCATCCAGAGGTGCACCTGCCGCACGGTTTGCAGCTCGGTAAACTTGGCGAAGACGAGCGCGATCGCCTCCCTCACCCGACGGTCGGGATCCTTCTCAATGCGATTGGGCGAACTCTTCAGATAGCCAATGGCCACGCCGAGGAAAAGTTCGCCGCGGCGCGCCTTCTGCTTCAGCGCCTCGAGCGAGCGCTGGCGGAACAGCGACAACTCCATCTCGCTCATCGTGCCCTTCATGCCAAGGAGCAGGCGATCGTTCGGATGCCGCGGATCATAGACGCCGTCCTCGTCGACAATCAGCGTGCCGACCAGCCCGCAGAACTCGATGAGCGTATGCCAGTCACGTCCGTTGCGCGCCAGCCGCGATGCTTCGATCGAGACCACGGCGCCGACGCGGCTCTCGCAAATCGCCGCGAGCAGCTTCTCGAAACCGGGGCGGGCGATACCGGAGCCGGAACGGCCCAGATCATCGTCAATCACTTCTACAGCGCTCCAGCCCAAAGCACGCGCGCGGGCGACCAGGCCATACTGCCGGCGCCGGCTCTCGTGATTGTTGAGAAGCTGGTCGCTCGTCGACTGCCGAACGTAGACAAACGCGGTGCGGGCGAGGTGCTCAGTCGTGATCTTGGTCATCACTGGCCTCCCCACTGCCGAGATCGTCGTCTGGCGGAGTTTGCCGTAGCTGCGCCTGCGCTGCTTCGGCCAGTAACATCTGAAGGAGCGGCGTCAACCTGCTCCGCAGCTCGGGCCGCAGTTCCGTGACCCGTACCTCCTCGAATAGATCCCTCTGTTTGCGTGGTGCGCTCCGCATCGCCAACTCCCCTGCAAGGGGGCGAATCCCCCGTGCATGAGGCCATGAGCGCGTCGACGAGCGTCCGCAAGTCCGCCAATCTCTCCACCGGAAACCGGGGATGGAGGACTATCCGCAACGCCGCTTGCCTCGGCTCGGTCATCCACGCCGGCAGCAGCGCCAGTGTCCGATCGGGTTGCCGGATGACAAAGTGTTCAGTGCCAGCATGGGTCTTCGAAGCGAGCACCACGACCATTTCGCCGCTGCGCGGGTGAAAGGGGTAGCAGATCCGAACCTCAAAAATCGGACACTGGGCAGTATGACGCTGTTCCGACTGGTGTGGGCAAATCATGGCTTGCTTGTGCCCTCGGCCACAAGGCGTGCCGCGACAACCGATCCGTCCTCTACCAGCGCATCCCGCGCCTCTTTATCGATCTGGCGCTGGCCCATGGTGACGGGCGTTATCCGCGCCTGATGCGTGCGCTTGGCGGCGTCAAGCTCCTCATCCTCGATGACTGGGGCCTTGAACCACTTGGCCCGGAGCAGCGCCACGATCTGCTCGAGATCACCGAAGAACGTTACGGCCGAGGCGCAACATTGATCACCAGTCAGCTCCCAGTGGACCGCTGG
>JBJMQW010000422.1:0-9134 GCA_045802495.1 Allostellaceae bacterium | reverse complement strand
GGGGCAGTTTGGGTGATTTCGCACAATTTTGACTAGCTCGCAACTCGGCGTGGTTGGCTCACAGCGCAGGCGGCCTACAAAGATGGAAACTTGGTTTTTCGGACCCAGCGCAAGTGGCGCCGATTACGCGGCATCACCATCCCGGCCGTCTGCGATGGGGGCGTCAGGCGCGAGCGGCGACGTTCTTAGCTTCGGATCGCCGTCGTCACCTGGTACCGTGTAGTACACTGGCAGGTTTGCTAAATTAAAAGTAACGCTCGGGCACGCGAATGATATCGTCTGGCAGGATCGACGACAAAATATCAGCTTTTCTGTCCTCACCATTTCGCGTTATAATTACGTAATCCTGATTCGCTCGATAAGTGTAACCGCGGGCGGCTGCGACTGCACTGAGAACTTTCATGCCACTGACGTACGGATAGCCACCGGGGCTGGAGACTTCGCCCAGAATGTAGAACGGTCGATAGGTCAAGACCGCTACGCTGGCATGCGGTTGGGTGATGTATCGCCCGGCCTTCAATTTGTCTTCGATCCTGGCTTGGACCTGTTCCGGGGTGAAACTCGCCGCCATGACCTCGCCGACCATCAACATTCTGATTGTTCCGTCGTCTTGAACGGAATATTGGCCGTTTAGCTCATCGGCCCCGAGCACCTTGATTTCGACCCTGTCTCCCGGTCCCAAGTGATACGCAGAGACATCGGGCTTGGAAGAAAGGACGGGCAGGTCGCTGCCCTGTGACGAGCAGCCGACCAAGGGCAAGAGGGCCATCAGCGCCACCCACGCTATGCGGACACACGGATTCATGCTCGAGCACCTCTTCACGATTTCACCATCAAGTCGTACTCTGACCATGATATGACCGCTGGCCGAGAAGTCATAGGGGCTGAAAGGGCTTCGCCCATCCGCGATGGCGGCTGGTCCACCCAGGGCCCGCCCCTTGCGTCAGAGCAGAGCGGGACACGGGGAGAGAGGGGTTGCCAAAAGCTCCGCAATCGATAATGTCGCGCCGATGCAGCCGGTTCAGACAGCATTCCGCATTCTCACATGGTGCTGTGTCATTTTGCTCGCGGTCCTTTCGCTATTGCCGGCGCAGGACATGGTGCGAACCGGTACCCCCGGTCAGCTCGAGCATTTCGCCGCCTATGCCGGATCGGCGAGCATCGCTGTAGCCGGGTATGGGAGGCGGAGCGCGGTGCGGGTCATCGGCTTATTTTGGATATACGCCGGTGTTCTGGAGTACCTTCAGCATTTTGCGCCGGGCAGAGATTCGTCCATCACCGATTTTGCGGCATCGGCCTTGGGAGCGCTCTTCGGCGGGCTCGGCGCAGTCCTCCTCGTGCGTCGTCTATGGAAGGACGCCTATTCGGACGTCGTCTGATTTGATGGTGGCGATGGTCGCCTGCGCGAGAATCGACGCGGCGCACGTCGAGGTCGTTCCCGATCGTCGTGCCGCGGCCGCTATTCTGATCGCAAGGCAGAAGCGTTGGCTTGTCGCATTCTGCCTGTTGACGCTTGGCCTGTTGCCGCTGGCGGCGCGCGCCCAGATCACGGAACCGCTGCTGCCGCTGCTGCCAAATCCGGTGCCGCCCGAGGCCCCGCAGGCGCGGGCTGGTTCTCCGGCGGATCAGTCGATTTCCGCGGGCCAGACTGTGATCGACCGGCCGCGCCCGGAATTCGATCCAATCGGGCTTCGTGTGGGTGACTTCTTCTGGTTTCCGCGCGCCGAACTCGACGGGATCTACAACAATAACATCTTCGCGGCGAACGTGAATCCGACCCGCGATTTCATTACAGCCGTGCAACCGAGTTTCGATCTGCTGTCCATCCTCCCGCGAGCATCGTTCAACCTGCACGGCAACTCTCAGCTGCAATTTTATGCCCGTAATCCGGCGCAAAACACCCAGGACGGGTCCATCAGCGTCGACGGCGCGCTCCCCATAACCGCCGGAAGCGGGCTTTTCGGCAATGCCCAGGTGGCGCACCAGCACCTATCCTACGGTTCTCCCAATTCGCCAGGCGACATTGCTCAGCCGGTGACGTACTGGAGCTACTTGACCCGGGCAGGCTATGCCCAAGGGGGGCGCCGCTTTTCCTACCAGGTCGATGTCGGTGTGGATGCATCGCAATTCAACGCCACCCCCCTCGTCGGCGGAGGCGTGTTGCCGCAGAGCTCGCAGAATACAATAATTCCCTCAGCGGCAGTTCGCACCAGCTACGAAATCGCGCCGGATTACCTGGCCTTTGTCAGAGTCAGCGCCGCCTGGTACAATTATTGGCGTGCCGTGGCCAACAACTCGACAACAGAGCGCATCAACCTGGGCCTGCAAATCCTTCCGAGGCACATCATTTATGGCCAAGTTTATGCCGGATATTTGCTCCAAAATTTTGCACAGTCTAACCCCGGCTCCACCTCCACCTCGACCTCTGTCCCCGATTACGGCGGCCAGCTCGTGTGGAACGTCACTCGGCTCACGACCCTCACCTTCAACGGCTTACGGACGTTCATAACGGGCACGCCCACGGCCGGGGGAACCAACATCATCGGTCCGGCCGGCAGCGGCTATCTTGCATCGACGATCGCCGCCAATGCCGACCACGAACTCTTGCGCAACCTCTTGCTCAACTTCAACGCGGGTTACGAAAACGACAGTTTCCAGGGCATCACCCGAACCGATAATGTCTTCACCGCCGGCGCAGGGCTCAAATACATGGCAAACCGCTACCTGTTCCTGGGCGGTTCGTTTAGCTACTATCAGCGCAGTTCTACCGCGGCCGCGACCTCATTCAGCCAGAACCTTCTGATGCTGCGGGTCGGCACGCAGTTTTGAGGCGCCAGCTGCCCTGCGCTGGATGTGGTTTCCCGGCTTCGGAGTCCCCAACGGCCCTCGAGCGAAATCTGCCCTAGTCTTAGGCTAGAACAGTCTCGCACGGCGCCACGGGTTATCCGGCAGTGGCAGTCGTTCATCGTGAGGAAATTGCCTTTGAGGTCGCACCGTCCGGTCGCCCGCAACTCGCGCATGATGGTGATGGCAATCAGCATGCCAGTCGGCGGCTCGGCAGATTTCATGCCGCGCGAAAGACTAGGCTTTTCAGGCGCTTATTCGTCGCGCAGAGTGCACCAAAATTTAACCATCGGATGTCCGGGCCGCATTGACCCGGCCGACCGTACCGTCGGCGGCAAGCCTCGGAAGCTGCGGCTGCGGCGGCCCCACGATATCCATCGCTCAAGGCTGTCGTCGGTGCTAGGTTCTGCCGGCAATCGAGCGGGAGGGTGAGGATGGATCGGGCGCTATCTGGCATTCGCGTGATCGATATGACCCATAATCAGGCCGGGCCCGCCTGCGCCCAGATCTTGGGATTTCTCGGCGCCGATGTGATCAAGCTCGAAGAGCCGAAGGGCGGCGACATTGCGCGCCGCAACATGCGCGACCAACAGGACAGCGACAGCCTGTTTTTTCTGCTGTTCAATGCCAACAAGCGCAGCCTGACGCTCAATCTGAAGACCGGCCGAGGGAAGGAACTGTTCAGAGAGCTGATCGCCAAATCGGATGTGCTGGTCGAGAATTTCAGCCCCGGCGCACTCGACCGGCTCGGGCTCGGCTGGGACGTGCGGTCGAAGATCAATCCGCGCTTGATCTATGCGACGATCAAGGGCTTTGGCGGCTACGGGCCGTACGCCAGCTACAAGAGCTTCGAGCCTGTCGCGCAGGCAATGGGCGGCGCGATGAGCGTGACCGGGTTTCCGGAAAACCCGCCGACCTTTGTCGTGCCGGCGATCGGCGATTCCGGCACCGGGATGCACATGGCGATCGGCATTCTGGCGGCATTGCAGCAGCGCCATAATTCGGGACGCGGCCAGTGCGTCGAGGTGTCGATGCAGGATGCGGTGGTCAATCTGATCCGCGTCAGCCTGCGCGACCATCAGCGCTTTGGCCACGCGATGCCGCGGCGCGGCAATCAAATGGGGCAGGGGATCCCGAGTACGACCTATCCGTGCGCGCCGGGCGGCCCCAACGACTATGTCTTCATCACGGCGCAGCAACAGATGTGGCCGGCTATGGTCAAGGCGATGGGCCGGCCGGAGCTGGCCGACGATCCCCGCTTCGACACCGCGGAGATGCGCTGGGAAAATCGTGACGCGCTGAATGCGATCATCGAGGAGTGGACGCGCCGGCGCAGCAAATACGAAGTGATGCGCGCGCTCGGAGAGGCCGGCGTGCCGTGCGGCGCCTGCCAGGACACCGGCGAAGTCTTGGCCGACCCGCATCTCAAAGCGCGCGAGATGATCCTCGACATCGACTACCCGACCCGCGGCACCTACAAGACTGTCGGGTGCCCGATCAAATTGTCGGACTCCCCCGCCGAGGTGACCCGCCCGCCGCTGCTCGGCGAGCACACCGAGGCCCTGCTCGGTGAGCTCTGCGGCGTCGGTCCTGACGAGGTCAAACGGCTGCACGACGACGGGGTCATCTGAGCGAGCAGCAGCGAGCTAGTGTTCAGATCGTTCGGGTAACTCAGTGAGGCACGCCCCTCCTCGCCTTCCCAGCGAAGGAGGCTGTCAGGAAACTGACGATCAGCTGGATCAGCGCCATGGGTCCTTCGAGACAGCTGCTCCGCAACTTCCTCAGGATGAGGAATTTTCTTAATGTCATCAATGGATTACCTCATGCTGAGGGCGCCCGGAGGGCGCGTCTCGAAGCACGCACGGCCGCGATGCAGCCAATCTCCTGACAGCCTCGAAGGCCGGGATCTATGTCCGCCATGGGCGCCGGCCGGAGCCTGTCCGCGGGCCGCGCAACGCGCGGACCCGGGGGCCGGTGTGGCAGGTTTTTCGATGTAAGCGTTGGTTACACTTCGCCTTATAAATCCTGTGAATGGGTCTGAGCACTAGGGGCGGGGCATGGCCGAGACCTTTGCCCGTTACGATACACGCGGCTATCGCACGGTGGACGTGGCGGAGGGTTATGCGGCCTGGGCGCCCTTTTACGACGCCACGATGGACGATCGGCTGGATCTTCCGCTGTTGAGTTCGCTGGGCTCGATGGATTGGAATGGCACGGCCGCGGCTGTCGATCTCGGCTGCGGCACCGGGCGTATCGGCGCTTGGCTCAAAGCGCGCGGCGGAGCGCGCGTGGATGGCGTCGACTCCTCGCCCGCCATGCTCGAGCGAGCTAACGCCAAGGGAATCTACGACAATGTGGTTTGCGCGGACGTCATTGCCACAGGGCTGGCCGCGGGCGGATATGATCTGGCGATCTCCTCCTTTGTCGTCTGCCACGTCTCCGATCTTACCGGCTTCTATGCCGAAGCGGCGCGCCTAGTCCGTCCGGGCGGCAGGGTCATTCTGATCGATTACCACCCGTTCATGCTGCTGAAGGGTGTGCCCACGCATTTCAATGGGCCGGCCGGCGAGCCGATCGCGATCGTGAATGTCATTCATCTTCTGAGTGACCACGTCGAGGCGGGGCGCCGCGCCAGCCTGTCGTTGCTGGAGTTGCGCGAGCCGCTTGTCGATGCCGAGTGGGTCCGACAGAATCCGCGTATGGCGAGTCACGCGGGCCAACCTGTCAGCTTCGCGATGGTCTGGGTCCGCGAGTAACCGGGAGGGCGGGCATGGCGTTACGACTGACGATCGCCTTTTCCGACAATCCGCGCGTTCAGCCGCTAAAGGATGGGACGGTAAAGCCGCAAAACATCGAGCTGGACTTTATCACACTCGATCCGAGCACGCTGTTTTACCGCAACCTCTTCTATGACGAATTCGACGCCTCTGAAATGTCGATCTCCGAGACCCTATTGGCGCGGGAGAGGCGCGACGGCAACAAATGGGACTGGTCGGCGCTGCCGGTGTTCCTGAGCCGCGGACACCATTGGCCCCACCTCTATGTCAACACGAGCTCGGGTATTGCGAGTCTCGCCGATATGAGGGGCAAGCGCATCGGGGTCCCGGATTACGACATGACCGCAGCGCTGTGGTTCCGGATTGTGCTGAGGGACCTCCACGGCATCGAGGCCAAAGACAATGTTTGGTTCAACGGGCGCACAAAGGAACTGAGCCACGGTGGGGCGCTACGCCTTGATAACGCCGGGCCGGTCGGTGTCGAGCACCACTGGCTCACTGCCGATCAGACGCTGGACGTTATGCTCGACCGCGGCGAGCTCGACGCGTGCACGGCCATCCGCCCTGCGAATCGCGTTACCGCCGGCGATCACACGGTTATCGACCGCTGGGGAGGAACGTCAATCGCCGGCAACCCGCGACTGCGAAAGCTGTTCGAAGACGATGGCAAAGCCGTCGTCTTCGAATTCTATCGTAAGACAGGGCTCTTCCAGGCCAATCATCACGTGATCGTGCAGAACCGCATCCTTCGCGACCATCCCTGGGCCGCGCTCGAACTTTTCGATGCCTTCCGCCGCTCCAAGGAAATGGCCTATGAGCGGGCGCGGCACCATCAGTCGACCTATTTGTATTTTCCGGGGAAAGATCTCGAAGAGCAGCGAGAGGTGTTCGGGGAAGACCCATACCCGATCGGACTCGCCGCCATGGGAAGAAATATCGAACGCGCGATCCAGGGCTCGCTGGAGCAAGGGCTCTTAACCAAGCCGCTGCAGCTCGATCAGATTTATTTTCGTACGACACTGAAGACGTGAGTGCAAACGATGATCGGTTGGAGAGCGCGATTGGGGTTTCTGCTGCCGCCGGGAAACCCGACGGTAGAAGCAGAGATGATTGCATTGGCGCCGGAGGGCGTGTCCGTGCATTTTCATCGAATGACCGCGCGCGGCGCCACCGGTTCGCTCGAAGGCCAGGACGAGCGCAATCGCATGATGGTCGACAATATCGGCGAGAGCATCGAGCTGTTGGCGATGGTAAGCCCCGATGTGATCGTCCTGGCGCACACGGCAACCAGCTATCATCTCCGCCGTCAGGGGGAAGCCGATCTGCTCCGCCGACTGGAGGAATCGACCGGCAGGCGCGTAATCACGGCTTTCGGCTCGGTCGTTCGTGCGCTGGAGCGGCTCAATGTTCGCCGGCTGGCGCTCGGCACACCTTATTCACCGGAAACGACGGCGCAGGGAAAGTCCCATTTGGAAGCGCACGGGCTCGAGGTCGTGAGTTGCGCAAATCTGCCCGGGGTTACCAATATTTATGACGAAACCGCCGAGCGGGCTTACCGGCTGGCGCGTCTGGTCGATCGAAAAGACGCCGAGGCGGTCTTTCTCAGCGGCACCGGGATGCCGACCTTGCCGGTATTGGAACTGCTCGAACAGGATCTGGGGAAGCCCGTCATTTCCAGTGCATCCGCGATGATGTGGCATGCCCTGCGTCTCGCCGGCGTCGGTCAGCCTATCCCGGGCTATGGGCGCTTGCTGACTCTAAGTTACGGTACCAGCTAGCGGCAATATTTGCGCCGAGCGGAGATATTATTTCCGGCAGGCAGAGCCTTGACGGCTGGTACCGCTAACCTACGTCACCCTGGCAAACCGCAACAGGAGGCTAACTCATGAGCCTGCCTCCAACGGGTCGGAAGGGGCCGGCCAAGAGTTGTCGCATCGGCACATTTCCCGCGCGTAACGGCCGATTGAGAACTCAATTGAGAACTCAACACTGGGAATGCGAAGCGTAAGCCTTCGTGGAGATGGCGACGTCTCCAGATGGAAGATGTTCGTCTTATCAGGTCGCTAGGCACCGGATCTGTCGCCGAGAGATCTGTCGGCGGTGTGTCATTTTCGTGACCGGATAACCCTGTAGCGCTGAACATTCGATCGGCCATCAGCTTTGAACAACGCCCGCCCGGGCTGCTGGAGCACACTAAAAGTGGAGATAGCGTATGCACTCGACCCAACACCACGCCATCAGAACGCGTCTGTTGCAGCCACTCGCAGCATCCGCACTGATTGTCGCCGGGCTCTTTCTGCTGCCAACGGCGAACGCCCAGATGAACCAACCGCAGGCTAGCCCTCCGGCGCAGTCCCCTCAGACACCATCCCCTCAGCCACCATCCGCTCAGAGACCATCCCCTCAGAGACCATCCCCTCAGGCGCCATCACCGTCGCCGACCATTTCGGACCAGAAGTTGAATGCGACTGCGGTCGCCATCGGGCAGGTGACGAGTATCAAGCAGAGCTATAAACGCAAAATCGCGGAGGCGCCGCCGTCAGACGCAGAGCGAATTACGCAGGAGGAAAACACCGCCTTGGAGAAGGCGGTTACCGACCAGGGCCTTTCGGTGGATGAGTACAATACAATTATTCGCACGGCCCAAAATGACCCCGCCGTCCGCCAAAAGCTTTCTCAACGCATTCCTCATTCAGGCCAGTAGAGGTGTGAAATGGCATCCACCAACCGCATTACCGAGGCGCAGCAGATGGCCCAGACGCTTGGCGTCGTTGTCGGGGCTGCGTCTTGCTGCGAGCAAGTGACCGGAGAACGCGTGAATTCCGTCGCCGTCAAACTAAGACAGCTCGTCTCGGTGACGGCCGACGGCTCGGCCGATGCGAACGCCGCAGATGAACAGTTTTTTGCTGCCGTAGAAGCCGGCAAAACCGCTGTCGAGAGCGGGAGGGTCAATCCTGAGCACGCCGAGGCCGCGCTAGCCGAATTGGAACAACAACTGTCAATCTAGAAACTCCAGCGGCGAGGCGGGCGGTTTACCCGCCGTCTCGCCTCCCTCCCGCTGCATCGCGGCTGTGCGTGCTTCGAGACGCGCCCTCCGGGCGCCCTCAGCATGAGGTAATTCTTTGATGAGATTAAGGAATTCCTCATCCTGAGGAGGCCGCGGAGCGCCCGTCTCGAAGGACGCACGGCGCTGATCCAGCTGATCGTCAATTTCCTTACAGCTTGCTTCGCCGGAAGACAACAAGGGCGCATCGCATTGAATCATCCGAATGCATCTAAGCACCAGAAGCAATATTTGCGCCGGGCGGAGAATATTATTTCCGGCATGCGAGCCTTGACGGCTGGTAACGCTAACCTACGTCACCCTGGCAGACCGCGACGGAGGCCAACTCATGACCATGCCTCCAAGGGCCGGAAAGGGGCCGGCCAAGCGCTGCCGATCGCCACATTTCGCGCTGTGACGGTCGATTGAGAACACTACAGCGGTAATTCAGGGCGCGAGCCCTCGCGGCG
>JBJMQW010000020.1:0-4531 GCA_045802495.1 Allostellaceae bacterium | reverse complement strand
GCGGAAGGATCCGATCGAGCTCGACTCGCGCAAGCTGCCCGGCAAGCTGTCGGCCGCCGGTCCCGGCGACGTCGACCCGTCGGACTACGATCTCGTCGCATTGGCGATGCAGGAGCCGCAATACCGCTCGCCGGGCGTGCGCGAGCTGCTGGACGCTGTCGCCCGGGCAAAGCTGCCCTGCATGTCGATCATGAACATGCCGCCCCTCCCTTATCTAAAGCGCATCCCCGGTCTGGCGACCGACGCACTGAAGGAGTGCTTCACTGATGCGAGTGTTTGGGACAGCTTCGAACCCGGCCTCGTGAGCCTGTGCAGCCCCGACCCGCAGGCCATTCGCCCGCCCGGTGAAAAGATCAACGTGCTGCAGGTGACACTGCCGACCAATTTCAAAGTAGCCCGCTTCGATTCCGAGAAATCGACAGCCATGCTGCGCCAGATGCAGTCGGACATCGAGGCGGCGCGCTATGATGCCGGTGACGGTCCGATCGATCTGCCGGTCAAGCTCAAGGTGCACGAGTCGATCTTTGTGCCGCTCGCCAAATGGGCGATGCTGCTGACCGGCAACTACCGCTGCGTCACCAAGGATGCCGCTATCGACATCAAGGATGCCGTGCACAACGACGTCGAAGCATCCCGCTCGGTCTACAACTGGGTCTGCGGGGTGTGCGAGAGGCTGGGGGCATCGCCGAACGATCTCGTGCCGTTCGAGAAATACGCCGCGGCGGCCCGCGATCTGGTGCGGCCATCCTCCGCCGCGCGAGCCTTGTTCAACGGCGCGCCGAACATCGAACGGACCGATCGGCTGGTGCAAACGATCGCGGCCCAGTTCGGCATGCGAAACCCGATCGTCGATGCGACGGTCGCGGTCGTCGACGAGCGCCTGGCGATTAACCGAAAAGCCGCCGCCTGAACCCGCAGGCGTCAGGCGTATCGGATGCGCAGCGGGTTGACCCCGACCGCTCGCTGATCCCGCCGCTGACGATACCTCCGGAACGAACATCTTGCAGCGCCCAATGCTGCGATGCATCATAGGAATTGGCTGCAGCTAGTCTTTGGTCGGGTACCAGGCGTGCTGCACCTGCTAAGGAGCGTCAACAGCTCGGAGCAATTTCATAGGGGACGCTTGAAGGCGGTTTTGGTGTTGACGGCTCCTGGGCCGCCGACGGCAGATAGGTTGAACGGGAGATGTCTGCATGACCGAAACCTCCAGCCCGCCTCCGGGCGTCGCCATTCGCGGCGTGATCAAGCCCGGTTACGAGAGGGTGCTGACCCCCGAGGCTGTCGCCTTTGCCGTTGAGCTCGAACGGAGGTTCGGAGCCGAGCGACAGCGGCTTCTGGCGCGCCGCGCTGAGCTGCAGCAGCGGCTCGATACCGGGTGGAAACCCGATTTCCTGCCCGAGACCAAGGCGATCCGCGCCGATGATTGGCGGGTAGCCCCAATACCCCGCGACATTCAGGATCGCCGGATCGAGATCACCGGCCCGACCGACCGCAAGATGGTGATCAACGCGCTCAATTGCGGCGCCAACGTCTTCATGGCCGATTTCGAGGATGCCAATACGCCGACCTGGGAAAACCTGATCGAAGGCCAGGCCAATTTGAGCGACGCCGTGCGGCGGACGATCACGTTCGACGACCCCGAAACGAGGCGGCATTATTCGCTGAACGACAAAACGGCTGTCCTGTTCGTTCGGCCGCGCGGCTGGCATCTGCCGGAGAAGCATGTCCTCGTCGACGGCAAACCGATGTCGGGCGCGTTGTTCGATTTTGCGCTGTTCTTCTTTCACAACGCGAAGGCGCTGATGGCGCGCGGGAGCGGGCCCTATTTCTACCTGCCCAAGATCGAGAGCCATCTCGAGGCGCGTCTGTGGAACGAGGTGTTTCTTCACGCGCAGGCAAAGCTTGGACTGCCGAACGGCACGATCCGCGCCACTGTGTTGATCGAGACCATCATGGCGGCCTTTGAGATGGACGAGATCCTCTACGAGCTGCGCGACCACTCGGCCGGGCTCAATTGCGGCCGCTGGGACTACATCTACAGCTTCATCAAGAAATTCGCCGAAGACCCCAATTGCGTGATGCCGGACCGCGGCCAGGTCACAATGACCAGCCATTTTCTGCGCAGCTACAGCCTGTTGCTGATCAAGACCTGTCATCGCCGCGAGGTCCATGCAATGGGCGGCATGGCGGCGCAGATCCCGATACGCGACGATCCTGCAGCCAATGAAGCGGCGATGGAGAAGGTGCGAGCCGATAAGCAGCGCGAGGCCGGCGATGGTCATGACGGCACCTGGGTTGCGCATCCGGGTCTCGTTGCGCTCGCCAAGGAAATCTTCGATCGCGAGATGCCGCAGCCAAACCAGATCGCGCGCAAGCGCCAGGATGTGCGTGTCGACGCGTCCGATCTGCTCGCCGTCCCCTCCGGGACAATCACCGAGCCCGGGCTCCGGCAGAACCTCAATGTCGGGATCGGCTATATCGAGGCCTGGCTGCGCGGCATCGGCTGCGTGCCGCTTTATAACCTGATGGAAGATGCCGCTACCGCCGAGATCAGCCGCGCCCAGGTCTGGCAATGGATCCGCCATGGCGCCCGGCTCGAGGATGGCCGCAAAATCGACGCGGCGCTGTGTCGAACAATCCTGGACGAGGAGCTCGAAAAATTGCGTGCGACTGCTGAGAAGGGCAGCCGCTACGACGACGCGGCCAAGCTGATTTCCCGGCTGATCGAGACCCCTCGCTTCGCCGAATTCCTGATCCTGCCCGCTTATGAAATGATTACTGCAGAGCCCTCGTGAACGCTGCCCCTCACGATTGCCCAACAACCGGCGTTGAGGACAGCGACTAGAGCAGATTTCGACCAGGTTGGCGCTGTCATTGCGAGGAGCACTTGTGCGACGAAGCAATCTCGACCGATCGAGCGCCCGGCGGCCCGAGATTGCTTCGCTTTCGCTCGCAATGACGATTGAAGTCGATGGTGCAACCTGATCGGAATTTGCTCTAATCGACGAGGAGGTTCCCCCAACTCGTCACCCGCTCGATACGGATGGCGATGACCGGGAGGCCTTCGAGCTCCATCGCGCGGTATTGGGGGTAGCGCGCGCGGAGAAGCGCCTGCGCCCGGTCGTGTTCGGCGCCGCCGGCCAGAATCTCGGCGGGCCCGCGAAGCATGACCCAGCCGAGCCGCGTCCAGTTCTCGTCCCAGCGGTCGGCGACAAAAGCGGCGGCCGGATTTTCGCTGATGTTCCTGAGGCGCTTCAGCCCTCGCGGGTTGCCTTTCGGCTTTTGATCGATCGTGATGTACAGCGAAGCGTCGCTGACGACAAAACACACCGGCACGAGATGCGGCGCGCCATGGGCATCGGCAGTCGCGAGATGACCGACCCTGCGATCGGCCAGAAAGCGGGCTTGGGCCTCCGACAGCATGGCGAAATCTTGCACGGCTTCGGCTGCGCTGGCCAGATGCTCCGCACCGTGGCAAGCTTTGCGTCTGTTTTAACCGAGGAGGCCGACCATGAAGATCGAGCGCATAGACCACCTGAACCTGACCGTCGCCGATATCGACCGCAGCGTGGAATTCTACCGGCGCGTGCTTGGCATGAAGACGGAGAGCATGGGCGAAGGCCGCGCCGCGCTCTATTTCGGCCAGCAGAAGATCCATCTCGATGCCGCCGGCGGGACGATGGCGATGAGCGGCGAAAAGAGGATGCCGGCGCATATCTGCTTTGTGACCCAGGCGCCAATGGCCGAGGTCGCGTCCCATCTCGACAGCTGCGGCGTGGCGATCCGGATGCAGGGGCCGCGCGCCGGGGCGATCGGCACAATCCAATCGGTCTATATCGACGACCCGGACCAGAACTCGATCGAGATTTCCACCTATTGAGCGGCTGTTTCGCGACCAGCATTTTTCGTCGCCCCCGCGGAAGCGGGGGCCCAGGGGCCAACCGCCCCGGCCTTTGTCGTCCTAGATTCCCGCCTTCGCGGGAATGACGATGGGGAGCGCACCGGGGTTGAGAGGAGCCAAGCATGATGCAGGATGCCCAAGGACATCACCTCTCCGGCGCGACGGAAGCGGCTGCCGCCACATACGATCAGGCAGTGCGGGCGTTCAACCTCGTGCATGGCGACGCGATTGGCCTGTTCGACGCAGTGCGTGAGGCCGCTCCCGGCTTCGCAATGGCGCATCTGGGAAAGGCGTGGGTGTTCACGATTGCCAACGACCCCGGCTTGCGGTCCCAGGCCGCGGAGTTGGTCGAAACCGTTCGCGGGCTGGCATTGAATGAGCGCGAGCGAGCCCACCTTGCCGCGCTCGTCCACTTGGTGCAGAGTGCCCGCGCCGCCGCCGTCGCCGTGCTTGACCGCCATCTTATGCATTATCCCTTCGATCTCGTGGCGCATCAGGGCGCGGCGCTGACGGACGGGTTCCTCGGACGCTTCCACTGGGTCCGCGACCGCTCGGCACGGGCTCTGCCCCTGTGGTCCAAGGACCAGCCGGGCTACGGGACCTTGCTCGCCATGCACGGCTTCGGGCTGG
>JBJMQW010000421.1:0-20011 GCA_045802495.1 Allostellaceae bacterium | reverse complement strand
CTCCTCGAGCATTCGCAGAATGCGGTCTGGCGGACCCCACACCGCCGCCTTCATAAAGCCCTCGGTCATGCCTTCGAGCCCGGTCTTGCGGACGATCTCGGATTTCTGCGCGTAGGCATCGTAGCCCTTTACGGTCGAAAAATGGTCGCTCATCAGCTCGTAATGCTCGACATTGCTTTGCACGAATGAGCCCATATGGCGGCGTGAAAGCTCTTCAGCCTCGGCGAGATCGGGCCAGCACACGCAGAAATCCGCGATCAGCATCGGCAATGCCTCGCGACCGTGATACTGGCGCGTGAGTTCGCGGTGGCGGTTAATCGCCGGCATGCGCAGCGGCCAGGGACGGTCGGCAAACATCACCATGCGCGCGCCGAGCCGGGCACAGGCTTCGACCGAGTCATCGCTCGCGGCAACCGCATAGATGCGGCCCTCAAAGCTGTATTTCGGCCGCGGCCGCAGCTCGATGCGCGGCTGCTTGTAGTATCCGTTGCCCTCGATCCACCCGGTGCGCAATGCCTCGAGGATCATCGCAGCACTCTCGTCGAAGCGCTCCCGGCTCTCCTCCATTGTCTGGCGGAACGCGGCGAATTCGCGGCGCGCCAACCCCCGGCCGAGGCCAAGGCGCAACCGCCCCTTGCTCAACATGTCGAGCACGATCGCCTTTTCGGCGACGCGCAGCGGGTCGTTCCACGGCAGGATCACCGCCGCGGTGCCAAGGTCGATGTTCGGGCACAGCGCGGCCAGATAGGCCATCAATTGCAGATTGTCGGGGCAGAAGGAGTAGTCGTTGAAATGATGCTCGACCGCCCATAGCGCATCGAAGCCGAGCTCCTCGGCGAGGCGTGCCAGACGGATCTCCTCGTCCCACGCCTGATCGTCGCTCATACCTTGCCAGCCGTAGGTGGCGAGCACCATCTGGATGCCGACGTCCATAAGTCTCCTCCTGCTCGCGTGCGACCTAACGAGATCTTATCACGGTCATTTTACCAACAGCCTGGTTATCGCCACCTCCGTGACGGAAGGTGTAAGTAAATTGATGATCGGCCGGATCAGCCCCCGCTTCCTTCGAGGCGGCTGCTTTCATGCCATCATCCCTGACCAGTGGCGGCATTGTGCTCCTAGCTCCGGAGTGGCCGAAAGAACGCCTGCACCTCATGGGCCAGCGCTTCCGGTTGTTCCATCGCGGCAAAATGACCGCCCCTCGGCATCGTGGTCCAACGGCGAATGTCGCGGTAAGTTCGCGCCGCAACGGAGCGGGGCGGTCGCAAGATCTCGCGCGGGAATTCGGCATAGCCGGTCGGAACGTCGATTGTGCCGCCTTCCGGAATCGGCCACGTGCGGTGCACGCGGTAATAATACGGGAAGAACGAGGAGCCAATCGCGCCAGTCAACCAATAGAAGCTGACATTGGCCAGCAACTGGTCGCGCGTGAACACGCTCTCGACATCGCCGCCGCAATCCGACCAGGTGCGAAATTTCTCTACGATCCATGCCGCCAGCCCGGCCGGCGAATCCGTAAGCCCGAATGCGAGCGTCTGCGGCTTGGTCCCCTGAATTGTTGAGTATCCGGTCTCCTCCCTGAGCCATAGGGCCACTTCGTCGTAATACCGTTCCTCTTCTGGCGTGACGGCAGGCGGGTTGTTGTCACGCCGCACCGACAGCAAATTGACGTGAATGCCGATCAGCTTCTCGGGATGCGCATAACCGAGGCGGGCCGCGGTGATTGCTCCCCAGTCGCCGCCCTGCACCGCAAACCGCGGATAGCCGAGCCGTTCGACCATCAGCATCGCCATGCAATCGGCAATCTCCTCAATGCCGAACCGCCACTGTCCCGGCCTGAAAGACAGGCCGTAGCCCGGCAGCGAGGGTGCTATGACCGTGAACGCGTCGGCCGCATCGCCGCCGAACCGCGCCGGATCGGTCAGCCGCGGAATAATCTCGAGAAATTCGAACACCGAGCCGGGCCAGCCATGCAACAGCAGCAATGGAAAGGGCGCCGGCCCGCGGCCGGGGACGTGCAGGAAATGCAGCCCGATGTCGAATAATTCGGTCTGGTATTGCGGGAAGGCGTTGAGCCGCGCCTCCTGCGCCCGCCAGTCGAAGTGAGTGCGCCAATATTCCACCAGCTGGCGCATGTATCCGATATCCGTGCCATACGCCCATGCCGGCCCTGGCGCCTGGTCGGGGAAGCGAGTGCGCGCCAAGCGTTCGCCCAAATCGGAAATAGCTGGTTCTGGAACGTGTAGCGTCGTTGCCGTGACCTGTTCGGGCATTTTCGAGCCCCCGACAAGGAAGAACCCGCCTGCCCGCCTTCTCCGCCCGACGCTGCCATACCGACCGGGCGGAGGACGGGTAAGCTCAGTTGAGGCCGTAGAACCCCATCGCGCCGCCGGCGAGAACGCCGCGCTGGGTCGCGGGCGAGGTGCCCTTCAGCCGCTCGCGCACCATGTCCGGTGCGCCGGGGAAGAAGCCGTCGGGGTGCGGGTAATCGGTCGCCCACAGGATCTTGTTCGGTCCGATAAAGTCTGCGAGCACCTGGAGGCTGGTCTCGACAGGCTCGAACGAAATCCAGCAGTTGCGCTGGAAGATCTCGCTCGGCCGCGTCTTCAGGTTGGAATCGTTGAAAAACTGATCGTCGAAATGGCGGTCCATGCGGTCGAGCCAGGGCGCGATCCAGCCACCGCCCGACTCCAAGAACCCGATCCGGATCTTCGGGTGCCGCTCGCACACGCCGCCCCAGATGACTGCCAGACAGGCCAGCATCATCTCCATTGTGTGTGACACGATGTGCTTGGCCGCGCGGCTCTCGAAGCGGTCAACGCCAACCGTCGGCATGCCGCTCGAACCACCCTCATGGAACCCGATCGCCATGTCGAGATCCTCGGCCGCCGTCCAGAACGGTTCGTAATCGGGGTGGTCGATCATTTTGTCGTTGTACGGGTTGGGGCGCAGGAAGGCACCCTTGAAGCCGAGCTCCTTTCTCGCGAAGCGCATCTCCTCGATCGCATGCGGCACCGATTGCATAGGCAGCATCGCCACCCCGAACAGCCGGTCGGGGTACGGCTTGCAGTAATCGGCGAGCCAGCGGTTGTAGGCACGGCAGAGTGCGGCGGCGAGGTCGGGGTCGTGGACGGCGCCCGCAAACAGCCCCACGCTCGGATAGAGAAAGGCGGCGTCGATGCCGTCGAGATCCATGTCGGGGATGCGCTTGTGCGGATCGAACCCGCCGGGCCGACCCTCCTCATATTTCAGCTCGGTCGCCTTGACCTCACCCTGCCGCGCGCCGATGCCGCCGATGCTGCCAAAGCCGCGCTGTGGGTCGCCGGCGGCGCGCTCCTCAATGATCAGCCGGCGCTTGCCGTTGTCGTCCTCGACGAGGCGCGGCGCACGATCGCGGTATTTCGGGTCGGTGTATTCTTGCCACAGCTCGAACGGCTCCAGTATGTGACCGTCGGCATCGATGACGTCGTAGGCCCGAATCATAATCAGCCCCTTTCTTGCCAGTAGTGAAATCCTTCGAGGCTTAACCCAGCGAGAGCTCGCGATACCCGTCGGCCACGACGGCTTCGCAACGCTCGCGGAATTTGGGGTGGCCGCCGCTGTAGCGCATGATGCGGCGGACCTGCTTGCCCTCGACATTGCGGTTGATGCCGGTCATCCACGAGTCGACCTCGGTGAACAGCAAACCCTCGCTCGCTTCAAGTACGTGATCGGTCCATTCGGTCGAGGCCGCCGCGGTCGGCTCGATGCGGGTGAGGCCGCGGTCGCGGGCGAACTTGATCAGCCGGATCACCCAATCGGCGCTGTATTCGGCGGCGCGCGGAAAATTGCCGAGCCCGGCATGCGGGCCCATCACCATCAGCATGTTGGGGAAGCCGTCCACTAGAATGCCGAGAAAGGTCTGCGGGCCGTCCTGCCATTTTTCCTTCAAAGACACGCCACCGACTCCGCGGATGTCGATGCGGTCGAAGCTGCCGGTGATCGCGTCAAAGCCGGTCGCATAGATGATGATGTCGAACTCGTACTCGGCCTCGCTGGTCTTGATGCCGGTCGGGGTGATGCGCTCGATCGGCGTTTCGTTGATGTCGACCAGCTTCACGTTGGGCTGGTTGTAGACCTCGAAATAGCCGCTTTCGAGCGGCACGCGGCGGGTGCCAAAGCCGTGATTTTTCGGGATCAGCTTCTCGGCGACCACCGGGTCCTTGACGCGCTGGCGGATCTTGCGCGCAACGAAATCCGAGATCAGCGCGTTGGCCTCGCGGTCAACCAGGATGTCGCGGAAATTGCCCATCCAGATGCCAAAACCGGGCTCGCTGTAGAGCTTCTCCCAAAATGCCTCACGTTCCTCCCGGGTCACCTCGTGGGTGGCACGCGGGTCGGTCGTATGGATGAAGCAGCCGTAGGTCTCCTGGCAGCGCGCGAAGATCTCGGGATAGTTGACCCGGATCCGGCGCATCTCCTCCTCGCCGATCTTGCCATTGTGCAATGGTGCGGCCCATTGCGGCGTGCGCTGGAACACAGTCATGTGACCGACGGTCTTGGCGACTTCCGTGATCGTCTGTATGCCGGTGGCGCCCGTGCCGATCACCGCGACGCGCTTACCCGCGAAGCTGACCGGTTCTTTGGGCCAATAATGGGTATGACAAGACTGGCCGCGGAATGATTCGACCCCGGAAATGCGCGGCATTGTCGCGGCCGAGAGCACGCCAACAGCGGTAACGAGGAAACGGGTAGAGTAGCGCCTGCCATCTTCCAGGGAGACCTCCCAGCTGCGCGTCTCCTCACAGTAATGCGCGGCGGTCACGCGGCTCTTGAACTGGATGTCGCGGCGCAGGTCGAACTTGTCCGCGACATAGTTCAGGTAGCGCTCGGTTTCGGGCTGGGCTGCGAAATGCTCCTCCCAGTACCATTCCTCCAAGAGCTCCTGCGAAAAGGAGTAACCGTAGGTCCAGCTCTCCGAGTCGAAGCGGGCGCCGGGATAGCGGTTCCAGTACCAGGTGCCGCCGACGCCGGTGCCGGCTTCGAACACCCGCACCTTCAGACCGAGCTCGCGCAATTTGTAGAGCTGGTAGAGGCCGGAAACACCGGCGCCGATGACAACCGCGTCAAACTCGGCGGCCGTATCTGGTTTCACTTTGTGCGCTACCGACTGCAAGGCAGCCATCTTGACCCTCCATTTCCGCCAAATTCGTCGTTCCGGGACGGCCCGCCAGGGCCGGGCCCGGAACCCATGAACACCGGCAATTCAAATACTTGCAATGGTCCGCGTTCATGGGTTCCGGGTTCGCGGACCGTGTCCGCGCCCCGGAATGACGACATTGGGCTCAATTCAATCCGTAGAAGCCCATTGCGCCGCCGGCCATGACCCCGTGCCTGGTCTCCGGCGACGCTCCTGCGAGATGGTCCAGCAGCATTTTCGGCGCACCCGGGAAGAAGCCGTCGGAGTGGGGGTAGTCGGTCGCCCATAGGATTTTGTTCGGGCCGATATAGTCGGCGAGCACTTTGAGGCTGCCCTCGACGGGCTCGAACGAGATCCAGCAATTGCGCCGGAACAGTTCGCTCGGACGGGTTTTTAGACCGGAATCGTTGAAGCCCTGATCGTCGAAATGCCGGTCCATGCGGTCGAGCCACGGCGCGATCCAGCCGCCACCCGATTCGAGGAAGGCTATGCGGATTTTCGGGTGCCTTTCACACACCCCGCCCCAGATCACGCTCATGCAGGCGAGCATCATTTCCATCGTATGGGAAATGATGTGCTGCGCGCCGCGGCCCTCAAAGCGGTCGACGCCAACCGTCGGCATGCCGCTCGAAGCGCCCTCGTGGAAGCCGATCGAGAAATCGAGATCCTCGGCCGCCGCCCAGAACGGCTCGTAATCCGGGTGATGGATCATCTTGTTGTTATAGGGGTTGGGCCGCAGAAAGCCGCCGCGGAACCCCAGCTCCTTGCGGGCGAACCGCATCTCCGCGATCGCGAGGTCAACCGACTGCATCGGCAGCATCGCGACCCCAAAGAGTCGCTCGGGATAGGGCTTGCAGTAATCGGCGAGCCAGCGGTTGTAGGCGCGGCACACCGCAGCCGCGAGCGGCGGGTCCTGGATGGTGCCAGAGAACAGGCCGAGGCTCGGATAAAGAAAGACCGCGTCAATGCCGTCGTCATCCATGTCGGGGATGCGCTTGTGCGGATCGAACCCGCCCGGCTTGCCGTCCTTATATGCCATAGTATCGGCCTCGACGACGCCCTGTCGCGCGCCGACGGCGCCGATCCGGCCGATGCTTATCCGGCTGTCGCCAACCGCGTGCTCTTCTATGACGAGCCGCTCCTTGCCGTTCTCGCCCTTAACGACGCGCGGTGCGCGGTCGCGGAACGCCGGATCTATGTATGTGTCCCACAGATCCAATGGCTCGAGGATATGCCCGTCGGCATCGATAACATTGTAGGCGCGACCCATTACCCGGCTCCTTTTTGGGTTGATCGGCAAGACCCGCAAAACCAAACGCGCGTTTGGTTAAACACGACCCTAGGCCGCGGAACCGAGGCTGTCAACCGATAGACGGCCGGCTAGATGGACGTGCGGACGGGTTGCTGGGCGCTACAATGCTTCCGTGTGCTGCCGTTAGAGCCCCGCTGCATCAGCAGCGAGTCTGCAGCGAGTTTCTCGTTCAGGGTGTAATAACCGCACAGACGGAAGCAACAGCCGAGCGGGGCGCGCGACAGAGGCATCCCCGGCAGCTGCGTTAACCTTCTTGCCTCCAATAGCGAATATACAATGCAATGTCGGCAATTTTTTGATCGTCATCTTCACAACGAAACGACCGCTTCGCCGAAATCGGCTCGCCCCCCGGCGTCCGGCTAAATTCCGCCGTCAGGAGCCGGATGGACGGACAACGACGCAGGGCAGCTGGCGATGGTTGAGACGCGCGCACGCGCTTTCCGCCGCGCTTGCCGACAAACGGGCGAGGCGCGCGCGATAGAGGACGGTGTTGCCAAACGGCGCCGTCGGCTGTAGCGCCAGTGCGGCGGCGCGGAGTTGGTCTGGCGCCTGCGCGCGGGCGGACTCCGCTACGGCGCGGGCCAAGTTCGGCGTGGCAAAGGCACCGACCTGAATTGCCCATCCGCCGCCCGGCTCGGCTGGATGCTTCGGCGCCGGCCGCGGTGACGGAGCGGCAGGCTGGTAGGCCGCCACGAGCGGCCGCGCCTTCGCCGGCGGTGGGACGGCCCTGGCCGTCGCGGTGTGGCACGGTCTACCGGGGTTGAAGGCGGCATTCGGGTCGCAACCCGCGGCCGAGGCCAGCTGGACAGCTGACGCGGTCGGCCGCCCGTCGGAGCTGCAGGGATGGGCGGGATCATAGGCGGCATTCACGTCGCAACCGCCCATGGCCTGTTCCACGTCACCCCGCCGGCTTGGCGTCGACGAGGCGGCAACCTGCTGTCCGGAGGTGCAGGGGTGGTTGGGATCGTAGGCTGCGTTCAAATCGCACCCGTCGGCCCCGATCGGCCGCGCCGCCGGTGCCATGGCATATGCCTGCTGGGCATATGCCGGTTGCGCTGCGGCCTGCTGCAGAGACGTGCACGGCCGGTTCGGGTTATACGCGGCGTTCAGGTCGCATCCCGCTGCGAGGCTCGCAATGGTCGGAGCGTACCTGGTCCCCCGGCCGGAGCGGGCAGACGCATAGGCCGCGAAAGGTCCGGACCGTGGCACGCCCGTCCCGAGATTTGGCGTGATCGCAGCGAGGTAGTTCACCGTCTCATCGGGCAGTCTGGATCTGCCGGCCAGATAGCTGTCAACCCGATCGGGACCGGCGTTGTAGGCGGCGAGAAAACCGGGCGCGCCGTAACGGTCGTACATTTCCCGGATATAGGCGGTGCCGGCCAGAACGTTATTGTGCGGCTCGTACGGGTCATCGCCCAGCTGGTGACGTACCCGCAATTCCTCATAGGTGCCGGGCATGACCTGCATCAGGCCCATCGCGCCAACCGGGGAGGTGGCCTGTTGCTCACCCCCCGATTCCCGCTGCATGACCGCACGAACCCACTGCTCGGGCACGCGGTACCGTGCGGCGGCCTCGCGGATATAAGGGCCCCAGGGATCGTCGGGCGATCCCGGCGGCGGGTAATAACGCGCAGGGGCCACCCGCTTCCAGCCGTCGGCGCCGATTTCGGTACGACCACCGGGGCCATACCCGCCTTGCTGAGCGCACGCGGCGAGAAGGAGGATCGGCAATAGCCGCAACATTGTTCGAACCCAGCCCACCCCACCCGATCCGCAATGAACGAACCGGCTACACGCGCTCGAGCAACGCATTCATTGCCACTCATGGTTGATCTTCCGGACCACGCGTTAGCGGTATCCAAACCGCGCGACAAGTTTTTCGGTCGTGCGGCTCAGGCACATCAGGGTGAGAGCTGTCGAGCGGCTGGGCGTGGCGCTTGTTTAACGCTACGCGAAAGTGGCCGTGCGCAAGGCTGTCCGGCACCCTGCACATCAAATCCGGGGCGAGATCACACCTGCGAGAGCTGAATCGTGGCGAGATCTGGAAGGCCGATCAGCGTCAGCTATTTTTGTTTCGCGATGCGTTCGAAGGCGAATCGCGGGTTAAAGAACGCGGCCTCTTTTACTCGGCCCATTCGGGTGTAAAGGAATCAACCATCGCTCATTTTATTCGCTTCCCCGGCGAAAGCCGGGGCCCATCCCGCCGCGGGCGCGAGCGCGTTCCTCGTGGTAAGGCGTTGCGATTGTTTCAGAAGTTCCGATTGCCAAAGGAATGGGTCCCGGCTTTTGCCGGGACAGCGGGACTTCTTAGATGCGGTGGAGCACTCGTCCCGATTTTTTCACACCCACCCCGTACGGCCGTCTTGGCCGCGGAGCGCCTTTCATGAGGCCGGTCTCGAAAAGTCATGAGCGCTACAGCGCTCGCTTCTCCAGAAAGCGTTCGGCCAGACGCGCTAGAAAACTGGCCCCGATCGGCAGGGCGTTGTCGTTAAAGTCGTAGCGTGCATTGTGCAATACGCAGCCGTCTTCTCCCGGACCGTTGCCGAGCCACAGCATCGCACCGGGACAAGCGTTCAGCATGAACGAGAAATCCTCGCCGCCCATCGACGGCGGGAGGTCGCGGAGAACGTGTTCGACACCGCAGATCTCGGCCGCGACCTCTGCGGCAAATTCTGTCTCGGCCGCATGGTTGATCGTCGCGGGGTAGTTGCGGCGATATTCCGCCTCGGCCGAGGCGCCATGCAGCGCGGCGACACCGCGGGCGATCTCACCGATTCGCCGCTCGATCAGATCGCGCACCTGCGGACGAAAGCTTCGCGACGTCCCGCCGATATGCAGGCCGTCAGGGATTACGTTATAGGCAGTGCCGCCATTGACAAAACCGACAGTGACGACGGCAGAGTCGAGCGGGTCGAGATTGCGGCTGGTGATTGTTTGCAGTGCCAATACGATTTGCGCGCCGATCACGAACGGGTCGACGCCGAGATGGGGAGCTGCGGCGTGTGATCCGCGGGCCTTGATCCGAATGTCCCAGCGATCGGATGCGGCGAGCAACGGCCCGGCTCTCGCGGCGATCTCCCCGACCGGAATGCCGGGCTTGTTATGCAACGCAAAGACCGCGTCACACGGGAATTTGGCGAACAGCCCGTGCTCGACCATGACCCGCCCGCCGCCTCCCCCCTCTTCGGCGGGCTGAAAGATCAAATGAACGGTGCCCTCGAATTGCCGGGTTGCGGCGAGGTATTGCGCCGCCCCGAGCAGCATCGCCGTGTGCCCGTCGTGACCGCAGGCATGCATCTTGCCGTCCGCTGTCGAGCGGTGGGCGAAGTCGTTCAGTTCGCGGATCGGCAGCGCGTCCATATCGGCGCGCAGCCCGATCGCGCCCGGCGCATTGCCCCGCCGGATCGTGCCCACGACACCGGTCCCGGCGAGACCGCGATGCACCTCGCAGCCGAACTCGGCGAGCTTGGCCGCCACCAGATCGGCGGTGCGTTCCTCCGCAAAGGCGAGTTCCGGGTGGGCGTGAATATCGCGTCGTATCGCGGTCAGTTCGTCTCGGTAACGGAGAATTTCTGGAATGAGCGGCATCAACGGGTCCCTGTTCGTGCGCAGGCGGTGCCGGCGCACAATAATCCTCCGGCTGCAGCGGCGACAACATCAAGGGGTGAGGCGCCGTCGCGAGCGGCAACTGTAGCGTCCGTGGTTGAATAGGTTTATTATTACGGGCGTAACGCAGCCGAGGGTTGACAGAAATGAGAGCCGGATCGGTCGTCGCGATCGTCGTCGCACTAATTTTGGCGACGGGATGCTCCAATATAGAACCACATTATTTCAGAGCCCAATTGGCATGGGTCCCCGGCGCGCCAGATCCCAGCCTGATCAACTCCGCCGCCTTTGCCAAACGGGAGCCTCCGCCCGGGGCGCCGGGCTATCTCGATACGATTCGATATATCGACGATGGAGTCAAATACATCGACCCATTTGCCGAATTCTTTGTCTCGTTCGATGGCCAAATATGTTTCCGAGGTCTGGTGAATCGCCAGGCAGCAGAATTCGAGCATTATCAAAATTACTGGTGCATGCCGCCGACAGCCGTCAACAATGTCGAAGGGCTGCAAAATAATGTCAGTCACGTCAATTCTGTTCGACTGTGGTGCACGCTCGACGCTCCGCAATGCGCCGAGCGGTTCGGCATCCCCAACTTTCTCGATGAGACTTCTCCAATCGCCAACAGCATTACCGCACAAACGGTCCCCTATCAGCGGCAAAGCGAGGCATTGCAGTATCTGATCTACCTGATGGGCGGGAATGCACGGCAATCCGGCCGGCTCGGAAGATGACGCCCAACTCTTGGGACCGGCGCCGACCCGCGAAACGCGCGCTTGACACGCGGGGGAGAGGCTCTAGCGTCCGCAGGCTGACCGCCGAAACGGAGGACCCCGATGATCATCGAGATGCGCACCTATACATTGCAGCCGGGCACGATCGCGACTTTTGAAGAGCGCTTTGCCGAAGCGCTGCCCGTGCGGGCGAAGCTGTCGCCGCTCGCCGCCTTCTGGCATACCGAGATCGGCCCGCTCAACCGTGTCATCCACGTATGGCCGTACGAAAATCTGGAAGACCGCACGCGAATTCGCGCCGAAGCGACCAAGCTCCAGGGCTGGCCCCCCAATACCCGGGAATTTGTCGTCGAGCAGCAGAGCGAAATCTACCTCCCGGCCCCCTTCTCGCCGGCGCTCGAGCCGCGTCAGCTCGGCAGCGTCTACGAAATCCGCACCTACACCTTCAAGCCGGGCGGCATCCCGGCGACGATCGACCGGTGGAGCACGGCGATCGCCGAACGCACCAAGCTGTCGCCGCTGGTCGGCGCCTGGTACTCGGAGCTCGGCGGGCTCAACAAATGGGTGCATATCTGGGCTTACAAGGATGCGGGCGAGCGTTTCCGGATCCGCGAAGAGGCCCGCAGCAAAGGCATCTGGCCGCCGCGGGGTGGCCAGCCCGGCATGATGATCAAGCAGGAAAATATGCTGGTGGTTCCGGCGTCCTTCTCGCCGCTGCGCTGATCCCCTCGCCTCCCCTCCCCCCGCCTCTTCGCGGGGGGAGGGGTCGACGCGCCCGCGGCAGGATTCAATCATTCAATCGTGAATTTGTACGGCCGCGCGAATGTTTATGCCAAGGTGAGCGCGGTCACGCGCAGCCGCTGGAGGGCGCAATGGACACCGTCCTGACATTGATCGACCTCTCCGGCTCGATCTCGAACGACGCAAGCCGGTGAAGTACATGATAAGCGTAGATCACGGCGATCGCCGAATATCGCCCTCTTCGCAGGTGCGAATGGCGATGTTGTCAACTGGCGGCTGTAGGCTCATTGCAGCTTCTCTGCTGCTCCAAAAACTCTGTTTAAGAGGTCGTCTCCATCTCCGTTTGGAGGCGTGCATTTGCCCGTAATGTGTCGAGGACGCGAGTGAGTTGCCATGCCAGCGGCAATGTCACCAGAACGATCGCAGCGACGAGCAGCATCGCCGGGATCAGCCCGATGGCATCGCTGAACACTCCGTATATAGCGGGCGACAAAGCCCCGGCGCCGATGGTGCCGGTATAAAAGACGCCAAAAGCCCTCTCGTGCTGGCGGACGGTCACGAGATCGGGAACGGTACCGTAGAGCACGGACGAAGTGCCGTTGAGCGCGATACCGATGACCGGCAACAGAACCAGTGACGTGACCAGCGGCAGCGGCAACAATGCGATGATGCCGGCGGCCGTAGCTCCCTCGGTAAGGAGCACGGTTGGCAGTATCCCAAGGCGCGCGCCCAAGAAGCCGCAGACCAATTTACCGGCCGCGCCGCCGGCGAAAACTAAGGTCAATGCCATGCCGATTTCGGAAACGCCCGCCCCCTTGGCTTGCAGCAGAAACGGCAGGAACGTCAGAAAACCCATTCGCGTCGCGCTGTCGATGACGCCAATGGTCAGAAGAAGTGGAAAACCGTTGCGCAGCAGACTGGTGGGATCGTGAGTTTTGTTCTTATCGGATTGGTTTCGCGTGCGCAGCGAAGCGGTCGATGACACCGGCCGCAGCAACAGCAAAATGGCACCAGCCCCGAGCAAACCGACTATCCCAATCACCGACGCCGCCGAGCGCCAGGACATCAGCGCGATCATGCCGGCGGTAATTGCGGGCAATACCATCTTGCCGAGGTCGCCGGCAAAGTTGTACGCGCCGAGGGCGCCGCGCGAACGGGGTCCCTGATACGCTTCGGCGACCAGGCTCGATGCTATCGGATGCTGGGTGCTCGATCCGATCCCGCCGACGACGAACGCTACCGCCAGCATGGCGATACTCGAGCTCGCTCCGAGGAGCAGATAGGCAATGGCGGCGATCGCGGTGCCGATTGCGAGCAGCCTCACTCCTCCTACTCGCTGCGCGAGCCCGGCTGTAGGAACTTGCAGCCCAGCCATCACGCCGGCGTAAAGCGCGCGCAAGACGCCGATTGCGGCATAGCTCAAGCCGAACTGTGCCTGCCATAGCGGCAGCAGCACATAGAGTGTGTCGGTAAACCCATCGTGCAGGGCGTGAGCGCCGCCGGCGACCCAGAGGACGCGCGCCTTCTTCGAAACAGGCCCGGTTGCGGTCGAAAGAGCGGGGCTTGACATGATGTGATCTCGGCGAGCGGTTCGATGTGAGCGCCCGGCCGGCGCCTGCAAAGGATTGGCGATATGACGGCTTGATGACAAACGACTTGTTCTGACATTGGATGTGACGAAAACTCACAGGATGGTTCGCCCTCGCCTGCCGCCGTTGAATGCGATCAAGGCCTTCGAGGCAGCGGCACGTCTCGGCAGCTTCTCCCGCGCCGCCGAAGAATTGAACGTGACGCACGGCGCGATCAGCCGCCAAATCTGTACGCTGGAGGACTGGCTCGGTGCTCCCCTGTTCCGGCGTACGAGCCGAAATGCCGTACCTACCCAAGCCGGCATCGAGTTGCTGGCAGAGGCCGGTCCCGCCCTGGATCGTCTCGCCGAAAGCGCAAGGCAAGTTCGAGTCAGTTCACTCGCCCAGGGCGTGCTCAACGTGGCGACCCAGCCGACGTTCTCGATGCGATGGCTGATCCCACGTCTGTCCGATTTTCAGCGGGATCACCCAGGTCTCGAACTGCGCATCGTGACCGCAAGTACCTCGGCCGAACGGTTTCAGATGGAAGCCGATGTCGTGATTTCAGGGCCGTCTCCGCAGCCGGGATGGGTTGGGACGCGCTTCATGGGTGAGGCGCTACTGCCCCTCTTGAGCCCGGAACTGGAGGCAAAATGTCCTCTGCTCCAGCCAAAGGACCTCGAACACCACACTCTGTTGCATTCGGCTACGCGCCGACGTGCTTGGATGCGGTGGCTCGACGTGGCCGGTATTCCCGATTTGAAGCCGGCTAGCGAACAGGTATTCGAGCACTTCTACTTTGCGATCCAGGCGGCTCTGGCCGGAGTTGGCGTGGTGATGGGGCCGTTGGCGCTCGTCACAGAAGAAGTGTGCAGCGGCAGATTGCTGATGCCGATCGGCAGTCCGGCGGTATCTTCGCGAGGCTATTTCGTCTACGCGCCAGCCGCGAGCACCGACGCGCCTGCGATGGTCGCTCTCCGGAAGTGGCTTGTCGCCGCCGGCCGCGCCACCGAAGCTGCGCTTCCGGAATACCTCCATGGTTGAGCCAGCAGCGCCGCCGATCGTAGCTCGACCGAGACCAAACTGATCGTCAGCTGCGCACCATGATTCTCAGCACACGGCGCTTATGCCTTCGTTGTTGGGCCGACACAGATCGGCTGGTGTTCGCCGCTCTAAATGCCCACCAGGAGGTGATGCACGATTATAGGCCGATCAGCCACGCCGAGAGCGATGCCAAGCTCGATGGCTAGGTCTTTGCCAAAGGGACACTTCTTCGGTTGAATGCTCGCTCGCAGCGAGCAAAGGCGGTCACAGGAACGAAGGCGGCGTTCGGTAGTTGAAGGGCGGGATAATCCGGGGGAAGGCTCATTTGCTATGAAGATGCTCAATTCGAAGATGCTTTGCGCTGTAGCTGCCACAGTTCTCGTATACGCGTTCCTCGCCGAGGCTGCTCGTGCGGATCGCGCCCCCACCCAGGAGGAGCGCAGCCGGATCGAGCAAAGCCTGCGCGGGCTTGGCTTCCAGAGTTGGGGGGAGATCGAACTGGATGATAGTCAATGGGAAATCGACGATGCGCAACACGAGGATGGCAAGAAGTACGAACTGAAATTAAATTTGGAGACTCTTCAAGCAGAAAAACAGAAAGAAGAGCATTGAGACAATGTACTCTCAGCGACGTGTCGACTTGTCGTTCTGTATGCTGCAGTGATAGCCCGTTTCGAGCTTGTCATTTTCGACTGCGACGGGGTGTTGGTCGACAGTGAGCCAACCATCAATCGAGCCCATGCTCAGGCGCTGACCGAATGCGGCTATCCGATCACGGAACAGAAGCTCGTCGAACGCTTCTGCGGCATGAGCGATCCGGAAATGATCGACATCATCGAGCGCGAGTGGGGCCATGCGGTGCCGGTTTCTTATGCCGAGCGTGTCGGAGAGATGATGGATGACGGATTCCGCCAATCGCTCACATCTGTTGAGGGAGTTGCCGAAGTGCTCGATTGGCTGCAACTGCCGGTTTGTGTAGCGTCGAGCAGCGCCCCGGAGCAGATCCGCCGGAAACTCGAACTAACCGGCCTCTTAGAATATTTTGGCGAAAATCTCTTCAGCGCGACGATGGTCGCGCGCGGTAAGCCGTCGCCCGATCTGTTTCTTTACGCCGCACAGCGGCTTGCGACGGCGCCGGATTGCTGTCTTGTCATCGAGGACAGCCCGGCCGGCATCGACGCCGCCCTATCCGCCGGGATGACTCCTATCGGTTTCTGCGGGGGAAGCCATTGCGGGCCGGAACACGCAGCCCGCCTGCAGGCACGGGGTGCGGTACTGGTCATTGTCGACATGCGCCAATTGGCGGACGCTATGGCAAAACTCGGGTGAGCCGGTGACAAAGGTCCTCGGCGCCTTACGGGGCCGGGTGGCTGGCGCCAACCCGAGATAGTTCGCTGTCCGAAGAATTTTTGACGAATTACGCGTCGTGGGCGCTACCGGCAGCTGCTCTCCAACGTGCCGGTGGCGCCATGATAAGGTCGTGGGCCGCGCGGCGGGGCGTCCCGTTCCGGGGACACCTGAGCGCCGTCGCGGCGCAGTTCTTCCATGTGCGCACGGATCGCCTGGTGCAGGCCACCTGGCTGGTTGCGAAGTCAGTCTGTCACGGCGATAAGCGGTTATCTGCGGAGGGACGATGATGGCGGCGGCATTCACGACAGCAGTCGAAGCTTGGGATAAACGATGGGCAACCGCCGAGGGACGCGCCGATTGGCTTCACCCCGATCCCGACGTCATGGCGCTGTTGCCGGAGCTGAAAAAGCGCGGGGCCCGCACGGCGCTCGATCTCGGCTGCGGTGTCGGGCGGCATGCGCTGTTTCTCGCCGAGCACGGGCTGGCGGTAGAGGCGATTGACGGCAGTGCCGCGGGCCTTGCCGTTGCGCGCGAGGCGGCGCAAGCCCGCGGTGTATCGTTGGCTCTGCGTCAGGGAACGGCCGACACGCTGCCGTTCGACGACGGCAGCTTTGATTTCGTGCTGTCGTGGAATGTGATCTATCACGGCACGCTGGGGGATGCCGGACGCCGCCTCGCCGAGATCTGGCGTGTTTTGAAGCCCGGCGCGTTGTACCAGGGCACGATGCTGCCAATCCGAAACATCAATTATGGAAGAGGCCGCACCGTCGCCCCCGACACCTTTGTCGTCGATGGGGCCGAAGAGCGCGGGCACCCGCATTTCTATTGCGACGCCGCAACCCTCGTCGCGCTGTTCGCCGGCTTCGAGATGCTCTCTCTTAAGCAGCAACAGCAGCGCAAGCCCGGTTCCTGGCACTGGCACATCATCGCCGAACGTCGGCCGCAGTAGAAAACTGGCGTGCGGGAGCAGCAATGTTCGCTGTTCCGTCGTCCGAGAAATTGGCAAGTGGCGCTCGTTCCCGGGAGCGTTGGATGGCCGCCCGAAGAATACGGACTAGGCCTCATGAATGGTCAATTAACCCAGCTGCCGACAACAACGGCGGTCCGACCGGTCGCGGCACCCGAGATCGCCGATCGCAACTCCCGTAATGCGTCGCTCACCTTGGCCTTCGCCATACCTGGCGACACCCTGCTCTACCTGTTGCTGCCGCTACATCATGCTGTATTTGACGTCGGCTTGGCTGAGGCTGGGTTGCTGCTTTGCCGCCAATCGCCTCGTTCGTATCGCCGGGTACGGATGGGTGGCTCGCTTCTACTCGCGCCGCGGGCCTCGGGCAGCTTGCCTATTCGCGCTTGGCTCGGTGCTGGCGGCCTTGGGTTATGCCTCTTTGTCGGGCGTGTGGGGTCTGATAATCGCGCGGCTGATCTGGGGTCTTTCTTTCGCTGCCCTGAATATCGCGACGCAGGCCCTGGCAACCGCCGAGCCTGCGGGCGCCGCGCGGCGCAGCGGACAGATGCGCGCGATAATCGCTGCGGGGTCGGTCGGCGGGCTTTTGGGAGGTGCGGTAGTGTCTCAGTTAGCGGGACCGCGCGCATCTTTTCTTGTGCTGACCTTTGCGGCCTTGACCGCCATCAGGTTCGCGCTCCGACTGCCTGATGAAGGAGAAGGCGCGGCGAATCGGCTGTCTCGCCCGCGCTTCGGGTGGCCAAGCAGGCTGGATGCCTGGTCGTTTGTCCAAGGTATGACGCTCGATGGCCTCTTCGTCCTTGGCATATCGGTACTCGCGGCGGCGGCGGTGCCGGAATACGCGGCGCTTGCGGCGGGAGCGGCGCTCGCTCTGCGCTACATTGCCGAGATCCTGCTCGGGCCTGTCGGCGGTGCGCTGGCCGAACGGTACGGGGCGCGGCGGGTCCTGATGCTGTTGTCCGCAGCGTCCGCAGCGGGCCTTGCTATAATCGGCGGCGGGCAGCTCTGGTCTGGCGCAATTCTGGTCGTCATGCTGCGCGGCTTGGTCCAGCCTCTACCGGCGCCGGTCGTAGCGATTGAGAATCCCGGCCGGGATCGTGTGCCGGCTTTGGCTCGGCTCGCAACCTGGCGTGATCTGGGCGCGGGTATCGGACGTCTCTTGGCTGGTGCGCTCTTGCCGATCCTTCCCCAATGGCTGCTATACGGCGGCGCAGCCTTCCTACTAGCAATTTCGGCGACTGCTGTCGGAAGCCGCAGGGTCTAAGCAACGATTTGGTACGGGCCCCCGGTTGGTCATCCCTCCGAGCCTTGATCCTGTCGCCGGGATCTTGCGGCTGTCCGGGACGGCGCTCCGCCGCACCTCATGGTGTCGGATGAGGAACAGGTCGGCCAATCTCGAGTGAGCGATCAAGGTTGCCGGCGAGATGCGACCCTAACTCTGCGCGAGACGCCGACAAAGATGCGTAAGTACCGGTTCACGAAGTTCCCGGGCAGCGACTTTACATGATACCCATCTTGTCTTGCGTTTATCTTTCTCTGGCCAATTCGATAATGTCTCATCCACCTCGAGTAAATATACCCACACTTCAATATTTTTTGGGGTAGGAGTTCCTTTTTTTGCCCGAAACATACCAATGGAATTGGGCGAGACGCGGCCCATAACACCGGCCTCTTCGAAAGCCTCCTTGGCGGCTGTCTCACCAAAGCTGAGAGAGGCGTTGAGCTTGCCCTTCGGGATTCCCCATTTTTTCGATCGTTTCTTGCTGACTAGCAGGATCAGAGGCCTTCCGTTCTTAAGACGGCGGTACGCCAGTGCGCCGGACTCAAGCATCGCCGTTCCGCGCATCATTCGAGGCGCGGTTATGGGCGCCTTCATCATCTTCGTCAAAAAGGGCGAGGGTGTGATCCATCCCCTAAAAGTCCAGTGACCCGTCTGCCCGCTGTGCCGTGACTTGTGTATGAAAGTTTTTAGGCGGGAGTTTGCATCCCTCTCCTCGTCCGGCAGGCTCTCCTCATGATTGGCGCCGTGCGCCTCGCGGAATTTGGCGAATTGTACAATGTTGCCATGTTTTTTCGCCATGCATCCCGTCCCCGGTGCGTCGCGATCCGGCTTCTAGCTAGCGTTCTGACCTGCCCGAGGCAAGAATGAACGCGCGGGCATCCGGTGACGCCTTTTCGAGTTGAATTGGCGCCGCGCGAGGGTGTTTATCCCAACGCACAATAGTCAATAGTCGCATGCGGGAGGGGCGGGATGGACACCACCCTGACGTTGATTGATCTCGCCGGCTCGATCGCCCTGCTGCTGTGGGGCGTGCATATGGTGCAGAGCGGCATTCAGCGCGCCTTCGGCCCGCATCTGCGCCGTTTCCTCAGCCGCGCCCTCCGGGGTCGTTTTGCGGCGTTTCTGGCCGGGCTCGGCGTCACGGCAGTATTGCAGAGCAGCACCGCAACCGGGTTGATGGTGTCAGGCTTCGCGGCCGGCGGGTTGGTAGATTTGGTCCCCGCGCTGGCGGTCATGCTCGGAGCCAATGTGGGCACAACGCTGATCGTGCAGCTGTTGTCTTTCGACATCGGCCATGTCGCGCCGCTGTTTGTACTGGTCGGTGTCATCCTGTTTCGCCGCAGCTTTGCGAGCCGGACGCGCGATCTCGGCCGTGTGGCGATCGGGCTCGGACTGATGCTCTTGGCCTTACAGCAGCTTCTTTCGCTGTTGACGCCCTATGAGGATATGCCGAGCCTGCGACTGATTATGGGCGCGATCGCGACGCAGCCCGTCATCGATGTGATCATCGGCACGGCCGTGACCTGGGCGGCGCATTCCAGCGTTGCCATCGTGCTCCTGACGATGTCCCTGGCGGTCCAGGGCGTAGTGCCACCGCATGCAGCGCTCGCCTTGGTGCTGGGGGCCAATCTCGGCACGGCGCTCAACCCGTTGCTCGAAGGGGCGGCCGGCGGCGATCCGGCTGCGAAGCGCGTTCCCGTCGGCAACCTGTTGAACCGGCTCTTCGGCGTCGTGCTCGGTCTGGCGCTGCTCAATTGGATCGGGCCGTGGATGGTCACGATCGAACCAAATGCCGGACGCCTCATCGCCGATTTTCACACCGCGTTCAATTTAGTCCTGGCGGCACTATTCCTGCCGCTGCTGCAACCCTTCACCCGGCTATTGGTGTGGCTGCTCCCGGCCCGCGCTACGCAGGCCGACCCGTCAAAGCCTGTCTACCTCGACGACGGCGCGCGCGAGACCCCGGCCATGGCCCTGGCGGGGGCGGCGCGCGAGGCGCTGCGCATGGCCGATGTGCTTGAAACGATGCTGCGCGGCGCCCTCGAGGCAATTGACCAAGGCGACCGCAAACGCGTCAACGCGACGAAGGGGCTCGACGATGTGCTCGACCGCCTCAATCGGGCGATCAAGGTCTATCTGACCGATCTCGATCCCGACTCGCTCGATGATGACGACAATCGCCGACTGAGCGAGATCCTCGCCTTCATCACCAATATCGAGCATGCCGG
>JBJMQW010000420.1:0-9390 GCA_045802495.1 Allostellaceae bacterium | reverse complement strand
GCGCCGGCCTGCCGTTCTGCTATCCGGCCGTGGGCAGGGGGACAAAGGCGGTCTATGCGGCCGATACGTTCGATCTCGCCCTCGCGGCCAAGCTTGTGAACGAGAAAACCGGCCCGGTGCTGAATGATTTTCACCTTGAGGATGATGAGCGGGTTGTGGTGATCTCGGGACCCAATCAGGGTGGCAAAACCACGTTCGCCCGCGCCCTCGGGCAACTGCATCACCTGGCAAGCCTCGGCTGCCTAGTTCCGGGATCCGCGGCTCGGCTTTTGCTATACGACCACATCTTGACGCACTTCGAGCGGGAAGAACGGGTCGAGGATTTGCGCGGCAAATTGCACGGCGATGTGCTGCGCATCCATCGCATCCTCACCGCGGCGACGCCGGACAGTTTGATCATAATGAACGAGATTTTCTCCGCGACAGCGCTCGCCGATGCCGTGTTTTTGGCAACCGCGGTCATGCGCCGGATCCTCGCTCTCGGCTGCGTGGGGGTCTGCGTCTCGTTTCTGGAAGAACTGGCGGGCCTCAGCTGGGCGGTGGTGAGCATGATCAGCACCGTCGTGCCCGAGGATCCCACGCAGCGGACGTTCAAGCTGGTCCGCCGGCCGGCCGATGGGCGGGCTTACGCGATGGCGATTTCGGAAAAACACCGGCTCAGCTATCGGTCAATCCGGGAGCGGCTCGCGTCATGAAGGCCCTCCTGATGCACCGCGATCGCGACTTCGAGCTCGCGACATCCCTCCCGGCACAGGCGCCTCAACTGATCCAGGACCTCGGACTGGAGGTGCTGCTGAATGCGATGGCGGCGGGCGACCCTTTTTTGCTGGAGATAGCCCGGCTCGCGGTGCTCGGCAGTCTCGGCGATGTTGCCGCCATCCGATACCGGCAGGCCATCCTGCGCGACTGCCTGGGCAATCCCGCGGTCGTGCGGGGTATGTACGAACTCGTGGTTGAGACCATCGAGGCGAAGAAAAAACACTATTGGGGATTTTCAACTCGGCGCCCGGACTCGATCCTTTATCGCTCGGTTGAACTCCTGCGCCTGCTCGTCAACCTCCTGCGACAGCTCCGCCGCATCGCGGAAGCGCACGGCTCGGTTTTCAGATCGGAAGGCTTCCGGACGCTGTTCGCCATGCTTAGCCGCGAGCTGGACGACCGCTATCTCGCCGCCGTTGAGGGGCATATCGAACAGCTCAAATTCCGACGCGGGCCGCTGATCAGTGCCCGCCTCGCGCCCGGAATGGCTGGCACGGACTTGGTCTTGCGCCGGCCCAACCCCGATGACCGCTTCTGGATTCAGAGGCTGCTGGGGCCACGGGGTAAATCCTACACCTTTCACGTCCACGAGCGCGACGAGGCCGGAGGCCGCATCGTCGGCGAGCTGAAGGAACGCGGGCTCAGCCTGGTCGCCAACGCGGCGGGACAGGCGGTCGACCACATCGTCAGCTTTATGGACATGCTGCGGATCGAGCTCGCTTTTTATATCGGCTGTCTCAACCTGCATGACGGCCTCGCCGCAACGGGCATGCCGATATGCTTTCCGGACCCCGTTCCCGGCTGCGAGCGGCGGCACAGCGCGGCCGGGATTTATGATCCGTGCCTCGCTCTGGTCGGCGGCCGCGCCGTTATCGGCAATGACCTCGCAGCGGATCGGAAGGATCTCTTCATCATCACCGGCGCCAATCAAGGCGGCAAAACGACCTGGCTGCGCGGGATCGGGCTCGCCCAGCTGATGATGCAATGCGGGCTGTTTGTCGCGGCGCGTTCGTTCTCGGCCAATCTGTGCAGCGGTCTCTTCGTCCATTTCCGGCGCGAGGAGGACGCCGGCATGCGGTTTGGAAAATTCGAAGAGGAGCTGCAAAGGATCAGTACGATCGTCGATGGGCTGGCGACGGACGGCATGGTGCTGTTCAACGAGTCACTGCAATCGACCAATGAGCGAGAAGGATCGGAGATCGGGCGGCAGATCGTGGCGGCCCTGCTCGCCAGCCGGATCAAGGTGTTCTTCGTCACGCACATGTACGATTTGGCGCAGGGACTGCACGCCAAGCGGCTGCCAAATGCGATCTATTTGCGGGCGGAACGGCGGCCCGATGGGACCCGCAGTTTCCGCATCCTCCCCGGAGCCCCGCTTGCGACCAGCTACGCGAAAGACGTGTACGACGAGATCTTTGGATTGGCCGAGGGCGACCGATCCTCGGCTGGCGATGCGGACACCGCGGCGCTGACTGGCCAACTTTACTTGACCACCAGCACCGCGGACGAGCATCACAATCCCGGATAACGGCCGCTTTGCAGGTTGGGAGAAACCCATGAACCGAGCCGCCGGACGGGAGGCTTTGCCGCGGCGACACGCGATTATCTTTATCGTTTTCCTCGGCATCGTCAGCCTCTTCGGCGATATGACTTACGAGGGCGCGCGCAGCATTACCGGCCCATTTCTCGGCGCGCTCGGCGTCAGCGCGACCACCATCGGCATCGTCGCGGGTTTTGGCGAGCTTCTCGGCTATGGCTCCCGTTTCCTGTCCGGTTATCTCGGCGACCGCACCGGCCGATATTGGGCGGTGACGATCGTCGGCTATGTCCTGAATCTTTTTGCCGTGCCCCTGCTGGCGCTTGCCGGAGCCTGGCAAGTCGCGGTTGTGCTGATTGTCATTGAACGGATGGGGCGAGGCATCCGCTCACCGGTGCGCGACGCGATGCTGTCGCATGCGGCGAGCCAGACGGGCCTCGGCTGGGGTTTTGGCCTGCATCAGGCGCTCGACCAGCTGGGCGCCGTGCTCGGCCCCCTCATCGTGAGCGGGGTACTGTTCGTCGGCAGCGGTTACCAGGCGGCCTTCGCTTGGCTTCTGATCCCTGCGATGCTGTCGATGGCCGTGTTGTTGGGGGCTCGTTACCTGTTCCCGCGGCCGCATGATTTTGAGCTCGCGCCGCCGCCGATGGAAGGCGAAGGGCTTCCGGCAGCCTTTTGGATTTCGATCGGCGCCGTGGCCTTTATTGCCGCCGGCTATGCCGACTTTTCGTTGATCGCCTATCACTTTGCCAAGGCCGAGGTGATGCCGGCGACCTGGATCCCGATCGTCTACGCGATCGCCATGGCGGTCGACGGCGCCGGCGCCTTGGCGCTCGGCTCGCTTTTTGACCGGATTGGCATCCGGACCATGGCGCTGGCAACGGTCATCTCGGCGGTCGCCGCCCCGTTGGTTTTCCTCGGCAGATTACCGGCTGCAGCTATCGGCATGGCTTGTTGGGGGCTCGGAACCGGCGCCCAGGATTCGATCATGCGCGCGACGATCGCGCGGCTGGCACCGCAACAGCGGCGCGGGACAGCCTTTGGCATTATGAATGCGGCCTATGGCGTGGCCTGGTTCGCCGGCAGTGTGCTGCTGGGGGTCCTTTACGATCGCTCGATTTGGGGGGTGGTAGTCGCGTCGACACTGCTCCAGCTGGCCGCCGTACCGATCTTCCTGCGACTCGCCACCCGCCATTCCTGATGAGAACGGCTGGGCGGCCGAGAATGCCAAATTCGGACGGACTGGCGTTCCGGTACTGCTTCCGGACTCAGGAATAACCGGCATAAATGCCGAGCGCTGCTGCGCCAAGGTACAATCCAACTGATCCGACGACGTAGAGCATGGCTCCGGGATCATACGCGCTCAATTGACGCCGCGGAACAGCCGACCATAGCGAATCGCGAATGGCCATTTCCACAATTCCCACAGCCGGGCCGACCCGTCGGTCGAGAAAAAGATGAACTCCGCCCGGCCGATCAAATTCTCGGCCGGGACATAACCGACCGCCGACAGCACGCGGCTGTCCTGCGAATTGTCGCGATTGTCGCCCATCATGAAGTAGTCACCGGAGGGAACGGTGTAGACCTGCGTGTTGTCGAGCGGACCGTTGTCGCCCATCTTGATGATCAAATGTTCCCGCCCATTCGGTAGGGTCTCGATGTATTGGGTGAGCGGAATGACCGCGCCGTTCCCCTCCCGATACAAATAATCCTGGATGCGTTTGCGCGGGACCAGCTGGTCGTTGATGTAGAGGTTGCCGGCTTTCATTTGAATACGGTCGCCGGGCAGGCCGATTACCCGCTTGATGTAATCGGTCGAATTGTCGGTCGGTAATTTGAAGACAACGACGTCGCCACGTTCCGGCGAATGAAAGAAGATCCGCCCCGAAAACAACGGCAAGCCAAATGGCAGCGAATATCGGCTGTACCCGAAGGAGAATTTTGAGACAAACAAATAGTCACCGATCAACAATGTCGGCACCATCGAGCCGGATGGGATATTAAACGGCTCATAGGCGACCGTCCGGACGACGAGGGCGATCAGCACGGCGTAAACGACGGTTTTTATCGTGTCGACGACGCCGCCCGTAGTCTTTTTTCTGGCCAAGCCAGTCGAGCTGAATCGGGTTTTCATGAATTACCTTGCGGTCCGGAGTGGCGCGGGATCAAGCCGAGCCCGCTGTTACAAGTCAAGGCTGCATGCGCGGGAAAGTTTCGGCCGGCCGGTCCGGACCAGGGATCGCGGTGATGATAACGATCGCTTGAGCGACGGGCGGCTCGTCGGTCAGCGTGACATCGAGCTGGGCCGTCATTCCTGCCGGGGTAATTTCTTCAAGCCGGCGCAGAGCGCCGCCGGTCAGTCGCATGCACGGCTTGCCGGTCGGCAGGTTGATGACCCCCAAATCGCGCCAAAAGACCCCGAGGCGGAAACCGGTCCCGAGCGCCTTCGAGCATGCTTCCTTGGCGGCAAACCTGCGGGCGTAGCTCGCGGCGGGGTTGGCGCGCCGATCGCATTTCCGCCGTTCGGCCTCGGTGAAGATGCGGTCGAGGAAGCGATCGCCGTAGCGCTCGATGACTTGTTCAATACGGCGGATATCGATCAGATCGCTGCCGACGCCGAGGATCATCGCATCGCGCTCAGCCGCGCGCCCGCTCGACGGAGTTGATCACCGGGGTCGCCCGCAACGCGGCAATGATCGTCGTCAGATGCTTTACGTCGGCGACCTCGATGTCGATCATGATTTCAAAAAAATCCGACGAACGGTTGGTGATCTTCAGGTTGCTGATATTGCCGCCCTGCTTTCCGATGACCGTGGTCAGGCTGCCGAGATTGCCCGGCTCGTTTGCGATCGTGACATTGAGGCGGCCGACGTGAATGGCGTCATCGTCATTGCTCCAGGCGACATCGAGCCAGCGCTCGGGCGTCTCGGCAAAGCTCTCGAGCGTCTCGCAATCGATGGTGTGGATGGTCACGCCCTTTCCGGTCGTGACGATGCCGACGATGCGGTCGCCCGGCAGCGGATGACAGCAGCCGGCGAAATGCAGCGCCATGCCGGGAATGAGGCCGCGAATGGACACCGCCATGTCGTTGCGTTTCGCCCGGCGGCGCGCGCGGTCCAGCGAAACGACCTTGGTCTTGGCCTCGTGGTGCTGCGGAAAGGCGGCATTGACCACCGCGCGCCCGGTGACGAGCCCTTGTCCGACCGCCACATAAAGATCCTCGACGGTCGAGCAGTTGAAGCTCCCTGACACCCCCTCGAGCGGACGCTCCGAAAATTCCTGGCCTTCCTGTCGAAACGCCTTCTGCACGATGGCGCGGCCGAGATCGAGGTACTGGGTCCGTTGCTGCGTCCGGATGAAACGGCGGATGCGCGCGCGCGCTTTTCCGGTAACGACGAACCGCTCCCAGGTCGGCGACGGCGTCTGCGCTCTTGACGTGACGATCTCGACCTGGTCTCCGTTCTGGAGCTGTGTGCGCAGCGGGACCAGCCGGCTGTTGATCTTGGCGCCAACGCAGGTGTCGCCAATTTCCGAATGGACCGCGTAGGCGAAATCGACCGGCGTGGCACCGCGCGGCAATGCGATCAGATCGCCCTTCGGCGTGAAGGCAAACACCTGATCCTGGAACATCTCGAGCTTGGTATGCTCGAGAAACTCCTCCGGCCCCGAGGCGTGGTCGAGGATGTCCAGCAGCTCGCGCAGCCACCGATATTGCGGCCCTTCGGTCTTGCCGGAATCCTGCTTGTACGTCCAATGCGCGGCAACGCCGAGTTCGGCGATCTCGTGCATGTCGCGTGTTCGGATCTGCACCTCGATCCGCTGCTGTTCGGGACCGATCACCCCGGTGTGCAACGAGCGGTAGTTGTTCGGCTTAGGGGTCGAGATGTAGTCTTTGAAACGGCCGGGAACCACATGATAAGCGGAGTGGATGACGCCGAGCGCGTGATAGCAATCGCCGATATCGTCGACCAGAACGCGAAAAGCCATCAGGTCGGAAAGCTGCTCGAACGCGACGTTCTTGCGCTGCATCTTGCGCCAAATCGCATAGGGCGCCTTCTCGCGGCCGGAGACGACTGCCCCCGGCACGCCCCCCTCCGCGAGCTTGCGGTGCAGCTCGGTTATGATCCGCGGCACGACCCCCGCGCCCTTGTCGCGCAGGAAATCGCGCCGCGCGAGAATGCTGGTTCGCGCGTCCGGATATAGCTCGGCGAAGGCCAGATCCTCGAGCTGGTCCTTCATCTGGTGCATGCCGAGCCGTTCGGCCAAGGGCGCGTAGATGTCCATCGTCTCTCGCGCGATGCGGCGCCGCTTCTCGTCGCTCTTGATGAACCGCAGGGTCTGCATGTTGTGCAGTCTGTCGGCCAGTTTGATGAGCAGTACCCGGATGTCCTCGGACATCGCCAGGACGAGCTTGCGAAAATTCTCGGCCTGCTTGGTTTGGTCCGATTGCAGCTCGATCCGCGACAGTTTGGTGACGCCGTCGACCAGCCGGCCGATCTCGGGGCCGAACAGCCGCTCGATGTCGTCGAGGGTAGCGACGGTGTCCTCGACCGTGTCATGCAGCAGCCCGGTGGCGATCGAGGCGCTGTCTAGCTTCATTTGCGCGAGAATCCCGGCGACCTCGACCGGGTGGGAAAAATAAGGGTCGCCGGAAGCGCGCAGCTGCGCGCCGTGAGCCTTCATCGAATAGACGTAGGCGCGATTGAGGGCACCTTCGTCCGCGTTGGGATCATAGGATTTGACGAGCTCGACGAGCTCGAATTGCCGCATCATGACGAGGTTGTCCGCGCCGCCTGCCCCCGTCCATCGGCGGCTGCACGTAGCGGCAGGCTCGTCGGGAGCTTCATTTGCGCGGCTGGTTCAAGCGGCGAGTTGGTCCGGGCTCAGAGCTCCTCGTCGAAATCTTCGGGCGCGTCGCCCTCGGGGGCATCGGCTAGATCGATCTCTTCTTCATCGTCGACTTCCAGCATGTCTTCGGCCAGTTCCTCGGCCGCATCGAGTTCATCACCCTCCTCCTCGGCCGTCACCCCCCCGTCCTCGTCGGCTTCTTCCCCGTCCTCCGCCGCGGCGTCCACATCTTCGCCTAACGGCCCGGTCGGGGTGTTGACGCCGAACAGGGCGGTATCGAGATCGAGCTCATGGGTTTCTTCCGGCTCGTCGGCCTCGACCAGCTTCTGCATGCCGCGCACAACCGACACGCGCAGATGATCCAGGCTGATCGTCTCGTCGGCGATCTCCCGAAGGGCGACGACCGGGTTCTTGTCATCGTCCCGGTCGAGCGAGAGCGGTGCTCCCGAGGTAATCTCTCGGGCACGCTGGGCGGCGAGCAAGACTAGCTCGAATCGGTTCGGAATTTTGACAACACAGTCTTCGACGGTAACACGCGCCATTTTCTGTCAACTCTTAGATGCGGGCCAAGCTGCACAATATATGGCGAGTATCGACGGGCGGCAACAGCGGCGCCCGGTCGGAAGTGAGGTTAAAAGGTCCGTGTCAGCAGGAAAAGGCTCGGATGCCCCCGGTTTCGGTTTTCGAGATCCTCACCGATCGCGCGGCTGGAAAAACCTTCTGGAGCTCAACGACGGCATGCCGCGGTGCGCGAGTCGCCGGCCCCAATCTCGACGGACGTTAACGGCTCGCCGGCGGCGGCCCGTAATAGTAGCTCGGCGGTGCGTAATAACCCGGCGGCGGATAGTAGTAGCCTGGCGGCCCGTAATACGCCGGCGGTGGTCCGTAATATGGCGGCCCGGCGACAGCACGCACCGGCGCGGTCGCGATCGCGGCAGCGCCCGCGACAACTGCGCCGGCGGCGACAAACGGCAGCGCGAGCAGGCCCGGGCCGCACCGCCACCCCCACCCATTGTGCCAGCACCGCGCCGATGCCTCGGAACTCGGCAGGACTATCGCGCTCGCCACTAAAAGGCCGACGGCCGCAACGCGTCCAAAACGCATTGTTCGAACTCCCGAATTGCCCGCGTTCCATCCGGAACAGCGCACCATTTCGGCATATACGCAGCGACCCCGAAAAACATGCCCGCCCTGTCCCTTGGCGCGCGTTCCTCGGGCCGCACTCTGATGACCCTCGACGTATGGGTCCCGGCAGCTGCACGCTCTTCGGTCACATCCGACCCCCTTGATCCCGGTTTGGGCCTGGGCGACAAGTCATGACCACCATGTGAGTGCCCGGCGCGGGAGAAGAATCATGGATAGCACGCCGCCGCCCGTATCGCTGGCCGCGGCCCTGGCCTTGCCGCGAATACCGGGGCGATCGGCCGAGGTGTTCGTCGACGGCGATCTGGAGCTGCGCTTTGCCGCGCGACCCACGAACGGCCCACAAATTCCACACCAGCGCGATGAATTGTATTTCGTTGCCGCCGGCACCGGCCGATACCGGGTCGAGGACAGGGTGACCGAAGTCGGACCAGGAGACGTGCTGTTCTGCGCCGCCAATGTGGCGCACGGGTTCGAGGATATCTCGGCGGACTTTTCGGTCTGGGTACTGTTCTACGGGCCGCAGAAGTAATGGTCTTCCACCGGGTTCAGCGCCGAGGCCGGAAACGTGCGCGTTCCTCGATCTCGGCCGCCGCTATCGCGCGAGCGAGCGCCGCGCTCAGCTCCTTGGCCGATTCCAGTGTCAGCTCGACGGCGACCCGCGCGCCGGGTCCCAGCGCGCGGTTCACGAAATCGATCGTGATCGCCTCTTCCAAAAGGGCATGGTGCGGGTGGTCGTAAGACACCACCGAGTGCGTCAGATCAAACCACCCGTCACCGCCCTTGCCGGCGCCGTCCGCGCCGACGATCTCGACGATAGAGGTGCACATACTGTCGTTTATTTCGACAGGTGCTTGTGCAGGAACCCGAATACCTTCTGCCAGCCGTCCAATGCCTGCTCGATGCGGTAGGCCGGGCGGTCGTAGTAGAAGAAGCCGTGCCCGGCGCCGTCATACCGGTGAAACTCGTAATTCTTCCCGTACTTTTTGAGCTCGGCCTCGTGCTGGTCGACCTGCTCCGGGGTTGGCGCACGGTCCTCGTTGCCGAAGAGGCCGAGCAGCGGGCAGGAAAGCTTCTGCGTATATTCGATCGGCGAGACCGGC
>JBJMQW010000419.1:0-12778 GCA_045802495.1 Allostellaceae bacterium | reverse complement strand
TGCCTCGCGGACCAAGCGTTGTAGGAAATTGAGAAAGATCGGCGCCTTGAGGGCGCCCTCATAGATCATGAAGCGCAGCTTGCCCTGGTTGGTCAGGCTGGAAATCATCGACTGCGAACAGCGCTTGCCGGGTCGCCGGATGACCGGGGTGTGTCCTCTGGGAGTAAAGCTGCGGCCGTAATTGGCCCGACTGGACAAGCCAGTCTCATCGGCCCACGGCTGGGGTGGGCGCGTCTGCTTTCGGCGCATCTCCGTCAGGCGGCGGCGCTCCGACATGGGTCGGCTAACTCATCCGGCAGCAGTCGCTCAGCTCTGGCTGCGGGCAGGCTCTTCATGGTAGAGTCGAGATGTGGCGCGGTGGCGGTAGGCCGGGCATGTCTGTTTCCGCCCCTTTCGTCTGGCGGTGCCTCAGTGGCTCGACCATGGCTCCGTTTCCACATCCCGCTCATCGAACCGGACATGCGGATCTCTCGCATCCGGCTCTCGGACAAGACCTCACGCCTTCGCCCACGACGGGCCGCGCCCAAGTCGGGTCAGACGGACGAGCCCGAAGTGCCCGTAGAGGTACGAGAGTGGATATGTCCCGCCTCGGCGTCGCCTGACCTTGTGTTTGGACCGCAGCCACCGGCGCAACCGCACTGCTGTATAGCTGTCGAGCGCGCGGTAGGCCGGGGATGAGGAGCCGACACTGAAGTAGTTGGCCCACCCGACCAGCGCGCGGTTCAGTTCGCTCACCAGCTTTGTGGTCTCTTGCCATGTTCGCGATCGGTCGGTCAAAGCATGGACCTTGTCGACCATGCGCTTGATGCTCTTCTTTGACGGGCGCAGTGCCAAGCGGGCCCGGCCCGTCATTCGAGAGAACATTTGTCCGAACGTGAAGCCCAAGAAGTCGAACTCGCCTTCCGGGACCCGGCAGATACGTGTCTTGTCCTCGTTCACCGTCAGGCGCAACTTGCCCATGATCTCGCGCAGATGGTGCAGCGCTGCTTCGGCGTTGCCCCTCCGGCACAGGATCACGAGATCGTCCGCATAGGTGACAAGGCGAGTGCCGAGACGTCGCTCAAGGCCGAGCTTCTTCCACCCCAACACAAACCGGCGCATGTAGATGTTCGCCAGCAGCGGTGAGAGCGGCGACCCTTGCGGAATGCCGCGCCGCTTGTCGCGTGCCTCGGTCGTGCGCGCCTTCCGGCCTCGGTCGTCGGTTTCTTCGACGGGGCAGTCCAGCCACATCTTGATCAGATGCAGCACGCGCCGATCAACAATACGGCGCGCCACCGACTTCAAGAGGTCGGCGTGGGGGATGCTCCCGAAGTAGTCCGCGAGGTCGGCGTCCACGACTTCCGGATAGCCACGAAACAGCAGCTCCTCCACTTCTACGGCGGCCTGCTGGGCGTTGCGCCCGGCGCGGTAGGCGTAGATTTCCGGCGGAAGGTCGGCTTCGAAGATCGGCTCCAGCACCAGCATCGCTGCTGTCATGCAGACCCGATCCCGCACGGTCGAGATGCCCAGCGGCCTGAGTTTGCCGGTGGCCTTCGGGATGAACACGCGTCTGATCGGCTCCGGTCGGTATGTCTCCTCCCTGAGCGCAAGCGCCAGTTCGGCCAGCCACCGCTCGATCCCATACGCTTCGATGTCCGCAAAATCCTGGCCATCCACGCCCGGCGCGCCCTTGTTCGAGCGGCACTGGGCATAGGCATGCGCCAGAATGTCGTCGCGGCTGATCTTGTCGTACAGCGCGTAGAAGCGATAACCGGCTTCTGCCTTCGCTTTTGCGTGTAACGCCGTCTGCAGCTTCTGAACACGTGCCGGAGTTGTTAGGTTGCCCAATCTCCCGGTCCCTTGCCACTTGTTGCGTTTGTCTTGAACTGAGGCCCCTTCCCTCCACCGGCATTACCCAGCTTCAGTGGTACTACGAGCCTCTCCGCTACCCCGGCGCGCCCGGCCTGTCCCTCACGGGCATCCGGTTGACCATCCCTGATCACGCGTCGGGGTTTCCCGTGTTGCGTGCGCTTTCCTTGTGTACATGCTGCCGCCACTACCCCGGTGCAGCAGCTGGGTGTGGTCCTCGCTCATTCTCACCCAGCCGTATCAGCCTTCCCCGAAAGGGGCATCGGGTCGGCCTGCACATCGTCCTTTTCGAGGATTGCTCGGCGTTCACTCACGTTGCGGCCTGCACACTCGCGCGGTCACCTATTCGTGACCCGCTACCCGAAGGCTTCAGACATTTCGTCTCCTCCATGCCTGCTCCGGTTGCTTCCGGCGGGAGCGATTTCGCCGGGTGGGCCTTGCACCCACTGGAAAGCGCCGCCTTTCACGGCGCACCCCCGAAGCCGTCATTCGCCGCGGCACCCCGATCGGCCCTTGCGGATGGACCGCACTCATAGGAACCAATGACAAAGCGGCAGAACTCCGCGGATCGATGGTGCGGGGAACTGCAAGCAAGGGCTACCGGCTTATGGAAGCCGATCTCTTTAATAGGAGAAGAGACGATGGCCGTGAAAGGAAGTTGCCATGTGGAGCTACCCAATTTACGGTGGCGAGGTGCCCCGCAACGGTGACCCGATGCACCTGCTCGTTCTGCTTCAAGCGGGGCTCGCTTTGGGCGTACCTCTGGGATCCGGAGACGAAGCAGCCGCTCTGCGGGAAATTCCAAGTTCAGGTCAACACGTGGCTGCTGGAAGACTTCGATCCCAACGCTCAGCCAATAAAGGTGCTCGACAGCAAGACGCTATGTTGACGCGGGCTTTCGTTCAATGCAACACGCAATGCCTGATAGATTGCCAGCGATTCGAAAACCTAATTTCACCGAAAGTGCAGCGGCGCCATAAGTCAGGGTCGGCGGTGTGGCGTGGCCTAACGCCGCGACCAATCCACCGGCCCCAGGAGCGTAATGAATATCGAGTCCACCTCCGGCGGTTAGATCCTTCCACGGAAACTGCAAAAATCGGAAGGCGACGGCCCCAAGAGCGACCGCCGACAACGGCCAGCCCGTGGTCATAACATAGCGGCGGCGTAGGGGAGGCGGGATTATGGCAGAACATTCGGGCTCGCTCCGGGTCATCATCGCGGCGATCGCCGGCAATGTCGCGATCGCGATCTGCAAATTCGCCGCGGCGCTGATCACCGGCAGCGCGGCCATGTACAGCGAGGCGGTCCATTCGACGGTCGATACCGGGAACGAGCTCCTGCTGCTTTTCGGCATGCGTCGCGCCGACAAGCCGCCCGACGCGGAGCACCCCTTCGGCTATGGGTTGCAGCTCTATTTCTGGGTCTTTGTCGTCGCGGTGATGATTTTCGGCTTGGGCGCGCTGGTGGCGTTCTATGAGGGGGTGGAAAAGATACTCCATGCCGAGCCGGCCAGGTACGTGGTCGTCAACTACATTGTCCTGGGCGCTTCGATCGTGTTCGAGGCCGGCTCATGGTTCGTCGCGTTTCGCGAATTCCGTCATCAGCGCGGTCGGCTCGGCTGGCTGGAGGCTGTGCGGCGCAGCAAGGACCCGACCGTGTTCACGGTCTTGTTCGAGGACAGTGCCGCGCTGATCGGCCTAGTCATCGCCCTGATCGGCATCGCGCTTGCCGAAATACTCGAAATGCCACGGCTCGACGGTATTGCCTCGCTGGGGATCGGCGTGGTGCTGGCGGCGACTGCAGCGTTCCTCGCATATGAAAGTCAGAGCCTCCTCACCGGCGAGGCAGTGCACCCGGAGGTGCGCGCCGAAATCGAGCGCATCGCCAAGATGGCACCAGGCGTCATCGGCACCAATCAAGTGCTGACCATGCATTTCGGCCCGCACGAGGTGCTGGCCGCGCTCAGCCTCGATTTCGACGACAGACGCAGCGCCGGCGATGTCGAAGCGGCGGTCTCCCGTATCGAGCGCGAGATCAAGGCAACGTTCCCCGAAGTCACCCGCGTTTTTGTCGAGGCCAAGGACCGCAACGCCCGGAGCCAGACGGGAAACGCCGGTGCAGTCTAGCCGCCGAGACCACATGGTTCGCGTGGCTCATACCACAATTTTACCCCACAGCCGCGCCCCCAACTCCGCATCCTCAGATCACTCGGATAGCCGTCGCCCACCCGCCGATAAATCCGATGGTGCTCCCCCGTCCACATCGCTGTTCGCCATCACGGTGAGCGCTGTAACCGTGAATCACGCGATCCGGCGCCGCGCAACAGGCTTTGGGTCGAGCCAAAGTGCCGCCAAGTCCCGATTTCTCGAAATCGTGCATCAGAGCGTGCTGCGTCGGGAGATCGGCGGCGTGCAGCATCGCCTCATATAAATCGATCTCCTTTTGGTCCTCATAATGCCCGTAATTCTCGCTGTCGACCGAGGCGGGCAGATACTTCTGCACATAGAGCGGCGGGTTGACCACGCCGTGGCTCATTGGCTTCAAGGACGACGTCAAATTTCCGCTGCGCATTGTGTCGAACCACGGGCCAGTTGAAGCGCTGGTCGACATTGCGGTTCAACAATTCGAAACTGAGACCCTCCGCTCCGGCCTCTTTCAATAGACGCCTCGCCTCCGCCGGTGATTTCTCGATGTCCGGCCAGTAAGCTGCACCATTCCGTCACACCGGCCCACGGGTTCGGCCATTGGCCATGGCGTGATGCCATAGGACAGGAACCGAGAAATAGGAACATGAAAAATCAACATCGACGCATTCAACAAAGCAAGCGAGTAATGGTCAGACTCGGCATCTTAGGAGCGTGTCAAGGTATTAGACACCTCCTCGAGTATTGAGCCATGCGCCTGCCCTTCGCTCCACCTCTTGCCCCAATGTTGTCCAGCGCCGCCGATGCCTTGCCTGCCGGCGAGGGATGGCAGTTCGAGCCCAAGTGGGACGGCTTTCGAACGCTGGTGTTTCGCGACGGCGACGAGATCCTACTGCAGAGCCGCGACGAGAAGACCATGAACCGATACTTCCCGGAGCTCATCGCCCCACTGGCCGCCACGCTATCCGAACGCTGCGTCGTCGACGGCGAGATCGTGATCGTCGGGGTCGGCGGGCTCGACTTCGAGACCTTGCTCTTGCGCATCCATCCCGCCGCGTCTCGGGTGAAGCTGCTCTCCGCGCAGGCGCCGGCCTCGTTCGTGGCCTGGGATCTGCTGGCGCTGGGCGACGATGACCTGCGCAACGCGCCGCTCGCAGTCCGGCGCGAACGGCTCGAGCACGTGCTGGCCGGCGCGGCACCGCCGGTACACCTCTCACCGGCTACGCGCGATCGAGCGCTTGCGGCGGACTGGTTCCGCCGCTTCGAGGGCGCCGGGCTCGATGGTGTCATGGCAAAGCGTCTCGACGCGCCCTATCGCGCCGGTGAACGCACGATGATCAAGGTGAAGCACGAGCGCACGGCTGACTGCGTGGTCGCCGGCTTCCGCTGGCACAAGAAGGGCGCCGGCACGATGATCGGCTCGTTTCTGCTCGGCCTGTACGACGACGATCACACGCTTCACCATGTCGGGGTCGCCGCGGCGTTCACGGCCACGGTGCGCAAGCAGCTCGTCGTCGAGCTGACGCCGCTGCGTGCGGACGCGCTCGAAGACCATCCATGGCGGGATTGGGCCGTGGCACAGGAGGAAGCCAGCGCGAAGCGACGGCGGCTGCCCGGTGCGACCAGCCGGTGGAACCGCGGGAAAGATCTGAGCTGGGAGCCGCTCCGGCCGGAGCGCGTCTGTGAGGTCGCGTACGACCACATGCAGGGGACTCGGTTCCGACATGCCGCGAAGTTCCTGCGCTGGCGTCCAGACAAGCGCCCGCAGGACTGCCGCTACGATCAGCTGGAAGTCACGCCCGCCTACGAGCTGGACCGCGTTTTCGGCGCGCGCGACCGTAGTCAGCCGCGCGGCGCCGCGGGCCAGGGATCATAGTCGGGTTCGGGCGGATCTTCTGGCGGGCGCTCGCCCTCGGGAACGTTGCGCAGATTGATCCGGATGCGGGTCCAGTTGGTTGATCGGCCGCGCATCGAGTCGACGAGGACATCGTCCACGTGCAGCCGCGCCGCCGCTTCCGGATACCGGGCTTTCCAGCGTTCGAGGCCGGCGAGCGCGTCCGCCTTACGCGCCGCCTTGGCGACGGTGATGAGTGGCTGGGTGGACTTACGGTGGCCGCGGCATTCAGTGCTGGGGCCCGAGGCCTTCCGTCGTGACGGCGCGACGCGCGGCGGCTCGTCACGTTGCTTCTTATAGTGCGGCGGCCACGGCGCGTCTCCGAGGCCTGCAGCCTCTTGCGATGCAGACAGCTCGAGGAGTGCGTCGAGGGATTCCGCCGCGCTGTCGATGCCGGCCGACGCGTCGCCGCGTTCCGCAAACCGCGCCGGCGCGGTGGCCAGCGTAAATGCCGCAGGATCGCAGTCGGCGACCTCGTCCCATTCTAAAGGCATCGACACGCGCGCGTCGGGCGTGGGCCGCACCGACCAGGCCGAGGCCACGGTCCGGTCCTTGGCGTTCTGGTTGTAGTCGAGGAAGACCCCATGGCGTTCCTCCTTCCACCATTTGCTGCTCGCGAGGTCGGGCGCGCGCCGTTCCACCTCACGCGCGAGGGCCAGCGCCGCGCGTCGCACCTGCTCGAAACTCCAGCGCCGCTGGATACGCACGTTGACGTGCATACCGCGCGAGCCCGAGGTCTTGGGCCAGCCGCGCAACCCGTGCTCGTCGAGAACGTCGCGCACGAGCAGCGTCACCCGCCGCACAAAGTCCCAGCTCACGCCCGGGCCGGGGTCGAGATCGACGCGCAACTCGTCGGGATGCTCGAGGTCGTCGGCGCGCACCGGGTGCGGATTCAAGTCGATGCACCCGAGGTTCACCATCCACAGAAGCTGCGCCGCGTCGCGCACGACAATCTCTCGCGCCGTCCGCCCCGACGGAAAGCGCAGCTCCACCGTCTCGATCCACTCGGGGCGCTGCTCGGGGGCCCGCTTCTGGAAGAACGGCTCACCCCCGGCGCCATCGACATAGCGTTTGAGCACGATCGGCCGCCCCGCGATGCCACGCAATGCGCCCTCCGCGACCGCCGCATAGTATCTCACCAGGTGAAGCTTGGTGTGACCGGCTTGCGGAAAGAATGGCTTGTCGGGGTTCGTGATCACGACCTCACGCCCAGCGAGCTCCAAGACGGCCTGGCGCGCGTTCCGCATAGGGACCTTTTGCCAGTCTGACTTTCGCAGTGCAAGTCCGTGAGAGAGACGCGATGCGCTTATCTTATCCGGCGGACGCTGCGCCAATGCCCCTTCGGGACCAACAGCCAGCGCGGTCACGACAAAAACGCCGCTCATTCGATGACCTCGTCGGCGCGGGCAAGCCCCCAGCTCCTCCAGGCAGGTGTCCTCCGCCATAGCTGATCCGCAACAATCACCGGCAGCTTGCGAGGATCAGCGCCCTGAGGTCGGCGACGCTTCATGAGGGCGGCTTTGGGTCAGGCTGTCCCGATGGTGGTGAGCTGGCCAACGGCCGCTATCGGGGCGTCTCATCCATTGCCGCGCGTCTCGGTGAAGTCCTCTTAACTTAACCGACAGCGGACGCCGAGCCTCGGCGGCGGGAGCCGCTCTTTATGCCCCAAACGGACCGCTCTCCCCGCTAACTCGTGATATCAGCAACGGGAGATCGGGACCGTGTTGCCGTTGCCGTCACCCACCGGGCCGAGCGGCGGTGAACAGGATCGCGTGCAACGGCGACTCGATAGACCCACTGCCGAACCGGGCCGTAATCGCTGCCGTCGCTGCCTCCATGATCTCATCAAGCCGGTCGGGCATATGCGCGTCGATCGCGGCGCGGACGAGCCCCCCGTGGCATTGGCTGATGGCGGCTTCGCGCGGCGACCCGGAATGAGTCGATTGGATCACATCCTCGGCGGTGATCGATGCAAAGCCGGCGGCGGCAAGGTCAGCTTGCACCGTGGCAACATCGTTGTACGGCGGCGAGACCAGCGATTCCGGGTCGCGTGACAGGAATTGCCCGACTACCGTGACCACCACATCCCAGACGCTGCCCGCGCGGCTGCCCCACACGCTGAACAGGAAGCGACCACCGGGCCTCAGAACACGCAGAGCCTCGCGAAACGCCGCCACCTTGTCGGGGAAGAACATGACACCGAATTGGCAGACGATGTGATCGAACTGCTGATCGGCGAATGGCAACGAAAGAGCGTCCGCTTCCTGCCATTGGATCCGCTCCACCCCGGCATGTGACTTCGCCTGAATCAGCATTGCCGGATTAAGGTCCGTCGCGGTGATGGCGACGGCGGCGGGCAACGTCCGCGCCAACGCGCGTGTTACGATACCCGTGCCGGCCGCAAGTTCGAGCACATGACCAGATAGCATCCCCTGAAGATGCTGCGCGAGGTCCTGCGCGAACGGCGCGAACATCATTGGGACAAGGAATCGATCGTAGAATTCCGGCATCTGGCCCGCGAATGAGCGGTTCATGTCCGACATTGGACTCCTCATGGCGCCGATTGAGCTGGTAGGGCTGATTCTGAGCCTACACCAGCCTCACGCGCTCCCGCTAAGCCTTCGTTCGCCCCCTGCTCGGGTTCGGATTCTACCCAAATCTGGCCGAGTTTTAGGGGCTCAGGTCACAGTCACTGTCTGACGCCGGCTCAAACGCTCATCGCATGGCGTGGATCGAGCGCGGATCTCCTGAGCCTGTAGGGTAGCTCAGCCTTGCAAGTGCCAAGATCAGCGGCAATTTGCACAACGGGACCATGGTTTACAGTAGCTGACTTCAATTCCCGGACAAGTCTCGCAGACGCGCTTGCTCGACAATACAGCCGGATGGCGGATTGTGCATTTGCCGGATGCTTGCGCCAACTCAATGGGCGGGTCGCGATGGTCAACTAGCAACGCTCGTCGCAGCGCTTGCAGGGTTCCGGGCCGCGCAGTTTAGATGGCTGCGAGATCGAGGAAGGATATCGATATGAAAGCGAACTTGGCCGTAGATCGCGACCAATCCTCGAACCGAGGCTTCGCCTCTATGGACGAAAAGAAGCAGAAAGAGATTGCCGGCAAAGACGGCAAAGCCAGCGGCGGAAATTTCGCAAACGATCCCAGGCGCGCTGCCGAGGCCGGCCGCGAAGGGGGCCACAGTGTGCGGCCCGAGGAGCGCAGCTTCTCGAAGGACCGTGAGCTCGCATCAGAAGCCGGCCGCAAGGGCGGATACAATGTTCCAGCGAGGAGCGCAGCTTCTCGAAGGACCATGAACTCGCGTCGGAAGCTGGCCGCAAAGGCGGCGAGCACAGCCACGGCGGGCGTTAGCGCGTCCAAACGCCAGGAGCCCCGCACCCTGCGGAGCTCTTTTCCCGGCGTCGCCTCAATCGCTTACTGGGCTCGGATCATACTCCGGTTCGAGATCGACCGCGTAGAGCGTTTGCCCTCGACATCGTGCAGCGACATCGTCAGGACTTGGGTATCTCCGTCGATACGCCCGATGCCGTAGAACTGCAATCCATCAAAAGGTGAGCGGTTCTGTTTCATATCGGCCGGAATGCCGACGAACTTGGTCTCAGGACCAAAGGTCAGATCCATCTGCCCAGGACCAAAGGTGCCGGCGTTGATCGGCCCGGCTACGAATTCCCAGAACGGGTCGAAATTCGTGAACTTTGCCCGATCGGGCGCATAGCGGAAAGCGGCGGGATAATGCACGTCTGCCGTCACCCCAAACGACATTCTTGATGGCGTTGTTCTTAATGAAGGAGAGCAGGCTGGCAATCTCGAGTTCGCGGCCGGAGGGCGGCCCGTTGTCAGCGTTGGCCCAAGCTTCGAACGTGCCCTTTGGCACATCGGGATTGAGATCGGGTACGACGATGCCGATCGGCATGTCGCTGGCGATCAGCTTCCATGTCGCCGTCGACTGAAGCAGCGAGCGCTTGAGCCAAGCGAGCTGAGCGGCCCCGAGAAAGGCCGAATCCTGACTGAGGGCCGACTGGCGATTGATAGGAGCGCTCGTCGAGCATGAAAATATCGAGCGCCGGGCCGTAGGCGACGCGCCGGTAGACCCGCTCGATGTCCTCGCCCTCGAAGCGCATCGGGTTATATTCGAACATCGCCTGACGCACATAGGCCGACAACAGCGAGGCGCTCTTCACTTTGTAAGCCTCGATGCCGATTGTCTCACCTGGGTACCAGTTATTGCGCGTCTCGTGGTCGTCCCACTGCACCAGAAACGCGGTCTCGCCGGCGAAATACCGCTTGTTCTCCTCCAGCAGTTTGTAGGCGAAGGCGGCGCGAAACTCCTCGATCGTTTCAGCCACCTTTGATTTCCCCTCGGTGGTCAGGTTTTTCCAAAACCTTCCCGTCATCGGTCTTCACCTCGGCAAGGATCGGATTGTCTGCATAGATCTGGTCGCCGGAATGAATGAAGAAATCGGGGGAATGACGCCGCATCGCCTCATACAGCCGATAGCCGCCCCATTCGAGATTGATGCCCCAGCCCTGCCCCGCTTCGTCCCCCGAATAGGCGAAAGTGATCGTGCGCTTGTCGCCGCCCGGCATGCGCAGAACGCCGGAAGCCGGCGCACTTACGGTCTTCAAATCAGCTAGATCCTGGAAGCTTACGCGATAGAAGACTCGCGCACCCGGGGGAAGCGGCCCCAGATCGACCCGGGCTGTGTAATCGGACGTTGCCAGGGCGGCAGGGCCGGCAACGCGCTACGCGCCCCGAAACTCCTCTCGCGTCGCGAACTAGAGCAGCATGCGGGCCGGGCGATCGGTCTTGCTCCAGATGATCGCGCGGCTCCCGGTCGGATCGCCGCTCATTACCCCGTAAGGGATCTGCGGGCGCTCGCGGTCGGAAGTGATTACCCCGGGCGCCGCCAATCCGCTCAGCACCCTCGCGCCGAGCGCCGTTCCACCAAAAGCGGCGCTGCCGATCAGCAGCCGGCGACGGCTGATCTGCAGGCGACGGCTCCCACTTGGCACCATGAAATCCCCCTTTGCCGATGATTCCGGCGACGATTATCAAGTGCAGGTGCTAGCTCGGTTACGGTCTGATGACCGATTTGTTGCCGTTGATCGACGGCGATCCTGACGGGGGGCCGCTCCGTTCAGCTCAATAGGGCCGGCCGTCCCTGTGAACGAAGGCGCGCTGGCCGTCTGCGGTCAACGCCCTGCCGATGTCGTCGTCCGGATAAACGACGGTGTCGCCGGGATTGCGGTCACCGATTTCCAAATAAACGACATCGCGGCCACTGCGGTTTAGCAGGTGATGGGCGTCGCCCGAACCCGCCTTGAACCCGGCGCACATGCCGGGTCGCAATGGCGTCTCACCAGCGTTCGTCACGAGCACCGGTTCACCCTCGATGATATAGATGAACTCGTCTTCGCGCAGATGCGTGTGGCGCAACGCCGACATTCCGCCGGCGGGCAGACGCGTCAGGTTGACCCCGAAATTGGTCAGGCCGAACACATCGCCGAGTGCCCGCCTCTCCCGTCCCGCCACCCGCGCCGCGAATGGTTCGGGGTAGCCGCGGGTGCTCTGCGTCAGCGGCACGTCAAGGGCGCGTATTGCAGCGGGCTTGCTTTCGCCTGGCATTGACTCCTCCTCGCCGGCATCGACAGGATTATGCTTACGCTGCGGCGGCGAGCCGGCGCAAGGCTTCGGCGGTAGCAGTATCACCGGGGAGGAACGCCTCGATCGCAATCTCGGACAAGGTAATGTCGATTGGCGTGCCGAATACCGTGGTCATGCCGAACAAGGAAAGAGTGCGGTCACCCACGACGATCCGTAATGGGACGACGATATCGGCGTGTTCGCGATCCGCAATTGGCGTATCGAAGGCTGCGCCATTGGGCAGCGGGTAACCGTCGAATTCGCCGAGCAACTCAATAAGGACCGGGTCGCAAGTGACAGTGATCTGCCGGCGGAGGTGGGCAAGCAGATGAGTCCGCCACTGCGCAAAGTTTGCGATCCGTGGGGCCAGTCCCGCTGGGTGCAGGCCCAAGCGAAGTGCGTTGACCGGCGGGCGCAATAATTTGGGGTCGACGCCGTCGAGCAAGCGCGAGATCGAGTTATTGGCGGCCACTACCGTCCAATGGCGGTCGATCGCCAGCGCCGGATACGGTTCGTGCGCGGCCAGAACGAGATCGACAGCCTTGCGTGCAGCGCCGAGCGTTGGGTGGTCGAGCGGCCTCTCCGGAAACACCGGCGCGTATCCCGCGGCAACCAGCAGCTGGTTGCGTTCACGCAACGGAACCTCGAGCCGCTCGGCAAGACGCAAAACCATCTCCCGGCTCGGCAGCGATCTGCCGGTTTCGATAAAACTCAGATGCCTGGTCGAGATCTCGGCATCGCAGGCGAGCGCGAGTTGACTGAGGCGCCGCCGCTGCCGCCATTCGCGCAAATGCCGGCCAATCCGTCTGGTTGCGGTCTGCATCCCGCCTATCTAGCCCCGGCGGTGAGCCAATCCAATTACTCGTCAGGTAATCCTTTTCTTACCTGCGACGTAATCGGCTTCTCGCCGCCCGTCGGCGATATCCAGGCAGGGCATCATTCGGGTGCCTCAATGACGGAGGCCGAAATGGACAATCTGACGGAGCTGATCGATCGCTATATCGCGATGTGGAACGAAACCGACGCCGGGCGGCGCCGGGTGCTGATCGCACAGACCTGGACGGAAGATGCGCGCTATATCGACCCAATGTTGCAGGCCGAGGGCCAAGCGAGCATCGACGCTATGATCTGCGGCGTCCACGAGCGCTTCCCCGGACATCGGTTCCGCCGGACGAGCGAACCCGATGCGCATCACGACCGAGTACGTTTTGCCTGGGAGCTGGCGCCCGAAAACGGC
>JBJMQW010000019.1:0-2355 GCA_045802495.1 Allostellaceae bacterium | reverse complement strand
TTGGCGCACTGTCGGCGGAGCCGCTCGGACGCTCGTAAGTGGTGCCGCGGGCTTCTGCCATTGCGGCGAACACACCGCGCACCGCATCGGCGCCCTCGATAATCTCGCAGTGGCCGCGGACCATGACCCCGCGCAGTTCGGCATAGCTGTTTCCAGCTTCGACCATCAGGCCAACCTTCGGATTGCGGCGAATGTTCACGACCTTCTGAGCCTTGCCGTAGGACGTCATCAAGAAGGCGCCGTCCTTCATGACGAAATTCATCGCCACCAGATGCGGAAACCCGTTCTGGTCAACCGTTGCGAGAGCCGCGTTGCGGTGCTCGCGCAGAAATGCCGTCTGTTCTTCCGGCGAGAATTGGATTTGACGGCGGCGGTTCATCGACATTCCCCCCTCGGCGCGTGCTACGGACGGCGTTGATCTAGCGGTTGAAGGGCGACGCTGCAACGCTGGATGCCGATGCTGTCAGCCAACCGGGAGAAATGGCGACAATCGAAGTCTGGAACTGGCCGATCACCGATGAGGAGCGCGAGAATTATTTCGGCAAGACGCAGTTCGCGGCGCGCGCTGAAGGCGAAGCGCAGAAGGACGTCTACCAACCAATCTGCTCTCCATGATCTCTCTGAGCGGTCGGCCGCTCGCGGCGCGAGACCTAGTCAGGACAGGGCGACTAGCGAGGATGGCACTGCGCCGCGCAGCAAGGTCTTGCGGGCCTCCCATTCGACCGGAGGATCGAGGGTCTCGAGAAACTGCACCTCGCCCCCCGCGAGCAGGGCGACCGGCAGACCGTCGCGGTACAGCACGCGGTTGCCGGTCAAGGCGGCGAGCTTGGGTCCGGGGGTCAGAATGCCCGCAAGGTTGAGCGGATCGGCGCCGGACAGCGAGATCCAGTCGCCCGATGCCGGTTTGCGGCGGACCTCCCGCAGCTTGCCGACTGCATCGGGCAATGCGAACTGCTCGCCGGAGAATCCGGCGACAAAGCGGCCGCCGCGGATCTCGCCGCGCGCTTCGAGCCGGCGATAGACGCGTAGCAGGTCGCGCCATGGCGGCAACCACGGGGCTTCGCGCTCCAGCAGGCGCCAGAATACAACCCCGTAACGCAACAGCAGGGTGCGCGCGAGATGCTCGACGGCCTCGGGCCGGGCCTCGCGCTGAGGCGGGGCGCGGCGGGCCAATGCCCAACGTCCGGCAGCTTCCATCCCAAACAGCGCCGGGCGCCGGCGGCGACCGGCGCGCGACCCGCGTCTGTCGGATGGCACGAGCAGCGCGCGCAGGCCGGCAAAGCTGTCGGAACTGACGAGCCCAGACGCCACCAGCTCAGACAGCGCCTCTTCGACTTGCGGACGGAGCAAGCCGCTTCCTTCGACCAGCTCGTCGAAAAACGACGCGCCGTATTGCGTGATACAATCGAAAACGGCCTGTGCGCGGGGGCCCGGCCGCACCGGATCCTCGGTCGCTGACAGGGCCGCCCAATGGCCGGCATAACGGCGCGCCAGCAAGGTAATCGGCGTCGTCCGCACCGGCGCCACGCTGCCGTTGGGACGCCCATTGCGCGGCCTCAGCCGTGCCCAGGCAACGCGGCCGGCGAGACATTGGTCATCCAGCCAGGATGGCTCGTACCCATCGAGACGCGCCGGCAGGATCTCGGTCTCCCAAGCACCGGCCGCCGCCTCGAAACCTTCGAGCTGACGAACCAAGACCTCGAGGGCGTCCGGCCCTTCCATTCGCGTATCGGGCGCCACACGCTGCCAGTCAAACAGAAAGCGGAGGAAGTCGCGGGCTGCGACGGGCTGGATCTCGGCCCGCAAACGGCCAACCGTATATCGGTGGATGCGGGCCAGCAGCCGCCGGTCGCACCATTCTTCGGCCGCGGCATTCGGCGTGAAGCGCCCGCGCATCGCAAAGCCTTCGGTTTCGAGCGCAATCAGCGCGATCGAAACATCCTTCGGTTCGAGCCCCATTGGCGCTGCCAGAGCGGCTTCGCTGACCGGCCCCAGCCCCTCCAATCGGCCGCGCAGTATTTCGATCAGGGCGTCGGCTTCCGGCCACTCGCGTTCAGCGTAGGCTTGCGGCGCGGCAATCGCGGGTTCGACCCGAGCCTCCGGCCAAAGCGCCCGGAACTGCGGCAACCGCTCTGCGGCGATCCATAGCGTCGTCCGTGGCGCAGAGACACGGGCAACGCGCTTGTCGCGCGCTAACTCCGCCAGCCACTCGCTCCAGCTGGATGATTCCTGCGCTTCCTCGACGCTCACAAAGCCTAGCCAAACCAGCGCATCGTGCAGCTCGTCGGCGTTGGCCGGGTCGGGCCATGCCTCGGCTTGCACCCGCGCGATCGCCTCATTGTCGAGACGCCCGAT
>JBJMQW010000418.1:0-18377 GCA_045802495.1 Allostellaceae bacterium | reverse complement strand
CGCCTATCTGCGGCCGGCGCTGAGGCGCGCCGGGCTGACGGTCGAGACGGGCGCGCTCGCCACCCGGATCGTCCTCGACGGCAAGCGGGCAATCGGGGTCGAGTACGAAAAGCACGGCGCACGCGTCACGGCGGCTGCCGAGCGCGAGGTAATTCTCGCCGGCGGGGTTATCAACACGCCGCAATTGCTGATGCTGTCGGGGATCGGCGACCCCGACGATCTGCGCGCACATGGGATCGCGGTCGCCGCGCCGCTCAAGGGCATCGGGCGCAATTTGCAGGACCACATTTCGGCCGGGATCCTGTGGCGACGCACCGAGCCCGGCCCACTTCACGCCAAGATGCGGCTCGACCGCATCGCCCTCGATCTCGCCAAGACCTACTTCTTCGGCTCGGGCATCTCCGCCGATTTGCCGGGCGGGGTCATGGCCTTTTTGAAAAGTCCGCTGGCGGAGGCCTTACCGGATGTGCAGTTTCTGTTTGTCGCAGCACCCCAGGCGGCCACTCCCTATATGCCGCCGTTCACCCGGCCCTATGCCGACAGTTTCGGCTGCCGCGCGGTAGTGTTGCGGCCGGAAAGCCGCGGCCGGCTCGATCTCGTCTCCGCGGATCCGCGCATGCCAATGCGCATCCGCCAGAATTTCCTCGCCACCGACAAGGATTGGGCAACCTTGCGCGCCGGATTGCGGATGGTGCGGGAAGTCGCAAACCAAACCCCGTTGCGACCGTTCATTGCGGGCGAGATCGCGCCGGGTGCGGGCAAAGCATCGGATCACGAGATCGACGCCCATATCCGGGCGACCGGCATCAGCGTCCACCACCCGCTCGGCACCTGCAAAATGGGCACGGAGCGCGATCCGACGGCCGTAGTCAACGGCGAATTGCGCGTCATCGGGATCGAGCGGCTGCGCGTCGTCGACGCCTCGGTCATGCCGGACCTCGTGGGCGGCAACATCAATGCCCCGGTCATCATGATCGCCGAAAAAGCCGCTGATTTGATCCGGGGCCGCGAGCCGCTCGCGCCGGTCAATGTGTGAGGCGCCGGCGCGGGTGTGCATCGGATAGAGTCTTCAAGTACATTGCGGTTCACGACCCCGAAGCGACCGATGGAGGTGGGTATGGCGAGGACAACGCGGCGCACCGTATTGCAGACGGCGGCGCTGTCGCCGCTATTGGCGACGCCCTTTGTGCATGGCGCGCACGCTGCCGGGAAATTGCGCGTCGGTTTCTGGGACCACTGGGTACCCGGCGCCAACGGGCCGCTTGAAAAGCTCTGCCATCAATGGGCGGAGAAGGAGAAGGTCGACATCACGGTCGATTTCATCACCTCCAATGGCGACAAGGACCTGTTGACGGCCGCCGCCGAGGCCCAAGCGAGAACCGGACACGATGTTCTCGGCCTCCTCGCCTGGTACGCGCCGGGTCACGCGGAAAGCCTCGAGCCGGTCGACGACGTTATGGCGGCGCTGATCGAGCAGCACGGCCCGGTCAGCGCCGGCGCCGAATATCTCGGCAAGCAGAACGGCCATTGGGTCGCGATGCCGACCGCGGTCGGCAGCACCGTGTCGCCGCCCTGCGCGCGCATCAACCTGATGAAGCAGTTTGCCGGGCTCGACGTGACCAAGATGTACCCGGCCGGCGAGCCGCCCGACAAGGAGCTGGAGGCGGCGTGGACCTGGGATTTCTTCTCCCAGGCGGCCGAGAAATGCTTCAAGGCCGGCTATCCGTTCGGCATGCCAATGAGCACCTGCAGCGACGCGGTGCAATTCGTCGGCGCCATGTTCAACGCCTATGGCGTCCAGTTGGTGGACGCGAAAGGTGAGATCACCGTCAATAGCGATGCCACGCGGACGGTACTGGAGTGGTTCAAAAAGACCGTGCCGTCCTTCCCACCGAGCGTCTTTGCCTGGGACGACGCCTCGAACAACAAGGCGCTGATCTCTGGCCAGAGCGCCCTCATTTTCAACGCGCCCTCGGCCTGGGCGGTGGCGAAGCGCGACGCTCCAAAGATCGCCGAGCAGCTCTGGACGTTCCCGACCCCGAAGGGGCCGCAGGGCCGGCATATTTCCGGCCGCTACCGCTATTGGGGGATCTGGAATTTTTCGCCAAACAAGGCGGCGGCGAAGAGCCTCTTGCTCTACCTGTCGACGCGCAATGCGATCGGCGAGCTGATGGACGCCGGCCAGGGTTTCGACGTACCGCCGTTCGAGAAGCTGAACAATTTCGGCATATGGGCGGCGGCCGAGCCGCCCCGGGGCACCTTGTACAACTTCCCGCCGCGCGGCGAGGTCATCGTGTCGGTCGCGGGCTACCCGGCGCCCGCCAAGATCGGGGTGCAGATGTATTCGCAAGGGATCATGTGCAAGATGATCGCGCAATGCACCCAGCAGGGCCGATCGATCGACGAGGCGATCGCGTTCTGCGAAGGCGAGCTCGAAGGCTACATGCGCACCTGACTGTTCGGCGAGCCCGTCGGCCGGCCGAGTAGCGAGGACCCCGGGCCCGCAATACCACCCTCTTGTTCAAGGGTCGAACAGCAAAATCCCAAGTTGCGCCTCCAGATTGCCGATCGAATAGCTGATGCCGATGTCGCGCGACCAAGCCGCCGCGCAACGCTCGCGAAGCTGCTAGTCTTCAGGGTCATTCACACGATCCACCAAGCAACCAAGCACCTCGCTTAATCCCGCTTCACCGGCGAAAGCCGGTGCCCACGGCGGAAGTGGATCCCGGCTTTCGCCGGGACAGCGAGAAGGGGAATCGTCTGAATGGTTCTGAGTACTAGCGTCTACCACGGCCAAAAAAACCCGCAGCTGGTTGATCGTCGGTATGCCGGGGTCGGTTGGCATATCGATCCTATGGAACATTACGGTTGCAACATTACGGTCTAAATTATGCCGGTTTTACCGCCAAAAAATACACCTTGCATCGCGTCACTCATTTAGGCCGAGGCGTTCGCGACGATAAGCAGCAGCGCCCGCAACCGCTTCATCGGTGAACGGAAAGAAGATGAGCAACAGGGTATGTCGAAGCCTCCGAGCCTTGCGAGGCCGTTCTTGTTCGAACTTTTCGCGCTTGATGCCTTCCGGATCACCGATTTTAACTTAATCGTCCATGACTCGCGGAGCGCTGGCCATGATGATCCCGGATCCTCCGCCGAGAAGGCACGCGGAGGATGGCATGACGTCGGACCAGCCGAGTTTCAATGCGCCCGACTCGCCCCTGACGGCTCCCTCCGCGGAGGACACTGCAGCGAATGCGCTCACTTACGCGGATTTCGCAGCCGCGCTGAAGGACGCTCTGCGCGATTTCCACAGCGCCGACTTGCTCGCCCGAAACCCTCTGCTGCGCGGCGGGATCGGCAATCTCGGCAATTCCGCGGGACCACTGGAGCTAAAGGCATTGTTGTCGGAGACCGTCAGCACCTTGTTCGGCAACCCGCGCGACGAGAAGCTGCGCCGGGTGATCGAGCTGACATATTTCCAACCTGCCCCAAAACAGGAGGCTGTGGCGGATCGGTTATCCCTTTCCTTTGGCACCTACCGCCGCCACCTCGCCATCGGGCGCGATCGCCTGGCGCGTTGGCTCTGGGAGAATTCGCTCGGCGCGTCGGCCCAACCCGAGCCGCCGTTTGCGACCAGGCCAGCGATCGAAGGAGAGGGAGCGGGAGGCAACCCGGAGGCTTCGCCTGGGGCAAATGCAACGGCTCCGCCGCGCCTCTCGGTCGTGGTCCTACCCTTTGTCAACATCACCGGCAACGCGCAAGACGATCCCTTTGTGGACGGCATCACCGAAACGCTGACCACCGACCTCTCGCGCTGCTCCGGCGTTTTCGCGATCTCGCGGAGCACCGCGTTCGCCTACAAGGGCAAGCCGATCGATACCCGCCAGATCGGTCGGGAACTTGGGGTGCGATACGTTCTCGAAGGCAGCGTGCAGAATGCCGGCGATCGGATGCGATTTAATGCCCAGCTCATTGATGCCGAGAGCGGGGCGCATCTGTGGGCCGACCGCTTCGATAAGCAGCACGCCGACCTCCTTGACATGCAGGACGAGGTCGCTGCCCGGTTGGCCCGTACCATCCATATGGAGCTGATCGCGGCCGAGAGCCGGCGAGTGGTGCGCGAGCACCCCGACCGCCTCGATGCCGTCGATCACACCCTTCAGGGATGGGCCGCCTGGAACCGGCATTTATCGCTGGAGGCTGCACGAGAGGCGCGTCGTTTTTTCGAGACCGCGCTGCGCCTCGACCAGAACAATGTCGGCGCGCTGTTGGGCTTTGCCAACGCCACGATGTCGGAAGTCAACATGTACGCGTCCAGCGACCGTGCCGGACAGATCCGCGCGGCCGAGGCAGCAGCGACGAAGGCGCTGGCGCGGGCGCCGGACAGCGCCGACGCGCATGTGACCTATGGGACCGTCTTGTTTGCGATGCGCGCGCCTGAACGTGCGCTGCGCGAGTTCAACGTCGCCATCGACTTGGACGGCAGTCTCGCCATAGCACACGCCTATGTCGGCGTGATGAAGTTCTTGCTCGGACGGGCGCAGGAGACCCGGGCCCATGTCGAGAAAGCAATGCGGCTCCGCCCGCGCGATCCGTTTCTCTTCCAATGGCATTTTTTCATCGGTCTCGCCGATGTTTATCTCGGACGGGTAGTTCGCGGAATCGAGAGCCTGCGCAAGACGGTCGAGATAAACCCTAACTGGGGGCACTCCCATTTTATCCTGGCCGGCGCACTGGCCCTCGCCGGACTGCTCGAGGAGGCAGCGGAAGTTTGCGCCGTAGCCCGCCGTCTCGCGCCATATTTCACCATCACCAAGTTTCGCGCCGAGGCGATTAGCGACAATCCCGTGTTCCTCGCGCAGCGCGAGCACTTCTACGAGGGGCTGCGTCTCGCCGGTGTCCCCGAGGGCTGAGGCGCACAGTTCGTAATCCGCGGCAAAACTGATACCGCGCTAGGCTGCGGCAAGACCGCGTCGCCGACGCGCGACAGCGCTACATACCCGGCCTCTCACCCGCGCTTGCTCGATCCTTGTCCACCCGGTTGGATGCGAGCAGTGAGCAGAATCTGAGCAGATTTCGGGATAGCAATCGAGCGGTGATTTGCCGGATCAACTGCGGCGACGAGGGCGGCACGTCAGCACGGGCCGCCCAGCCTCATTGAAGAGGTGCTGCAATGATGGAAGAAGCTCTGCACCGCGAGTACCGACCAGCTTGGCTCGGCCATCGCCGCGACGCACGTCCCAAAACAGCACTCCTTCCGGGTACCGTCTGGACCTTGCCCGCCGGCACGTTTGATCGCGCGGCGCAGCATGGATCGCCTCTGTGGGCATCGCCTGATGTGCCGCTCTGGGGACTAAAGCCGCGGCGCGCCGAGACGCGGCTTATCGCACTGCTGACGGCAGTCCGTCGGATCGGCGCCGCCATCCGGCTGTGGCCCGAACGTTCCCGTTCACGGCAGCAATTGCGCGAGCTCAGCGACCACATGCTCAAGGACATTGGCCTCACGCGCGCGGAGGTTGGTCACGAATTCCCACAGCCGTTCCGGCATTACGACTGAGCTGAGCCGCTGACTCGAATTCGGAGGACCATTCGTGGTCATGCTTGAACGCACCGACGCAGGTTTGCCGCAGATCCGCCTGCGTGAACCGGATCCGACGGCGTCGCCAGAGAGCAAAGCGGCGATTGAGCGACGCATGCGCACGGCCAGCAGTTCGTTTTTTTGGCCGATGCGGTTGCTGCCGGCGCCGCGCCGCAAAGCAATGCATGCGCTTTACGTTTTCTATAGCGAAGTCAGCAGCATCGCCGACAGCGAGGCCTCGCGAACCCTGAAGCTGGCACTGCTCGCCGATTGGCACGCCCAGATCGCGCTGCTCCATGCCGGTCGGCCAGAGCGCCCCGTGACACGAGCGCTGCGCGACGCAATCGGAAGATTCGATCTGCGCAGCGAGGATTTCCTCGTCATCATCGAGGGTATGAAGACGGTGTCGAGCACCGATCTCCGGGCGCCGTCCTATGAGCAACTGGATCATTACTGCGAACACACGGCGGTAGCCGTCAACTGCATTGCGCTACGCATCCTCGGCGCAGCGCAGCCGGACGGCGAGAGGCTGGCAGCCGCGCTCGGTCGCGGCATGCAACTCACCGTCATTCTGCGCGATCTCGCGCGGGGACGCCGTCCGGCAACGCCTCTACCTGCCACGCGAACTGCTCCATGCACAGGGCATTTACGCCACGATGCCAAGCTACGTATTGGCGCAGCCGGCGCTGCCGCCGGTCTGCGACGCGCTTGCCGAGCAACGTCCCGCCGATGGTCGAGTAAACGCGACTCCGAACTGGAGAACGAAGCGGACGCGAGAAAACCACCGCTTCGAACCATAGGAACATCGCCATGGATATGAAGTCACCATGGGTCGCGACCATTGCCGGCGACGCCGAAGTCGACCGAGCCATCGCCACGCTGGCTCAAATCCAGGAAAGGAGCAAATCACCATGAGCACCCGAAACACCGGAGATGCCCAAGCGATCGACAATGAGCAGAGTGGTGAGTGGTTGCAGTCGAGACCCGGAGTGCGCTTCTCAATTCGCATTCCGGCCGCCGCAACCAACGGCCGTTACTCCGTCACGGAGATCCTCTCAAGCCCCGGCGACAGTACTCCGGTTCATCTCCACGAGAAAGAGGACGAGCACATCCTCGTCGTGGAGGGCACCGCGCGGATCTTATACGGGGACGAGACGTTCGACGCCACGGCCGGAACGACAGTGAGGCTCGCTCGGGGTGTCCCGCATGCTTGGGCAAATCCCGCCGATACTCCGCTTCGTTTGGTGATCACGGCCACGCCGGGCGGCGTGGAGGAGTGTTTACGATCGATTGTTACGAGCGGCGATCAACTGGACCCGGCAGCTCTTGCAGACAAGTGTGCAGTCCGGGTTATTGGCCCTCCCCTATTGGGTCGTAACGCAAACAGCCAGTGAGCGCAGAAGCCGCAAAGAGGGAGTCGGATGCCGGGGGCGTATCCCCACTGTCGTCAAAAATCTGAACACGAGGAGTAACAGAAATGAGTCACAGAGGATTTTCCCACATTGGCCTTTCGACGCTTGACCTCGACAAGACTCGCGAGTTTTACGAGGGTGTTCTGGGGTTCAAGCAAGTTCGCGCCGACACGATAACGGTCGAGGAAGGCGGGCGTCTTCGGCACATCTTTTTCGATGTCGGGCGTGATCAGCTTATCGCGTTTCTGGAACCGCACGGGGTTCCGGATGTCCCGGCAAAATACGATACGGGCATCAACCGAGGGCTCGGTGTCCCCGCCGCTTTCTATCATTTTGCTTTCGAGGCCGGTTCGCCAGCTTCACTGGCTGAGAAGCGGGACGAGCTCCGCGCCAAAGGAGTGGAGACTACCGACATCGTCGATCACGGATGGGCTCAATCGATCTATTTCAAGGATCCCAACGGCTTGTCGCTCGAGTATTGCTGCGTCGTAGGCCGTTTCGCCGAGGAAGACGGGACAATGCAGGGGCGCTTCACGATCCCGCGCAGCGTGCTGGACGTCAATAACACGCTCGGCGGCAAAATGCCGGCAGCATGCTCGACCGGCAGCACGAGCAGGGCTTAACAGCCGCAAGCCGGCAACGCGAGCGCGGCGGATAGCGCCGTTTAGGGCCGGGAGGATGGTTCCGCCCGAGCCCGGCTCGCCGCGATGATCAACGGCGGCTCGTCTACAAATCGCCCTATACACAAATTAGAGGAGAAAATGGACACGTTACTCCCGATGAATAAGCTCACGCCGGACCAGGAGACTATGCTGGCTACATGGCAGCAGCACACCTACGCCGAATTCGTGCTCAAAGATGCCGATGCCGCGCTCGCGACGATGACCGAGAACCCTTACGTGCTCGCCATTCCTTGCGGGATCGGTGCGACGGGTCGGATAGGAGTGCGTGAGTTCTACGCCAATCATTTCCTCCCGAAGATCCCGTCCGATCTCGAACTCACATCGTTGTGGCAGACCTTTGGCAACGACCGGCTCGTCGAAGAAATGGTGATGCGCTTTACGCACTCGATCGCTATGGATTGGATGCTTCCGGGCCTGCCGGCCACGGGTCGAAGGATCGAGTTCGCCTTGGTTGGCGTCATTCAGTTTGCAGCGGGCAAAGTGGCCGGGGAGCGCCTCTATTGGGACCAGGCCACGCTGCTCTCTCAGCTGGGCGCCCTCGATCATCCAGCGGCGGTTGCTGGAGTTGGCAGTGCGGCGCAACTTCTGAAACTAACCTGATCAGGCACTGCCTCACGCAGCATCTGCCGATTGGCGTGGCCGGTAGATCGCAATATGGCCAATCCGAGCGATCGGGGTTTGCTGCCCTGCATACACCAATACGTCGAGCTCGACGAAGCGGTGGCCCTTGCGTTCATAATTGGCGGTGACGATGGCGCAAGCCGTCAACTCATCGTCAATATGCGCCGCGGAAAAATGTTGCACCGTGCTGCCGACGTGCATCCACGGCCCCAGTACGACATTGTGGCGCAATACCCAATTGCCGATGTGCAGGATCGTGCCGGGATGGATGAGGCCCTCGCGGGCATAGAGCGGCTCCGTCTCGCGCACAATGCGCAGATACTCGTCGGCGTATTCGCCAGTGACGCGGAACGGATTCATGGCCAACCGCGTCCCCAAGGCGAGCGTCCTCTCGTCTGCCGGCGGCCGCTCCGCGGGCGGCGTCGGCCCCGCTGCGAAAATCGTGGGCAGCGCGACCGGCTCAGAAGCCAGCCCGGCGCGTCCGGCGACACAGACTTCGCCATGGCTCTCGATCCGAAGATCGAGCCCTGCCCCGCTTTCCGTCGCCGCTACGATTGCCGTGTCGCCGTCGTAAACCGGCTTTAATAACCGACATTCGGCGGCGCCGCGTTCGAGCCAGGCGCGGCCCCAGCGCTGTACCGGCAGATGCGTCATATAGGCGTAGACGTCGACCCCGGGGACGAGCCCGCCGCGGAACCCGAATTGCCGGGCGACCGCGTCGTTGTGGATTTTGTTCTCGGATTCTTTCGACGCATTGAAGGCCTTGACCCGGTAAGGGCCAAGATATGATTCGGTCATGGCTCGAACTCCTTGCGTCGGCTATAAGCGGCGGCCGTAAGCTCGCACCGCCGCTGTGTTTTCGCAATCCCGAGGTCGCCTATGGACGCCCCTCTCCCCGAATACGAGCTTTATGCGATCCGCTATGCCGAGCGCGACGCCAGGCGCTCCGACCACTTCATCGGCGGCGACCCACATGACGGCCCGATGCCGATGGACTATTTCGTCTGGGTGGCGATCGCGCCGGACCGCACGGTCGTCATAGATACCGGCTTTACCGCCGAGGTCGCGGCGGCGCGCGGGCGGCGGCATCTGCGCTGCCCTGCCCAATCGCTGGCACTCGTCGGCGTCGACGCCGCCGCGGTCAAGGACGTGGTCCTGACCCACATGCACTACGATCACGCCGGCACCTATCACCGCTTTCCAGCCGCGCAGTTTCACCTGCAGGAGGTGGAGCTGCACTACACGACCGGCCGGTACATGCGCTACCCCCACCTCGCGCGGTCCTTCGAGGTCGATGACGTGGTCGGCATCGTGCGGCTGAACTTCGCGCGCCGCGTCAAGCTCTACGACGGGCCCGCTGAGCTCTGCCCGGGCATCACCCTACATCCGGTCGGCGGCCACACGCCAGGCATGCAGTTCGTCCGCGTTCATACGAGCCGCGGCTGGGTCGTCCTTGCCTCCGACGTCACCCATTACTACGAGAACATGGAAGCGGGCCGGCCCTTCACCGCCGCCTTCCATATCGGCGACATGCTCGAAGCCTACGACGCGCTGCGCGCGCATGCTCCGAGCCCGCATCATATCATCCCGGGCCATGACCCGCTGGTGATGCGGCAATACCCGGCGCCGCAGCCAGAGCTCGAAGGCGTCGTCGTCCGCTTGGATGTGATGCCGAAGAGCTAAACTTGAAATTCGAACGACCATCATCCCTCGGCCCAAATTCGGCCGGTTGGCCTTGCTGCTGCGATTTCACCCCTATGAGCATGAACGGCGATGCACAGAACTACGAGGTCCACTGACCGTCGACCCACAACCAGCCTTGCGGCTGCTGCTCCCAATAGCCGGGTCTCCAGTTGGCGGTAGGTGTCGGACGCTCAATGTAGCGTCCCGGGGCCCAGACATACCGCTCGCCGTTCCAATGCCAGTGTCCGGATGTCCAGAGCGCTCGAGCCGAGGGGGCCGGCGGGGGGATCTCGGCGCGTCCCGGCGGCGGGGCAACCGGAGCGGTAATCACCGTCGTTGCGGGTGCTGCCGCGGTAGGAGACTCGTCAGGTCCGACAGAAGGGGCCGAGCACGCTGACAGCACGGCGGCGGTCAATGCGACCGCGGCAACGCCGATCATTGGATCGATACGCCGCATTCGATCCTCCCACAGTTCGAGCAGTGCCGGTTGGTCCCGGTCGTCGCTTATTGCGTGGAAATGATAGTCGAGAGAAAACCGTCTAACAAGTACGACAGCTGATATACTCAGACCCTGCTGTCCAGGCCGGGTATACCGGCAACCCCAGAAAGCAGGTCGAAGTCAACCGGCGCCGGGAATTCGTTGATCAGACCCTTCAGCCGATCGACGGCGGCTAGAACAAATTCCGATCAGGTTGCACCATCGACTTCAATTGTCATTGCGAGCAAAAGCGAAGCAATCTCGGGCCGCCGGGCGCTCGATCGGTCGAGATTGCTTCGTCGCGCAAGGCGCTCCTCGCAATGACCGCGCCAACCTGGTCGAAATCTGCTCTAGAACATATCCGGGGTGATGACGTTTTGCGGTCGGTTGGTGAGCAGCGCGGCGCGCATCGTTTCGGCGGATTTGACGCGGGTGTCGCGCTCCGATTCCGGGGTCAGCCAAGCCGAATGCGGGGTGATGACGAGGCGGCCTTCGAGCCAGGGCTCGCGGGCGCGGTAGGCACGCAACAATTCCGGTACTGGCTCGACCGGTGGCTCGACCGGCAGCACGTCGAGCCCGGCCGCGGCGATGTGGCCGCTCTTCAAATGAGCCAACAGAGCGTCGAGATCGAGGATCGGCCCACGCGCGTCGTTGACTACCACCGCGCCGGGACGCAACAGGCCGAGTTGGGCATGACCCAGCTGGCCGCGGGTTTCCGGCGTCAGCGGCGTATGGATCGATAACGTATCCGTCTGCCGCAGCAGTTCTTCGAGACTGGCGGCACGATCGATCCCGAGAGCTAGTTCGACGCCGTTCGGCAGATAGGGGTCGTAGAACATGACGCGAAAGTTGAACGCTTTGGCGCGCAGCGCCACTGCGGTGCCGATCCGCCCGAGGCCGATGATGCCAAATGTCTGCACCCCGAGCCGGCGGATCATCGGGTCGTGAAACGACCGCCACGGCGCCGGCGGGTCGCGGCGCTGCTGTTCATGGTGCAGAAGGATGCCGCGGCGCAGCGTCAGAGCGAGCGCGATGGCGTGGTCGGCAACTTCGGTGGTGCCGTAATCGGGTACGTTGCAGACAAGGATATTGCGCGTCGCCAGCGCCTGGCGATCGAGCTTGTCGTACCCGACGCCCATGCGGACGACGCAGCGCAGCCGCGGAAACCGGTCGACGTCTTGCGCGGTCACGGCGTAGCGCATGATCATCAGCCCGTCGACCTCGGCGCAGTCGGCGGGTTGGAGGTCGCTAAGCTTGGCGGCACTGCGCCGCAGCAGCCTGACATCGGGACCAAAGATGTCCCGCTCGAGACCGTCATCCGGAATCTGCCGTTCTTCGGGGTAAAGCACGGTCACGGGCATTGGCATTGTCTCCGGCTAATATTGCGCGACCTTGACGGGCTGATGGAGTACAGCCGAACGCACTATCGCCTCGAAGGCGGTGACACCGTGCAGAATTTCCTCGGGGGTAATCGGATACGGCCGTTCTTTGTTGATTGCCGCTGCGAAACCTTCGAGCTCGGCGGCAAGTGCGTTGAAGCTCTTGTAATCGATTATCTCGGGCGCGGATGCAATGTGGCGGCCGGTCCTCGGCGGCTCGGTCACCGGCGTGAAACGAAACTGCGCGTCCTGCGTTGCGAGCTCGACTGAACCCTTCGCTCCATAGACAGCAAATCGATAGGTCGGCGCAGTGACGAGCGAGCAGTAGAGGGTGGCGGAGACGCCGTTGGCGAGGCCGATCATGACCGTGGTCGTATCCTCGAGCCGGGGCATGACCCGACGGAGGCTAGTGCAGTAAACCTCGTCGATCTGTCCGAACAGATAGATCATCGCGTCGAGATTGTGCACGCCGGTCGCAGTCATTGCCCCGGCCGGCGCTTCTTGGGGATCGGAGCGCCAATAGTCGGGCGACATCGACAGTCCGGCCGGCGATGTCTGCGCCGCCGCGCAATGGCTGACGACCCCGAGCCGACCATCCGTCACCCGCGTCTTCAGCTCGTTCATCGCCGGGTGGAAGCGCCGGGGATAAGCGACGCCGAGCACCACCCCGGCCCGCGCCACCGCATCGAGTGCGGTTGAGGCGCTCTTCACGTCTATCGTGAATGGCTTTTCCATGAGGATGTGCTTGCCGGCAGCGGCGGCCAGCTCGACTTGCGCCCCGTGCTGGCTATGCGGCGTTGCGAAGACGACGGCGTCGATCGCCGGATCGGCGAGGATCTCCTTGAGATCGTCCTTCAGGATGATGCCTTTTTCGGCGCAGAACGCCTCGGCCGAAACGCGGGTGCGAGTATGGCCGGCGGTGAAGCGAATTGCGCCGCTGCTGCCTTGGACGGAATTGACAAGCGTCCGCCCCCAGCGGCCGAGTCCGACGATCGCGGCGCGGATCACTTCTTGGCCGCCAGCAGGTCTTTGACGCCGCGCAATGCCAAATAGTACCCGGAAAGCCCAAAACCGGTGACCATGCCCTGGCTGACCTTTGCCGTCTCGGAGACGGGGCCTCGTCGCACCGGATTCGAAATGTGCACCTCGATCGTCGGAAAGCGCACTTGGCTGATCGCGGCAACCAGCGCGGGATAGCCGGTTCCGAAGGCCGCCGGGTTGAACAACGCCGCATCAAAACCCTTGTCATTTGCCTCGTAGAACTTGTTGACGACCTCGCCTTCGATGTTCGAGTGAAAAATCTCGATTTCGAGACCGAGTTCGGCAGCATAGCCGCGGATCCGCTCGTCATATTCCGGCAACGTCATTGGCCCGAATATCTCGGTCTGGACCTTGCCGCGCATATTCATGCCGGCGCCGTGGATCACCAAAACTTTCGTCATGCCGCGTCCCTCAGTTGACGGTCTGCGCTCGATGCTAGTTGATCGGTCGATTTGATGACAAGCCGATCGCGCTTCGGGTAAAATCTACCCCGGTTTGGGGGTGAGAGCGTCACCCGCACCGATCGGGGGGTCGATGCGGCACGGAATTTGGGCGAGCGTTCTTACTGGCGTGATGATCGCGGTGATGATGACACTGGCTCCGGGCGCGGCAACGGGGCCCAGGCGTCAATCGACGGCCGAGGCCGCCGATCAGGCGATCGACAAGGCAGACAACAGCATCCAATTGGTCACGTTCCCCAAGACCGGGTGGAGCTCGGTCAAGGTGGTGCGCGGCGCCTCCTCGACAAAGGATACGAGCGCGCCGCCACCCGAAAAGGCCGAGACGGCCGAGATCGTCAGCTTTGACGATTCGCCGGCGCGGCCCGTTCGGATCATGCGGGGCGAGCTCGCTCGCGGCTCCTCGGCGCCGGCGCCGCAACGAATGGCCAGTGCCGCGACGACGCAGTTGGTCACTTTTGCCGATCCTCGAGACCGTCCTGTAAGCGTCCTGCGCGGCTCGATGCCCAGCAACGCCGATGTCGAACTGTTCGGTCCCGCTTCGATTGCCGATCTGGATCGTGTCGCCTTTGCCGTGGACGGCGCTGAATCCAGCCACGGCGCCGATCTCGGAATGTGGCGGCCGGAGCCGAGCGGCCCCCAGGGGCCAATGCAGGTCACCGAGGCGGCAGCCATCGATGTGGGGGGCGGAAATCGGTTCGACCTTACGCAGAACCGCGCGCTCGGCAGGGCCTATCTCGCGCTGATGTATCAGCGGTACGGCAACTGGCCGGATGCAATTGCCGCGTATAACTGGGGTCCCGGCAATGTCGATGCTTGGATCAGCGGCGGGCGCGCGGCCAACCGATTCCCTCTGGAGGTGGAGCGTTACCGCCAGCGCGTATTGCGCGAGGCGGCTCCAGGCCGTGGCGGCGTCGGGCTCGGGCTCGCCGCCTCGCGCTGATAAAGCGGGTTAGCGGCTGCGACGCCCGCATCAGCACTGTTGCTCGTGAGTGATACCGCCGGTTTTTAGATCGACTGAGAACTTTATAGTTTCGCCGCCCGACGTGTCCGCATACGCACAACTGCAGTGGACAGCGCCGGCAGGTGGATGAGGAGCTCATGCTCGATCTTGTGCGAGACAGCTTCAGCCTGCTCGACCGATGTCTGCCCGTCCATCGCCACGTCGAGCTCCGCAGTCAGGCGATGGCCGAGCCAGCGGGCCCGTATGCCGAGAACCTCGGACACCTCCGCAACATGCCCTGCCGCATGTCTGATATCTCTCACCACATGCGGCTCGACACCGTCGAGCAGACGCGTGAACACGGCTTTCGCCGACTGCCACACAATCCCGAAAATAGTGATTGTGATCAGGAGCCCGACGATCGGATCGGCAAGCGGTAGGCCGAGCCAAACGCCGACGGCCCCGATCACGACCGCGAGGCTGGTGAGCCCGTCGGTGCGTGCGTGATAGCCGTCGGCGATCAAAGCCGCGCTGTCGATCTCGCGGCCGACCCGAATGCGAAAGATCGCGCAGGCTTCGTTGCCGACAAAGCCGATTACGCCCGCAGCGGCGACCGCCCAAACATAGGTGATCGGGTGGGGGTGAATCAGGCGGTTCACCGCCTCCCAGCCCGCAACAATTGCGCTCAACAGGATGATGCCGACGATTGCCAGCCCGGCCAGGTCCTCGACCCGCCCCAGCCCGTAAGTGAAGCGCGCACTGGGCCTGCGGTTAGCCAGGCGAAACGCGATCCACAGCGGCACTGCGGTCACGGCGTCGCCGACATTGTGAATAGCATCGGCGAGAAGCGCGATACTGTCGGAGACGATCACCACCGCAAGCTGAAGCGCGGCGGTGACGGCAAGGGTGACGAAGGACCATTTGATGGCCCAGATGCCGCGTTCGCTCGTTGGTATTGTCGGGTCGACCACCCCGTGCGCATGGCCGTGCGGACCCCCGAGGCTTTGCTTATCAAAGTGCCTACGCTGATGTGCGTCGCCGTGGTCGTGCTTGGGGTGAGCAAATCCCAGCCAGACCGGAACAGCGTATAGCCACGGCAGTTTCATAAGTACTTCGTGATCCCTTTGAACTCTTCGAGCGGGCCGCGCGCGCCGCGTGGTATGGGGCCCAGTGTCTGCTCCAGGCAGTGGTCGATGTGGTCGTGGATCAATGTACGCTTGGCGTTCGACACCGCCTTCTCGACGGCATGCAGCTGCTGAGCAATGTCCATGCAGGCCCGGCCATTCTCGATCATCTCCACGATGCTGCGCAGGTGGCCTTCCGCCCGCTTCAGCCGATTGACGATCTCAGGGTGTGTCGTGTGCAGCATGGAAAAGATATCCTCCTGGATAGGATGAGTCAATGCAGAAATTTGCCCTTCATCCTTCGGCGGTGATCAGCAGCGATACCCACCTAGCCGCGGGTCTCGGTGATGGAGCTTCCGGCATCGTTGATGCCACCGCCGGAAATCGATGACTTTGCCGAATTGCGTCACCGCTGAAGTCACGTTGACACGGCTCCAGCCTCCTCGGGCGGGCGCACCTTCTGAAACTTGATCAGCAGCAGGATATCGTAGACCGCCTTAACTGTCCCGCCAATAACGAGCGGCCACCCGAAGCTCGAAAGCGCCAGTAGATAGCCTGAGATCATCGAGCCGGCGGCCCAGGCAAATGTTTTGGGAACTGCCGTGATACTCGCCGCCGCCGGCCGCTCCTCCGGCGCCACGACGGCCATGACGTAGGAGGCCCGAGTGGGCACGTCCATTTGCGACAAGGCGCTGCGCGCGAGCAGCAACGCTATCGCCGTGGAAAGGTTAGGGGCGAACGGAATCAGGATCAAAAAGATATTGGACGGCAAATGGGTGAAAACCATCGTTTTGATTAGTCCGATGCGGGCGGCAATCGGTACTGCTACCAGGTAGGAGACCGCAGAGCAGAGCCCGCTCCAGAACAGAATCGCCGCCGTCGTTGTTACCGAGACCTCAAACGCTTGGTAAAGCCAGAGGGCAAGAAGCGACTGCACCAGGAAGCCAGTGCCGAACGAATCCATGCCGAAGAGAACCGCCATACTGTAGACTAGCTTTTTTGACTGGCGCAGCGGCGCCTTCGGCGCCTCGTCAGCAATCTCGACTGCCGGAGAGAGCGGCCGGTATAAGAGGAGAGTGATCAACCCCAGCAGCGCGTAAAACCCGAATATCAGCTGTATGGCGGCTGTGCGAGTGCAGCTCGTCCATGCCGTCATAAATTCGGGGAAGGCAGCAGCAAGCACACCGAGCGCGCCGGCAACCGATCCAATAACGCTGTAGCGTGCGAAGAGCGCGGTTCTCCGACGCGGCTCGATTGTCTGCGTAAGGACCGTCTGCTCGAGCGGCCCGAAAATGCTCGCATCGCCGGAGGTGGGGTTCATCGTGCCGACAAAGGCGACGACGAGGAGCGGCCAGAAATCCGTAACGACTACAAAGCTGGCGCCGGTGGCGGCCATCAGCCCCGCAGCTGCGAGAAGAAGGAGACGCCGCGAATACCGGTTTGCGATCCAGCCGACCCATAGCGTCAGGACGGCCGTGCCTATCAATGTGCTCGTCACGATGGCGCCGATGGCAAGCGGACTGAATCCGAGCTCCACGAGATAGATCGGAAGCAGCAACGCGACAAAGCCGTCGCCAAACGCCCGCAGGCCGCGTGCTGCGAGGACGCGCAGCGCATCGGCCGTTGCTCCGGGCGGCATCGGCCGCCACCATTCGTCGCCGCTCGCGAACCGGGTTCGCATTGCCTCAGCTCCCCCGCAAGACCAGCCCCAGTACCACTTTTCGGAAACTGGCCTTATTGAGGTGTGCAAAGCGCTTCAGACTGAACCAGATGCCCGGGCGCCGAGCGGTCCTATCCCGCCGAGCCATAATCTGGTCATCAGTAATACTCCGACGCCAAGAGGCTGGGATAACCGAGCATTGCCCGTCCGCGGCCAGGCCCGTAATGCTTCGGCGGATTCCTCTCGGCTCTCCCGGATGTCCATAACTTCGTCGCTGCCAATGGCTGGGTGACCGATCGGGAGTTTGCCGACTTCTTTGCGGTGTCGCAGGTGATGCCGGGGTCGAACATGATCCTGATGATAAGTCTCATCGGACTGAAGGTGGGCGGAGTTCCAGGAGCAATTGCCGGCGCGGTCGCCACCTTCGGACCACCATGCGTAATGTACTTCATTGGGTACAGTCTGTGGAATCGCTTCCGCGACATGCTGTGGCAGCGAATCGTCGGGCGTGGGCCTCCCCATTGGCGGTTGGGCGCGTCATCGCCGGCGGCTACGTGATGGCGCGCGCTGCAGATGCCGGCTGGCAGAGCGCCGTCGTGACGCTGGGCGCAATGGCGCTGATGCTCCGAACACGGATCAACCCGCTGTGGATGCTCGGCGCCGGTGGAGCGGTGGGCGGTTTGAGACTCCTGTAATGCGAGTAATGGTCCATTTCCATTGTGTCAGTAAGTTGCGCGTAAAAATTTGGCGTGTTCCGACAAGATATTCGGCCCCTTCAGAACCCCGAAGGCAAAGGTGACGCCGGCGCGGATTTGGCCCACGGTATGGTTATTGACCAGCGCTCCCCGCAATCCGACATCGACCGCAATGTTGTCCTGCACCTGCCAAATAGCCCCAATCAGCGCGGAGCGGGTCCGAAACTGGCTAATATCGCGCTCGTAAAAGATTTCGAAGACAGGCCGCACCACCCAGTCGTGTGGACCTTCGAGGATGGTGTCGAGAAAGTAATCGGCATGCTGTTCGCGGGTAAGGGCAATTTGTGCATTGAAGTGGGCCGTTCCCCAACTCCAGCGCTGTGAGACGATCCCGGTAAGGATCGCTCCAATCCCATGTTCATCATTGACTCCTGGCAGCAGAACGCCGAATTCAGTCGCGATACTGGCCCCCGGTTTCTCCTGTAGGCTGCCCTCACGCAGCAGGCCTTTCAGAAGGGCCTCGCCTTCAACGAGGCTCGTTCGGGGGAGGCCGACCGTCAGACCATGGGCGACTTCGCCCTCCAGCGATGCTTCCCAGCCAGGGGTGAAGCCGTAATTGATT
>JBJMQW010000018.1:0-14995 GCA_045802495.1 Allostellaceae bacterium | reverse complement strand
GACGCAAGACCCCGAGGGCTCGGTCCGGCGCATGCGGCTTGTCGATCGCAGCGGGCGCAACCTGATCGGAGTGCCGATACAATGAGGTTTTGGCGACGCTCGACGACCGAACCAATTCCCGGAACCGACCCGGGGGCCGAGGCCCTGAGGGAAGATACGATAGATCGGCAGCCGGAAGACGGGCAGTCGGCCGAGCTGCCGAAACCGGCGCCGATGAGCGGACTCTGGGGCGGCAGCCCCCGGGAGCCTCCCGAGGAAATCGTCGATGGGCCGCAAGCCGCGGCGGCGCCCGAGAGCGCCGAAGGCGTCGAGCGCCGGGGCTGGCTCGGCCGGCTCCGCGCGGGGATGGCGCGCAGCTCGGCGCGGCTCACCGAAGGCATCAATACGATCTTCAATCGCCGCCGTCTCGATGACGCGGCGCTGCTCGAGCTCGAAGAGCTGTTGATCGCCAGCGATATGGGTCTCGGCATTGCCGCCGAAGTCACCGAGGAACTACGCCGGACACGTTTTAATCAGGATGTCTCTCCGGAAGAGGTGCGCGCCGCTCTCGCCGCGGAGGTGATCCGGCTCGTCGAACCCGTGACGAAGCCGCTGCGGCTCGATACCGAAAAGAAGCCGTTCGTGATCCTGGTCGTAGGCGTCAACGGCAGTGGTAAGACGACGACGATCGCAAAGCTCGCCAAGCAATACCGGGATGCCGGCCTCAAGGTCGTACTCGCCGCCGGGGATACGTTCCGCGCCGCGGGGGTCGAGCAGCTGCAGATCTGGGGCGAGCGCACAGGTTGCCGGGTCGTTGCCAGGCCCGCTGGGAGCGACGCGGCGGGGCTGGCTTACGAGGCTTTCGAGCAGGCACGCACCGAGGGCAGCGACATTCTGATGATCGATACGGCGGGGCGACTGCACAACAAAGTCAATCTGATGGGAGAACTGCAAAAGATCGTCCGTGTTTTGAAGAAAGTCGACCCGCAGGCGCCGCATTCGGTGCTGCTGGTGCTCGATGCTACGACCGGCCAGAACGCCCACGCCCAGGCGGAAATCTTCCGCGAGATGGTCGGGGTGACCGGCATTGTCATGACCAAGCTCGACGGCACCGCACGCGGCGGCGTCCTGGTTTCGCTGGCAGAAAAATACGGGATCCCGATTCACGCCATCGGCGTTGGTGAAACCGCCGAAGACCTCCGTCCCTTCGAGGCCGGCGCCTACGCCCGCAGCCTGGTCGGCCTCGCGCCGTAGCTCGTTCTCTCTTGGGTCGCAAACGCCTGCGGTTCGATCTAATACCCGGGTGGGTTTATGCGCGCGGTGAAGTCGCGGGTAGCGCGCGCCTCGCGGTCGTGCTGAAGCGCCCATCTTACGGAAGGAAAAGCGAGCTCGGCCCATGGGATTTCATCCCAGCCGAAGAGACCCACTTCAAGGCTTTCTTGCCCCGCCTGGATCGCCTCGTCGAGAAGGCGGGCACGATAGATCAGCTGAACTTGGCTGATCCGCGGAATGTCGTAGATCGCAAGCAACCCCTCTATCTCGATCCGTGCGCGCGCCTCCTCCCAGGCCTCGCGCTCGGCGCCGGCGCTCGCCGATTCATTGAGCTCGAGAAAGCCGGCCGGAAGGGTCCAATACCCGTAGCGCGGCTCGATCGATCGGCGGACCAGCAAAATGCGCTCACCCCATCGGGCCACCGAGCCCACGACGATTTTCGGATTGTCATAGAGAATGTAGCCGCATTCGGCGCAGATCATGCGCTCGCGGTTGTCTCCTTCGGGAATGCCGCGAACCGATGGGCCTCGGAGGTGGTTGTCGTCCGACATCGCCGGTTTCGATCGCGAGCAGTCAGCTCAGATCGCGAGCCGAACACTTCCCGACGACGAATGAACTCTCAGCGCCATTGCGGCCGACCTGTCGCTTCCTCGGCTGCCGATAATAGGGTGCCCTCAAATTGCGGGCAATATCGCTCACCGCCACCCTTTGCAAAGCCGCTCGTCAGCGGGTAAGTCCTCGTTCGGCATGCCGACTAGCTTCGAGAAGCTCGCGTTCAACGCCGCGCAGGCCGCGCGCATCGGCTGGTTTTTCGGTCAGAAATTGCTGGCTGCCCGCGTCGGACGGCCGGTTGCGCTGCCCGAGGGCCTGCGTGGGCGACAGATGCCGGATCGGCAGCGGCTACTCGCCGATTTGCGCGCGCTCATCGAGCAGGATTGGCGTAATATCGAAGCTGGTTATTACGCAATTCCGGCCGATGGGCTGGGCAACCCGCTCGAGGAGATCCGCCGCGCCGTCGATTTCTTCACCGATCTCAGCGCGGTCGAGGAGAGACGTCACGGCGGGCCTGAGGAGCGCCTCTTGGCGGGAGAGCCGTTCGACAGGTACCCGCGGTACTACCTCCAAAAATTTCACTTTCAGAGCGACGGGTATCTGAGCGGCGCGTCGGCCGAGCGCTACGATCACCAGGTCGAGGTGCTGTTTGGAGGCGGCGCGGCGGCTATGCGGCGGCAGGCGCTGGTTCCGCTCAAGACCGCGCTCTCGGGCCGCCCGGTCTCCGGTCGCAACGCGGCGAGGCTGCTCGATGTCGCATGCGGCACCGGGCGGTTTCTGCGCGAGGTTAAGACAAACTACCCGCGCCTTTTTGTCACCGGCCTCGACCTTTCGCCACACTACCTCGACGTCGCCCGGCGCGCGCTCCAGCCGTGGTCGCGGATCCGATTGGTCGAGGGCGCGGCCGAGGCGATGCAGTTTGCGGACGCGCAATTCGATGTCGTCACCTGCGTATATCTGTTCCACGAGCTGCCGCCCCCCATTCGGCGGGCGGTCGCAGCGGAGATCGGTCGCGTGCTCCGGCCCGGCGGGACGTTGATTTTGGTCGATTCGCTGCAGACCGGCGATGAACCCGATTACGACGCCATTCTTGACTTGTTTCCGGTCGCTTTTCACGAACCGTATTACACGAGTTATCTTCGCGAGAACCTCGACGCCTTGTGGACCCCCGGATTTACTCCCGGCGAACGCTTGATTGCATATTTCTCAAAAGTGCTCAGCTACCGCCGCGATACTGACAAAATTTCGTCATAGACGCCCGCCGTGCCGATTATATCGAGCCCTACATATAGATAGGGCTTGGCATGTAGACACAAGAGTGGTACTGCATGTTGTGGGGGTGGACCGGGGGGTCCACAGGATACGGGGGAAATCGATGGAGATGACTTGGACGCCGGAGCGCGTCGACCTGCTCAATCAACTATTTGAGGAGGGGTTGCCGACTTCGGAGATCGGTCGGCGAATGGGTCTGACGAAGAATACGATCATTGGCCGGCTGCATCGCAACGGGATGACGCGCCGCGAGACGGGACCGAAATTCATTCCGCAGCGCAATTTCTTCGAATTCAGCGGTCCGGGTTGCCTGTGGCCGAATGGGCATCCCGACGACCCGCAATTCCACTTTTGCGGCGCACAGCCGCTTCCCGGGAAGCCCTATTGCGCGGCGCATGCAGCGCTCGCCTATGTGCGTCCGAAGGAAGAAAAGAAGGCGGCGTAACGACGCCCGGCTCAATGCCTTAAGCGCCGCATCGCCCGGTCGAGGCCGTCGAGGGTCAATGGGAACATGCGGTCCTCGACAATCTGGCGGATCATCGCGATGCTGGCCGTGCCGCTCCAATACTTCTCCGGCACCGGGTTGAGCCACACCGCCTTGGGGTAGGCGTCGAGCAGACGGCGCAGCCAGGTTTCTCCGGGCTCGTCGTTCCAGCGCTCGACGCTGCCGCCCTCCTTTTCGATCTCGTAGGGGCTCATGCTGGCGTCACCGACGAGCACGACCCGATAGGCTGATTCATAGGTATGGATGAGCTCCATGACGGGCGTCTGCTCGACTTGGCGCCGCCGTGAGTCGCGCCACACCGCTTCGTAAATGCAGTTGTGGAAGTAGAAGTGGATCAGATGCTTGAACTCGGAGCGGGCGGCCGAGAACAGCTCCTCGCAGATGCGGACGTGATCCTCCATCGACCCGCCGATATCGACGAACAGCAGGAGCTTTACCGCGTTGTGCCGCTCTGGAACCAGTTTCAGGTCCAGCCAGCCGGCATTGTGCGCCGTCGATTTGACGGTGCCGTCGAGGTCGAGCTCCTCCGCGGCGCCCTCACGGGCGAATTGCCTCAGCCGCCGTAACGCCAGCTTGATGTTGCGAGTGCCGAGTTCGACAGTGTCATCGAGATTGCGGAATTCCCGGCGGTCCCAGATTTTGACCGCGCTGCGGTGGCGTCCCTCCTCTTGACCGATACGAACTCCTTCCGGGTTGTAGCCATGGGCGCCAAAGGGGGAGGTGCCGGCGGTGCCGATCCATTTGCTGCCGCCCTGGTGACGGGCTTTCTGCTCGGCGAGCCGCTGGCGTAGGGTTTCCATCAGCTTTTCCCAGCCGCCGAGCGACTGGATCAGCTTCTTCTCCTCTTCGGACAGGAACCGCTCCGCGAGCTTTCTCAGCCATTCCTCGGGGATCTCGGCCCTGGGGTCCGCCAAGGTTTCGATGCCTTTGAAGCAGTGCCCGAATACCCGGTCGAAGCGGTCGAGGTGCCGCTCGTCCTTAACCAGCGAAGCGCGCGCGAGAAAGTAGAACTCCTCGATGTCGAAAGCCGCGACGCGCCTCTCCATTGCTTCCATCAGGGTCAGGTACTCGCGCAGCGAGACCGGCACCTTGGCCTCGCGTAGCTCGGCGAAGAACGAGAAAAACACGGCTAGTGCCCAGCCGCACTGCGGCCGCCCTTCACCCCGGCTCTTTCCGCGCCGGCGAGGCGAGCAAGGCACCCGCTCATCGGGGCGCTGAGGGGCGGCAGACGAGGGGGCCGTGCGATCATGATCTCAACCCCTCGCGACGATGCAGGAAGGCAAGGCGCTCGAACAGGTGAACGTCCTGCTCGTTCTTCAGCAGCGCGCCGTGCAGAGGGGGGATCAGCTTGGCAGGATCGCGCGTTCGCAGGACCTCGGGCGACACATCCTCGACCAGCAGCAGCTTGAGCCAGTCGAGCAGCTCCGAGGTCGACGGCTTTTTCTTTAACCCCGGAACTTGCCGAATGTCATAAAACACCGTCAAAGCCTCGCGCACCAGCTCGTGCTTCAGGTCAGGGAAATGCACGTCGACGATCTGCTGCATCGTCTCGCGGTCAGGAAAGCGGATGTAATGAAAGAAGCAGCGGCGCAGAAAAGCGTCCGGCAGCTCCTTTTCGTTGTTGGAGGTTATGATGACGATCGGGCGATGCCGCGCGCGGATCGTGCGGCGGGTCTCGTAGACATAGAACTCCATGCGGTCGAGCTCGAGCAGCAGGTCGTTGGGAAACTCGATATCCGCCTTGTCGATCTCATCGATCAACAGTACCGGAGCGACCGTGGCCTCGAACGCCTCCCACAGCTTCCCGGGGACGATGTAGTTGGCGATGTCATGCACTCGCTCGTCGCCGAGCTGGCCGTCGCGCAGCCGGGAGACGGCATCATATTCATAGAGCCCTTGCTGCGCCTTGGTCGTCGATTTGATGTGCCAGGTGATCAGGTCCTTGCCGATGCCGCGCGCCACCTCGTGCGCGAGGATCGTTTTGCCGGTTCCGGGCTCGCCTTTGACAAGGAGCGGGCGCTCAAGCGCAATTGCGGCATTAACCGCAACCCGCAAATCCAGTGTCGCCACATAGGTGTCCGTGCCCGCAAAACGTTCCATCCTCGCCATTTTCCTTCTGAAGCCGATGATCACATAACCCGAGGGGCAACATGATGCCAGCCCCGCCGCGGCGCGCACACCCTCGCCGGTTGACGCGCGGCGTTCTGGCGGCGTGCCTCGGAGTACTGCTGCTCGTCACATTTTTCGTTCCCGCGCGCGATCCCGTCACAGGTCACCTCGCCATCGAGTGGCGCCCCCTGGCCGATCTCGCCGTCCTTGTTTTAGCGGTCGCGATCATCGCCTTGGCCCGCCCGCAATTCGTCGCGCGACGCGGTGTAGCCATTGGGCTGGCAGTGTTCGTGGCTGCCGCAGCTTTCCTCAACCTAGTCGATGCAGCGGCGCCGGCGCTGCTCGGCCGGGATCTCAACCTCTACTGGGATCTGCGGCATATGCCGTCACTCGCCGGTCTCGTCGGCGCCTCGGCCGGATCGTGGAACCTGTGGCTGCTGGTAGCTTCCGGTGTAGGCGCGACTCTGCTTGCGATTGCCGGCGCCTACGCGGCCTGGCGCATGCTCCTTGTCGCTTTGGCAGACCGGCGGATCGCCGTCGGCGCTGCAATATTGCTGGGCGTTAGTTTGGACGTGACGGCGTTCGTACCGGCTGATCAACGGCCCCTCGCGACAGGATTTGCGCGTGATCTGGTACGACACGCCGCTGCACTGGAGCGGGACTGGCGCATGTCGGCCGCCGGCACCGGCCCGCTTCCAGAGGCGCTTGCGGCGCCTGCGCCGCCCCACAGCAATCTCGCTGGTCTGAAAAAACGAGACGTGTATCTCGTCTATATCGAATCCTACGGCACGACAGTCTTCGACACTCCGGAATTTCGCGAGGCAATGCGGGTTCCGCTGACGCAGTTCGAGACCGTGCTGCGAGATGCGGGCTACACGATCGCCTCGAACAGGCTCGTCTCACCGACCTATGGCGGTGGCTCCTGGCTTGCCCATGGGACGCTCGCAAGCGGCGTGCGCCTCGACGATCCCGCCCTATATGCGCAACTGCTGGGGTCCGGCCGCAAGCTCCTGCCCGGATATTTCAAGGATGCCGGCTGGCGTGCCCTGGACATAATGCCCGGTATCAAGACTCCTGATCCCCAGGCTGCAGCCTGGGGCTTCGACCGCGAAGTCTACGCGGCTGAGCTCGGCTATCACGGCCCGTCCTTCGGGTGGTTTGTAATTCCAGATCAGTTCACGCTCGCCCGAGCCGCTGCGATTCGCGCCTCTCTTGGGACCAAGGCGCCGGTCTTTACCCAGATTGTCCTCGTGTCGAGCCATATTCCGTTTTCTCCGGTGCCGCCTTATCTGACCGATTGGGCAGATTGCGGCGCCTTCGCGACTGTGCCCGCCGCGGCATGGAGCGAAATCACTCGGCCGTCCGACTGGACGGCGCTCGCACCCGATTACCTCAAGAGCCTCAACTATGATTTTACTGTGCTGGGCGACTGGCTCGTCGAGCACGTACAGGGTGGAGCGCTCGTCATTTTGCTCGGCGACCACCAACCGCCGGCGGTCGTCGGGGGCGAGTCGAGACAATGGACCGTGCCGATCCATGTGCTGTCGCGCGACCGCGAGCTGGTCGCGCCGTTTATTGCGGCTGGTTACGTCGACGGGCTCGCCCCGCCGCAGGCGCCGCCGCACCAGGGCATGGAGAAGTTCCTATCCAGGTTTCTCGCCGCCTTTAACCGTTCCGGCTAGCCCCTGCCGCCTAGTCGCGCGGTTCAAACCACAGCGTACAGCCGTAGTCGATGGTTATCTCCTCGCCGGGTTGGATCGGCGAGATGGCCACGAGATCGAGGGTCTGCCGAGCGTGGTTGCGATCGACACGCGCGCGCGGCCGGTTCGAATGGTTGCATAGGGTAAGCAAACCCAAACCCAAGGCACCGCGGCCATCGCCGTCGGGATCGCCGTCCCAGTGAAAGTAGTAGTCGAAAATAACGGTCCGATCGAGCGCGGCGCACTGGATCGACGGCAGTATGATGACAGGCGCCACCTCGATCAAGGTTCTCGCGGCTATCGCCTCCCGGGCGAACAACCCGCGACCGCGTCCGGGGTTTGCTCGGATTTCTACGAGGTGATTGGATACCGGCAGCAGGAGGCTGAGAGCCGCCGCATCGGGCACTCTCTGGGAGACCCTACAGCGACTTCGCAGGCTCGCGCGTGTGCTCGACAACTGGAGCGGCGGCAGCCGTTGCAGCGGCCGTTGCCGAACCCGGAGGCGGCACCTGAGCGGGTGCGGCCGCCGCTTCGGGCTCGTCCTCCTCCTTCATCCCGGCCTTGAACGCCTTGATGCCCTTGGCGAAATCGCCCATAACCCGGGGCAGCTTCCCGGCCCCGAACAGAATGAGGATAATGGCCAAGACCACGATCCAGTGCATCAAGCTGAAGGAACCCATCGCAACGACCTCGAAACGGTGCCGGAAGATTAGTTTATCAAGCTCTTCCGGCCGATTGCTAGTCCATCGCGGCCCGGTCGCCGCTTTGTCTACGACTTCGTGTCGTCGACCCGAAAGTCAACCCCGAAACGCCGTGACGGAGTGCAGATGAACGATTTCCCGGCCGCCTACCCTGTCCCCTGGACGCTCGCCACCGCGCGCGAACAGGGGCCCGAGGCGGCCGCTCTAGCCATAGCTGCATGCTATGCGATTGAGCATGAGACGCCATGGAGCCGCAACCTGGCCGAGATGGTTGCAGGCGATTTCGCCGAGCGCCCGCCGTGGAACGAGACGCTGGGGCCGGTGCGCCCGCGCGGCGGACCGAATGGGCTCATCTTGCGGGGCGGTCAAATTGTTGCCGAATGGGGCGAGACGACGCGGGTCGACATGACTTTCAGTGTCGCCAAGAGCTATCTCTCGATCCTCGCCGGGCTCGCCTGGGACCGCGGCCTGATCGGCGATCCCCATGACAAGGTGCGTCTCGCGGTTGATGACGGCGGCTTCGATCCGCCCCACAATCACGCCATCACCTGGCATCACCTGCTACAGCAGACCTCGGAATGGGAGGGCGTGCTGTGGGACAAGCCCGATCTGATCGACCGCAATCGCGTCGTCGCCGGCCGATCGAGCGCGGCAGCAAAGGGCAGTCACCGCGATCTTCGAGAACCAGGGACGTTCTGGGAATACAACGACGTACGCGTGAACCGGTTGGGGCTTGCGTTGCTGCGGGTGTGGCGGCGGCCGCTGCCTGACGTATTCCGCGAGCTCGTGATGGAGCCGATCGGCGCTTCACCCGACTGGCAATGGCACGGTTACCGCAATTCCTATGTCGAGCTCGGCGGCCGACAGGTGCAGTCGGTGTCCGGGGGCGGCCATTGGGGTGGCGGCGTCTTCATCAGCGCGCGCGATCAGGTGCGGATCGGTCTGATGCTGTTGCGCCGCGGAATGTGGGGCAGCCGCCGCGTGCTGTCGGAAGCCTGGATCGAACGAATGCTCGAGCCTTGCCCGCTCTTCCGCAATTACGGCTATCTGTGGTGGCTCAACACTGATCGCGCGCTTTATCCGAGCGCCTCGGCCCACAGCTACTGCGCCCGCGGCGCCGGCGGCAACCTGACCTGGATCGATCCCGACAACGACCTCGTCGCCGTGCTGCGCTGGACCGATCCCACCGCAATGGACAGGTTCATGGGGCTGACCATGGCCGCGCTCGGAGGACAACCACCATGCTGACGCTATATTTCTCACCCGGGTCGAGCTCGATGGCGGTCCATATTGCGCTGCACGAAATCGGGGTCGATTTCGAGCGCCGCCTGGTCTCGCTGGCCAAGCGCGAGCAGTTCGCGCCGGAATACCTTGCCGTCAATCCCGAAGCGAAGGTGCCGACTCTGATGATCGACGGACGCCCGCTGACCGAAGTAGCGGCCGTCCTCTATTACCTGGCAAAGCGCTTCCCCGCGGCCGGCTTGTGGCCGGACAGCGGTATCGAGGCCGAGGCGCGGGTGCTGTCCTGGATGTCGTTCATCGCCTCGACGGTCCATCCGGCCCGCCGCATCGGTGTCGAGCGCTGGCGGGAGGTGTTCGGCATCGCCGAGCGTAGGCTGGGGGGACGGCAATGGGCGGTCGAGCGCTATTCGATCGCCGATATCCATCTCTTTCGCCTCTATTGGCGCTTTGTCGACTCGCTGAACCCCGCCCCCGGCGACTTCCCCGGTCTCACGGCTCATTACGAGCGCATGATGATGCGCCCGGCGGTCAAGCGGACGCTCGAGATCGAGAGCACTATAGGCTTCGCGCTCCCGCAATAGGGGACCTGATCAATAGGCGCTTCCTTGTTGACGGTAAGCCGGAGCGCCTGACAAAACGAGAGCTGCCATCGCGGCGGTTCGCCAGCTCGAAGGAGAAGGGTCGAATGAAACGGGGCCATCGCTTTGTCGATTGCGACATGCACATCATGGAGCCGACCGATCTGTTCGACAAATATCTCGATCCTGCCTTCAAATCCCGCATCACCTCGGCGACGCGGCCGACCGACGGAGGAGCCACGGGGATGCGCCGGCGGCCGCTGTGGTTCTTCGATGGCACCCCCACCAGCAACGACGGCAACATCTCGCAATACAACCGGACCCGTGGCCCGCTGGTCTCTGGGCGCGCCAACAAGAATGTAATGTTCGCGGTCGAGCGCGGTTACGACGCCGAGGCGCAGGTGATGGGGATGGAGATGGAGGGCATCGATATCGCGGTGCTGTTCCCGACTGCCGGGTTGTCGTTTCTCGCGCGGGACAATATGGACCCGCAATTCTCGGCGGCGATCTGCCACGCGTACAATGATTGGCTGCACGATTTCGTCCAGCACAGTCCTGACCAGCTGAAGATGGCGGCGATGCTGCCGGTTCACGACGTCAACCTTGCCTGCCAAGAACTGCAGCGCTGCGCCACGGAATATGGCGCGGTCGGGGCCTTCGTCCGGCCCAATTACGTCAACGGCCGTTATTGGCATTCGACCTACTGGGACCCGCTCTACGGCCTATTGCAGGATCTCAACATCCCGCTCTGCTTTCATGAGGGGACGGGATCCTACTACTCGACAATCGAGCCGCGGTTCGGCGAGAACCGTTTCATGCGCCACGTCGCGAGCCACTCCACCGAGATGCAGCTCGCGCTGATCGCGCTGATGCTCGGCGGCATTTTTGAATTCTACCCGCGACTGCGGGTCGCCTTCCTCGAGGCGCAGAGCTGGTGGGTGCCCGGCCTCTTGGGGCGGATCGAGTGGGACCTTCGGCAGCACCACGACGCCGACGCTCCCTATCTGAAGCTGTCGCCTTTTGAATATTGGCAGCGCAATTGTTTCTCCGCGATCGAGAGCGGCGAGCGCGAAGTCGGGGCAACAGTCGAGCTGCTGGGCGGAGCCGACAACATCTGCGTGTCGAGCGACTTCCCGCATTTCGATTCGAGCTTCCCCGATGTGTCGACGCGGGTGCTGACCAACCCCAGCATCACCCCTGAGATCGGCGGCAAGATCCTCAGCGGCGGCGCTCGCCTTTATGGCTTCACGGATGGCGATTTTGACCGGGCAGCTGCAGCTGCAAAGCGGCGCGACAATGTCACCGCCGGGCGGGCCTAGCGGCTGCGACAATCGCTCGGCAGCGGGCTCGCATATTCCGCCAGCAATTCGCCAGACGGGCCGGTCTTCTCCTCTCACCGGCTGATGCCAAAACGGCATCAGGAAGGGACAGAAATCAGCAGCCTTGCGGCCGCGATGGAAACCGCCAGCCTGTCTTGTCAGTGGGCCTGAAACCGACTGACGTCGGCACTGCAACGTGACCGTGCCTTACCACCTCTGGGAGCGCCAATCTCAAGAGCGGCTCTGACCAATTGCCGTCGTGGCCTTGCGACCGGGCGGGGTCTCCGACGATCTGGTTACCAAGCGGCGCGATTAAATTTCGTTGCTACGCCGCCCCGATGCGACAAAACTCACGTCTACGGATTCCACGAATCCGGGAAATGGCGGGTTACTCGCTTACCTAGAGGATGTTGGTGATGAAAGCATCGAAATTGGAGGAGGTTGGGCCGATCCAGCCGGAGGCGACCGGACAAGCCGGCAATAGTGCCTTTCCCGGCAGCGAAGCGGTGGGCGTGGACAAGATCCGCGACCTCCTGTTCGGCAATCAAATGCAAGACTACGATCGTCGCTTCTCTATGCTCGAGGAGCGGTTTCTCCAGCGCTTCCGGGAAATCGAATCAGAGGCGGCGCGTAATCTCAGCTCCTTTGAATCGAGTGCGAAGAAGCAGATGGAGTCGCTCGCAGCCCAGCTTCGCGAAGAAAAAGACCTGCGCACCGACGCCGACAAGGAGATCGACCGGATCCAGCGCGAGCATAATGATACGGTAGAGAAGCGTCTTCGTTCGATATCCGAACAGTTGAGCAAGCTCGAGCGCGACCAGGCCGACCGCTTGACCCAGGAGGTGCAGTCGCTGCGCGAGGAAATAAAGCGCAGGAACGAGGACCTCCAGCACACGATCGAGAAGATGTTCGCCGAGTTGAGCAACGTTAAAACCGATCGGAACTTGCTGGCCAGCCTATTCCTCGAGATCGCCAGGTGCTTGAACCAAGACGTCGGACCGAAGAGCGTTGTCAAAGCCGCCGCGGAACCAACGCGCGGTTGGGTGCCCAGCTGACCGGCCCATCGCGGTGAGCACCTCCGCCGGCGATACGCTCGAATGGCTCGCCGGCCCGTTCCCGGACGATCCCGGGATCGATCGCAAGGCGCTGGCTGGGCTGCTGGTCGAGCTCGCACGAAACGTCGAGCCGCAGCTCCGCGCCGAGCCAACCGAGGTGCGTCCGGTCGATCCTCGGCTCGAACAGCTGCGGACCTTGCTGGTCGGGCACGAGATCGAAGTGCTGTCGCGGCTGAGCGAGATTGTAGACGATCCCGAACAGCTTGCAGTCGCGGTTGGGCGTGTCCTGCCCACGGCGATCGCCCAGGTGTCGAGCGATGCGCGGCTCGGGGAGGTGTTGGCCCCTGCTCTGGAGAAGGCGACACAGAGCTCGATCCGAAGCGATCCGCGGACGCTCCTCAACATCCTCTATCCGCTGATCGTCCCGGCGATCCGCAAATCGATCGGGGAGACGATCGACGAGACGTTTCAGTCCTTCAATGAGTCGCTGAAGCATAGCCTCACGCTGCGCGGGCTCAGATGGCGCTGGGAGGCGTGGCGGACCGGTACTTCGTTCGCCGAGGTCGTGCTCAAGCATACGCTCGTCTACCAGGTCGAGCATGTCTTCCTCATTCATAGTCACACCGGGCTGTTGATCTCCCATGTCGCGGCGGAGAACGCCTCGAGCCAGGATCCACAACTGGTCTCGTCGATGCTGGTCGCGATCCAAGATTTCGTGCGCGATTCGTTCAGCGGCGCCGAGCACCAGGGGCTCGACACGGTGCGGTTCGGCGAATTCTGGCTGTGGTCCGAACCGGGGCCTTTCGCGACGCTGGTCGCGGTGATCCGCGGCAATCCGCCGGAAGGACTGCACGAACAGCTGCGCAGCGTCCTGTCGAGGATCCACGAGGAGCGCCCTCACGCGTTGGAGAGCTTCGACGGCGACAGTTCCGGCTTTGCCGATGTCGAGGCGCATCTGAGCGAATGCGTGGCGCTCGGGCAGCGCGCGCCGCGATCCACGGAACGCGGGTTTCCCTGGCTCGTCGCTGTGGTCGGGCTGCTGTTGCTGGCACTCGCTGGAGCAGGGGGCTTGCGGTGGTGGCAGAATCAACGCACCTGGGAAAACGAACGACAGCTCCAGGAGGCCAAGCAGCAGATCTGGGACGGCTACATCGAGCGGCTCCGGGCGCAGCCCGGCATCGTGATCACCGAGGCGGGACGGCGTGACGGCAAGTTCCTGGTCAGCGGCCTGCGCGATCCGCTCGCCGTCGACCCACAGGCGTTGCTGAGCCAGGCGGGGATCGACCCCGCTTCTGTCGTCAGCCATTGGCAGCCCTATCAGGGTCTTGATCCGGTGTTTGTGTTGAAACGGCTAGAGGCTTCGCTCACTCCGCCGCCGACCGTCACTCTTGCGCTCGAGGGCGATCATATCGTGGCGGAAGGGTCGGCGCCGTCCACCTGGATAGAGCGCGCGCGCGCCGCTGGCCGGATGCTGCCGGCAGGCGGACCCGCTCTCGATCTCTCCCGCTTGCGGGATGTCAACGAGGGGGCGATCGGCAAGCTGAGCCAAGCGATTCGGTCGCGCACGATCCACTTCAATGTCAATGAGCCGCTGCCGGCGCCGGGGCAGGATGCCATTCTCGATCAGTTGGCCACGGAGCTGAACGAGCTCGCATCCTTGGCGTCGACGATGCACGTAGCCGCCAGAGTGACACTCACCGGCCACTCCGACGACACGGGCACCGGTACGTTCAACCTGTCGCTGAGCCTGGCGCGGGCCGAAGCCGTTCGCGCGCTCCTGAAAAAGCGCGGCGTCGATCCCGATCTGCTTGCGGTGCGCGGCGCCGGCCAACTCGAGCCGCTGCAGACGGCGCCCTCCGAAGCCGCGCGCTCGGCAAACCGCCGGATTACGTTCAAGGTCGGGATCGAGGAACAGCGATGACCGCGACGCTGCAAAAGAAAATCTGCATGCTCGGTGGCTTCTCCGTGGGCAAGACCAGCTTGGTCAAGCGCTACGTCCAGAGCATCTTCTCAGAGACGTATCTCACCACGGTTGGCGTCAAAATCGACAAAAAGGCCGTCGACCTGTCCGATCGGATCGTGAACCTGATCCTGTGGGACCTCGCGGGGGAGGACGATATCTCCTCGCTTCGCATGAGCTATCTGCGCGGCTCCGCAGGATACGTGCTGGTCGCCGACGGCACGCGGCCCTCGACCCTCGAGGTCGCGCTCTCGCTTCGGCGGCGCGTTGAAGTGGATTTCGGTCCTCTGCCATTCGTGCTGCTGCTGAACAAGAACGATCTTCGGGAGCAGTGGGCGGTCGGCGAAGAGGAAGTCGAGAGTCTCCGGCGGAGCGGCTGGTGGGTGCAGTCAACGAGCGCGCGAACCGGGGAAGGCGTCGAGGACGCTTTTAGGGCGCTCGCCGTCCGCGTCGCGCGCTGAGTCATGGAAGGGCTACCCGCGACCGTCGCCAAGCAACTGCAGGCGTTTACCTATAGTGAGCGGGCGGTGGCCTATCTGCAGCTCGATGCCGCCCTCACCTTGGTCGGCGCCGGCGGACATCTCGATGCCTACGGGCTCACGGATTTGCGCCTCGGTGAGCCGGCCGTCGAGCAGGCGTTCTTCCTTGAAGGGCTGCTGCCGCCGGTCGAGACGCCTTATGTCGTGCCTTCGATGGAGCTGGCCAGCGGCCGCGCGGCCGATCTCCATTTCCTTCTCAGCGACGACACGCT
>JBJMQW010000417.1:0-33356 GCA_045802495.1 Allostellaceae bacterium | reverse complement strand
GGTCAAGAATATTCGCAGCTGCCCGCCTTTCCCGATCATGTTGCCGTGATCGACGATGGCGATCCGGATCAGCCGTTTCGTCTCGTCGCGGCGCCGTCGCGATCTTTCCTCAACACCAGCTTCAACAACACGCCGTCGAGCATCGCCCGCGAGGGCCGGCCGACGGCGCTCGTCCATCCGCAGGCGTTGGCCGAATCCGGCCTTGGCGACGGCGGGCGCGTACGCATCGGCAACCAGCGCGGCAGCGTCGTCGTACACGCGCGGGCCTTTCACGGGTTGCAGCAGCGGGTCGTGATTGTCGAGGGGCTGTGGCCCAACCATGCTTTCGAGGAGGGGATCGGGATCAACCTGCTGACCAGCGCCGACCCCGGTCTGCCGCGTGGCGGCGCCGTGTTTCACGACACCTCGGTGTGGCTCCGCCCATGTGAGGGGCAAGCATGAGCAACGACAGCAACCGGCTTCCGACCGAAGCGCGTTCCGCCGAAGTCGACCAATTTCTCGAAAATCTGAGGAAGGCGCCGCCTGTGCATACCGGCGGCCGCGGGCGGCTGATCTTTGCGCTCGACGCTACCGCCAGCCGCGAGCCAACCTGGGATCGCGCGTGTCGCATCCAGGGCGAGATGTTCGAAGCCACCGCGGCGCTTGGCGGCCTCGAAATCCAGCTCGTGTTTTATCGCGGCTTCTCGGAGTGCAAATCGAGCAAATGGATGACGACGGCTGCCGATCTCCATCGGGTTATGCGCTCAGTGTTCTGCGTTGGCGGCGAGACCCAGATCGAGCGGGTTCTGAGCCATGCGATCCGCGAGACGCGGGCGCGCAAAGTCAATGCGCTCGTCTTTGTCGGCGACGCAATGGAGGAAAAGGTCGACCGATTATGCCGCCTGGCAGGTGAGCTGGGTCTACTCGGCGTGCCAATTTTCCTGTTCCACGAGGGCCGTGACCACACCGCCGCAGCGGCCTTCAAGCAGATCGCTGCGTTGTCACACGGCGCTTATCTCAGCTTCGATCTGGCGAGCGCCGGCCGCCTCAAGGAATTGCTCGGCGCCGTCGCGGTCTACGCGGCGGGCGGCTATCGCGCGCTGACCGCATACGGAGAGAAGAAGGGAGGCGAGATCTTGCGTCTAACCGCGCAGCTGCGCGAGTGAGCGACACCAATGCTGTACCTTCTGGGCGGGTTTGCAGTTCTCGGCGGCTTCCTGCTGCTCACTTACGTGTTCGTCAACGCCGACCCGGCGCGGCTTGCCCGCGGCCTCAAAGTAACGGGAATAGTCATCGCCGTCGTTGCGGTAGCCACCTTGGCGATCTCCGGGCGCCTCGCGGCGCTGTTGATGCCGCTCGCCATGCTGATGCCGCTGCTCATTCGGGTCCGCAACGTGCTCGACCGTTACCGTCCGCCCACCGGGGGGCAGAGCTCGACCGTCGCGACAGCGTTCCTGCGCATGACGCTCGACCACGACACGGGGACAATGGAAGGGACTATCCTGCGCGGCCGCTTCGCCGGGATGCGGCTGGCGGAGCTCGGCGCGGCGGACCTGCTGGGGTTGCTGCGCGAGTGCCGCGCCGAAGACGAGGAGGGAGCACGCCTGCTCGAAGCCTATCTCGACCGCGCTCATCCGGAATGGCGAGATGAGCTCGCCGGCGAGCGGACCAGTGCGGGGGGCGGCAGGGGCGCCCGGCCGGCGAGCGGCGACATGACCGTCGAGGAAGCCTATGCCATCCTCGGTCTCTCACCCGGCGCGGACGCCGAGGCGATCAGGGAAGCGCACCGCCGGCTGATGGTCAAATTGCACCCCGACCACGGCGGCTCCGACTATCTCGCCACCAAAATCAACCGCGCTCGCGACGTGCTCTTGCACCGGTAATACCGGTTATACCCTGCCGATGCCGAGCACGTCGCCGATGCGGTCGGCGGCCTTGAGGCCAGATCCGGTCAACACCGCGATCGTCGACTGACCGGCCGCAATGGTGCCGTCGCGCAGAAGGCGGGTCAGCGCCGCTGCCGCCGTTGCGGCAGTCGGTTCGACAAACAGCCCGAGGCGGCCCAGGGCGGCGAGGGCCGGCGCAATCTCGTCTTCGGCGACGGCGACCACTCCACCTCTCGAGCGGCGCAAGGCCCCCATTACTTCGGCGAAGCGGACGGGATGGGGCGTGGCGATCCCGTCGGCGACGGTCGGCCGCGCCTCGAATGGCGCAAAGCGGTCCGCGCCGGCCGCCCAGGCGGCGGCAAAGGCGGCGCAATTGGCCGCCTGGACCGCAAAGAGGCGCGGTCGGGCAGTGATCTCGCGATTGCGCTCGAGCTCGCCGAAGCCGCGGTCGAGCCCGAGGATGTTGCTGCCGTAGCCGGTCGGAACCAGGATGTTGTCGGGAATGCAAAAGCCGAGCTGCTCCCACAGCTCGTAGGCCAGGGTCTTGGTCCCCTCGATAAAAAAGGGCTGCCAGTTGTGGCTGGCGTAGAAGCTCTCGCCGATGGCGGCGAGCGCCGCCTCGGTGACGTCCTGTCGCGTCCCGGGGATTGCGCGCGCCTGGGCGCCCGACGCGGCGATCTGTACCAATTTGCCCCGCGGCGCAGCGGCCGGCACATAAATCCGGCAAGGAATTCCCGCTGCCGCTGCGTAGGTCGCGACCGATGCGCCTGCATTCCCCGAGGAATCCTCGTGGATCGGCCCGACGCCGACCTCCAGCAGGTGGTTGAGCATGACCGCCGTGCCGCGGTCTTTGAAGGAGCCCGTCGGCATTTGCGATTCGAGCTTGAAGCGGATTTCCGCCCCCTGCCAGCCCCTCGACACGAGCGGGGTCCAGCCTTCGCCAAAGGTAACCCGCGGCGGGCCCGATAACGCCAATGCCGGGGCATAGCGCCAGAGCGAGGCCTCGCCGGAAGCGATATCGCGGCGGGACATCCCGGGACCGGGCGCCAGATTCAGATGGCTGCCGCAATCACACCGCCACAACGGCCGGTCGGCCACCAACGCACGCCCGCAGGCTGGGCAAAGATAGTTCGCGATGCTCAATCTCGCCCCACTATGTGGGAGTTTAGCTGAACCCGAGGCCGGCGACGCCTGTTAATTGCTGAGATGCCCGCTGCGAGGGAGCTACGGGCGGCCTAAGAAGAGGAGTTGGCATGGCCCAGGCAAAAGTCACCACCAACCATGACGAAATCCGCAAATGGGCGGAGGCGCGCGGCGGGCGCCCCGCGGCGGTACGCTCGACTCATTCAAAGGGGGACCCCGGGATCATAAGGATCGAATTTCCCGGTGCGCCAAACGCCAATGATGACGCTCTCGAAGAGATCTCGTGGAATGAGTTCTTCGAAAAATTCGACGAAGCAAACCTGGCGCTGCTGTATCAAGAGAAAACTGCGGGTGGTCAGCGCAGCAACTTCAACAAGCTTGTCGGTCGTGAGACCGCCGAAGCGCGCCAACACGGCGAAAGCCACGTCAGTCGTCATCACAGCGAGCGTTGAGATTGGCCCGCGACGCCCCCTCCCGCCCGAGGCCGGCCTTCGCTAGTGTCGGGATTTGGACGGTTGGGGGCGTAGGAGAGCGGGGTGGGGCAAGCAAGGATCATCGACGGCAACGCGATCGCTGCCGGGCTGCGTCAGCGAATTGGCGTGGCCGCGGCGCATTTGCACGACGAGGCGGCGATCACCCCAGGCCTCGCGACGGTCCTCGTCGGGGACAATGCGGCAAGTCAGGTCTACATCCGCGCAAAAGCCCGGGCTTGCGCGGGTTCGGGCCTCGCCGCTTTCGACATCCGTTTGCCGGCGGACATCTCGCAAGCCGACCTCGTCGCCGAGGTCGCAAAGCTCAATGGCGAGGACGGGGTCGACGGCATCTTGGTGCAGCTGCCGCTCCCGCAGCACATCGACCCCGACAAGGTCATAAACGCGGTCGACCCGTCGAAGGACGTCGACGGCTTCCATCCGGCCAATATCGGCCGGCTGTGGAGCGGCGGTGCCGGTTTTGTACCCTGCACTCCGCAAGGCTGCCTGATGATGCTACACACCGTGCATCAAGAATTGCGGGGCGCCGCGGCAGTCGTTCTCGGCCGCTCGAATATCGTTGGAAAACCGATGGCGGCACTGCTTCTCGCCGCGGACTGCACGGTAACGATGGTGCATTCGAGGACACGCGACGCTGCCGCGATCTGCCGGCGCGCCGACATCTTGATCGCGGCTACCGGCCGACCCCGAATGGTGAAAGCCGACTGGGTTCAGCCGGGCGCGACAGTGATCGATGTGGGCATCGCCGCGGTGCCAGCGACCGACGGAGAGAGTCGCATCGTCGGTGACGTCGATTTCGCTGCGGTCAGCGCGATCGCCGGTGCAATTTCGCCGGTACCTGGAGGGGTGGGGCCGATGACCATAGCCTGCCTCCTGCGGAACACCGTGCTCGCCGCCTGCCGCCGCCGCGGTCTTCCTGACCCGGCGTTGTAGAGGCCGATCAGCGGAACACCCCGGCTCGGCGACTGACCTCCCGCAATGAGGCCGCCGCCCGTCGTCTTGCGCCACACCGTCGAGGAACACGTTCGGCGGCGCACCCCGAAAAAGCCGCGCCTCGCCCACGATCTTCTCGGGCCATCGACACCAATATCGGGACATGTGTATCTAATGTGCCATTGGCATCGTCGCGGGCAGCCGGAGAGGGTTTCGCCTTGACGAGATGAAGGGGCGACATTTGTTCTATGGAACCCTATCTTAACGGGAAGAGCCGCTTTCCGAGCGACACCATGATCGATCCGTTTGGACGAACCATCACCTATTTGCGCGTCTCCGTCACCGACCGCTGCGACTTCCGCTGTGTCTATTGCATGGCGGAAGAGATGAGCTTTCTGCCGAAATCCGAGCTGCTGACCCTCGAAGAGCTCGACCGCGTTTGCAGCGCTTTCGTCCGGCTTGGCGTTAGAAAGCTCCGGCTGACCGGCGGCGAACCTCTGGTGCGCCGGAACATCATGACGCTGTTCCGCTCGCTCGGCCGGCACCTCGAAACCGGCGCGCTCGATGAGCTGACTCTGACGACCAACGGCAGCCAGCTTGCCCGCTACGCCGGCGAATTGCGCGATTGCGGCGTGCGTCGGGTCAATGTTTCGGTGGACACGCTCGACCCGGAGAAATTTACCGATATCACTCGGCGCGGCCGGCTCGAAGTGGTCCTCGAGGGGCTCGCGGCAGCCAAAGAGGCAGGCCTCGCGGTAAAGATCAATACCGTCGCGCTGCGCGGGGTCAACGAGAACGAAATCGACGATCTCGTTGCGTGGACCGGTCGCGAGGGCTTCGATCTGGTGTTCATCGAAGTAATGCCGATGGGTGATATCGGCGGCGAGAGCCGGCTCGACCAATACCTGCCGCTGTCGTTGGTGCGCGCCCGGCTGCAGCGGCGTTGGACGCTGGACGAGAGCGATTACCGCACCGGCGGCCCCGCTCGCTACGTTACGGTGCGCGAAACCGGCCGTCGCCTTGGCTTCATCACACCGTTGACCCACAATTTTTGCGAGAGCTGCAACCGCGTTCGGATGACTTGCACTGGAACTCTTTACATGTGCCTCGGCCAGGAGGATGCGGCGGATCTGCGCACGCCGCTGCGCCAGTCAGAAGGCGACGAGGCGCTCGTCGCGGCCATCCGCGAAGCGATCGACCGCAAGCCAAAGGGTCACGATTTCATCATCGACCGCCGCCACGACCGTCCCGCCGTGTCACGGCATATGAGCGTGACGGGCGGGTGACCTCTCCGGCACCGTCCAAGATCGCCGTCGTCGCCGCCGATACCGATCCTGCACAACAGGCTCTTGCCGAGCTAACCGGTCTCTACCCCTGCGTCCGCCCCGAGCAAGCCGAAGTGATCGTGCCGCTCGGCGGCGACGGCTTCCTCCTCGAGACGCTGCATCGCTTTCGGCGCCTAGGCGCACCGATCTACGGCATGCATCGCGGCAGTGTCGGTTTCCTGATGAATGCCTATCGGCCGGACGGCCTTTACGAAAGGCTCGCGGCGGCGCAACCAGTCGTGCTGCACCCCTTGGAGATGACCGCGCACGACGAGCGGGGCCGCCAGCATAGCGGGATCGCCTTCAACGAGGTTTCCCTGCTCCGCGAGACCCGCCAAGCGGCGAAGCTTCGGGTCAGCGTGGACGGCGTTGTGCGGCTGGAAGAGCTGATGGCGGATGGTGTCCTCGTCGCGACCCCGGTCGGCAGCACAGCCTACAACCTTTCGGCGCACGGCCCGATCATTCCGCTCGGCGCCGGCATTCTTGCACTGACTCCGATCAGCGCCTTTCGCCCGCGCCGCTGGCGCGGTGCGCTGTTACCTCACGAGGCGCGTGTCGAGATCGAGGCGCTCGAGACCGATAAGCGCCCGGTCAGCGCCGTCGCCGATTTCACGGAAGTGCGCGACGTCGTCTCCGTCAGCGTCAAGGAGAACCGTGATATCCCGATGACCTTGCTCTTCAACCACGATTCGAACCTCGAAGAGCGGGTGCTCAAGGAGCAATTCGCGTCCTGAACCGCGTCGGGTCACGCAATTGACAGAAGGCTGGCGCGCGACTAGGTTCCGCTGGTGCTTCCGCTGGAAGCGAGAAATACCCCAGGCTCGAAGCCGGGGGCTGCCAGTCCGCGAGTTTCGCGCACTGGCCTTTTTGATTTGAGGACCAAATGTTTGACAGCCTGAGCGATCGTCTCGGCGACGTCTTTGACCGGCTGCGTCGCCATGGCGCGCTGACCGAGAACGATATCGGCGCGGCAATGCGGGAGATCCGCGTTGCTCTGCTCGAAGCCGATGTGGCTCTGCCGGTCGTTCGGGATTTCGTCGCGGCGGTGCGTGAGAAGGCTTTAGGACAGGAAGTGCTGCGCTCGGTGACGCCGGCGCAGATGGTTGTCAAGATCGTTCATGATCACCTCGTCGAGGCGCTCGGCGGCGACATCGGCGACGCGCGGACTGAGGGGGTGGATCTGAATGCCCCTTCCCCGGTCGTGGTCATGCTGGTCGGGTTGCAGGGCTCGGGTAAGACCACGACCGCGGCGAAGATCGCCAACCGCCTCAAGCAGCGCGGCCGAAAAAAGGTGCTGCTGGCTTCGCTTGACGTGCAGCGGCCGGCGGCGCAGGAGCAGCTTGCGGTGCTGGGCCGGCAGATCGGTGTCATCTCGCTACCGATCGTGTCCGGCGAAAGACCAGTAGCGATCACCCGGCGGGCATTACAAACCGGCCGCACCGAAGGCTATGACGTCGTCATTCTCGATACCGCCGGACGCCTTCATGTCAACGAGGAGCTGATGCTCGAGGTGGCGGCTGTGCGCGAGGTTGCAAACCCGCACGAAACCTTGCTCGTCGCCGATGCAATGACGGGTCAAGATGCCGTCAATGTCGCAAAGGCGTTTGGCGAGCGCGCTGGCATCACCGGCATCGTGCTGACCCGGGTCGATGGCGATGCGCGTGGCGGCGCTGCGTTGTCGATGCGCGCGATCACCGGAAAGCCGATCGTGCTGATGGGGATCGGCGAGCGCATCGAAGCGCTCGAGTCGTTTCACGCGGAACGGATTGCCGGACGCATCCTCGGTATGGGCGATGTCGTCAGCCTGGTCGAGAAAGCGGCCGAGACGGTCGATCGCGACGAGGCTGAAAAGCTCGCCGCCAAATTGGAGAAAGGGCGGTTCGATCTCGACGACCTCGCCGCCCAGCTGCGTCAAATCCGTCGGATGGGCGGCATGGGTGGAATGCTTTCGATGCTGCCCGGGATCGGCAAGATGAAAAAACAGCTGGACGAGGCGAATATCGATGAGAGCATCATCAAGCGCCAGGAAGCGATCATCTCGTCGATGACAAAGGGCGAGCGGCGCAATCCGAAACTGCTGAACGGATCGCGTCGCCGGCGCATTGCGGCGGGTTCGGGCACCACTGTTCCCGAGATCAACCGGCTCCTGAAGCAATATCAGGATATGGCCGACATTACGAAAAAGATGAAGAAGCTGGGGCACAAGGGGTTGGCGCGTCACGGGCTCGCCGCGTTGCTGCCCGGCGGCCTCAGACATTAGACATAGGTGACCAAATGTCATTGAAGATCCGGCTTGCGCGGGGAGGGGCGAAAAAGCGCCCTTACTACAGCATCGTCGTCTCAGATTCGCGCAGCCCGCGCGATGGCCGCTTTATCGAGAAGGTCGGGACCTACAATCCGATGCTCGACCGATCCCATGCGGACCGCGTGACCCTCAAAGCCGAACGGGTGCAGCATTGGCTCGGCGTCGGCGCGCTCCCCACCGATCGCGTCGCCCGGTTTCTCGGCGACGCGGGCCTGATCGAAAAACCCGCGATACCCGATACCCCGGTCAAGTCACGGCCTAAGGCGCGCGCGCAGGAGAGGATGAAGGCGGCTGAAGAAGCGGCGGGCCGCGCTGCCGGCAGCAGCTGATCTCAGACGAATGGCAGCAGCGTCGTCGAAGGCCCCTCTCCCTCCCGCTATGCGGTCCCCTCCCTCTCCCCACTCTGGCGGGGCACGGGGCTTCCCGCCTTCCTCTCCCTCGCCCCGCTTGCGGGGAGAGGGTCGGGGTGAGGGGCAGGCGCAGCGGGTCTGTGTCGGCGCTATCACGGGGCCACAGGGGGTGCACGGCGCTGTGCGGATCAAGAGCTTCACCGAGAATCCCGAGGACATCGCAGGCTATGGGCCGGTCGAGAACGAGGACGGCGACCGGCGCTTCGAACTGCATTTGACCGGCACCGCGAAGGGCGTGTTGGTCGCGCTGATCGCCGGCGTCGTGGAGCGCGATCAAGCGGCGGCTTTGCGCGGAACTCGCCTCTACCTGCCGCGCTCTGCACTGCCCCAGACCGCGGACGACGAATACTACCACGCCGACCTGCTCGGCCTCGAGGCAGTGCTCGGCGACGGCACGCCGGTAGGGCGCGTGCGCGCGATCCATGATTTCGGGGCCGGCGACACGCTCGAACTGGCCCGCCCCGGCGCGCCTCCGGTCATGGTGCCCTTCACCCGCTCGGTGGTGCCGGTGGTTGATCCGGCCGCGGGACGCCTGGTGCTCGCCCCGCCGCCGGGGCTGCTCGATGATGGCGAGCTATGAGCTGGCAGGCGACGGTGCTGACAATTTTCCCGGAGATGCTGCCGGGCCCGCTCGCATATTCGCTTGCCGGAAAGGCGCTCAAAGCAGGGCTGTGGCGGCTCGAAACGGTAGACATCCGCGATTTCGCGTACGATAAGCACCGCTCCGTCGACGATGCCCCGTTCGGAGGCGGTCCGGGGATGGTGATGCGGCCGGATGTCATCGACGCGGCCGTTGGCGGATCGGGTGGGGTCGGGCCGGTTCTGCTCATGTCGCCTCGTGGATCGCGGCTCAACCAACGACGGGTATACGATCTGGCGGCGATGTCCGGGATGACATTAATCTGCGGCCGCTTCGAAGGCATCGACGAGCGCGTGCTGGAAGCCCGCGGTGTCGAGGAGGTGAGCCTCGGCGACTTTGTGCTGTCGGGGGGCGAGCCTGCCGCGATCGCGCTGATCGATGCCTGCGTGCGGCTGCTGCCGGGTGTCCTCGGCCGCGCGGAGACGCTCGCCGAGGAGAGTTTTGCCGAGGGATTGCTCGAATACCCCCAATTTACTCGTCCGCAAGTCTGGCAGGGGCGCGCGGTGCCGGAGGTGCTGGTATCGGGCGACCATAGGCGGATACGAGAATGGCGGCGGGCGGAGGCGGAGCGACTGACCCGCGAGCGTCGCCCCGATTTATGGGATCGCTACTTGGCAGCGCAGGCGCAGCTCGGAGCGCGCGATGGAGACAGAGAGGTGACGCGATGAACCTTCTTCAGCAGCTCGAACAGGAGCAGGTCGAAAAGCTCTTGGCCGATCGTGCGGTCCCAAGGTTTGATCCGGGTGACACGGTGCGGGTCGGCGTCAAGGTCGTCGAAGGCGAGCGCGAGCGCATCCAGGTTTTCGAGGGCGTGTGCATCGGCCGCAAGAACGCCGGCGTCAACTCTAACTTTACTTTGCGCAAAATCTCCTACGGGGAGGGGGTGGAGCGGGTTTTCCCGCTCTATTCGCCGCGCATCACCTCGATCGAGGTGGTTCGTCGCGGCGTTGTTCGCCGGGCCAAGCTCTATTACCTCCGCGGCCGCACCGGCAAGGCGGCGCGGATCACCGAGCGCGCCCGCGACAGCGTGCGGCCCGGCGCCGACCGCGGACGCGCCAGCACACAGTCCCGAACCGGAGCGGTCTCCGGAGCGGCCGCAGCGGTCGAAGAAGACAATCAATCGGAGTGAACGCAGCCATGGCCCAGCCGCGCACCCTATTCGACAAGATCTGGGACAACCACGTGATCGCCCCGCAAGGCGAAGGCACCTACCTGATCTACATCGATCTCCATCTGATCCACGAGGTCACGACGCCACAGGCCTTCGAGGGGCTGAAGCTCGCCGGCCGCAAGGTTCGCCGGCCCGATGCGACGATGGCGGTGGCCGACCACAACGTGCCGACCAGCGATCGCAGCCGCGGCATCGACGATCCGGAATCGAAGCTGCAGGTAGACACCCTGGAACGCAATGTGAAGGAATTTGGCGTTCCCTATTTTCCGGTCGACAGCATCGATCAGGGCATCGTCCATATCATCGGACCGGAGCAGGGCTTGAGCCAGCCCGGCATGACGATTGTTTGCGGCGACAGCCATACCGCGACGCATGGCGCGATGGGCGCGCTCGCCTTTGGCATCGGCACATCGGAGGTCGAGCATGTGCTGGCGACGCAGACGCTGATCCAGGCCCCGGCCAAGAACATGCTGATCGAAGTCAATGGCGCCCTCGGTGCGGGGGTCAGCCCCAAAGATGTCATCCTTGCCATCATCGGCAAGATCGGCACCGCCGGCGGCACTGGGCATGTCTTCGAGTATGCCGGCAGCACCTTCCGCGAGATGTCGATGGAAGGTCGCATGACGGTCTGCAACATGTCGATCGAGGCGGGCGCCCGCGCCGGCCTTGTTGCGCCCGACGAAAAAACCATCGCTTACGTCACGGGCCGGCCCTACGCGCCCAAGGGCGCGGCGTGGGAGCAGGCGGTTGCCTATTGGCGCACCCTGCCCTCCGATCCCGACGCCAAATACAACAAGGAGGCGCATCTCGACGCCGCCGACATCGCGCCACACGTCACCTGGGGCACGAGCCCGCAGGATGTCGCGCCGATCACCGGCCGTGTTCCCGACCCGGCGCAGGTCGACGACCCGCTGAAGCGCGCCGCGATGGTGCGCTCGCTCGAATATATGGCGCTGGTGCCGAACACGCGGCTCGTCGACGTGCCGGTTGAGCGCGTGTTCATCGGCTCGTGCACCAACAGCCGGATCGAGGATCTGCGCGCCGCCGCGGCGATTGCCAGGGGGCGCCGCGTGGCCGAGAGTGTACGGGCGCTGGTCGTGCCGGGATCCGGCCTCGTCAAGCACCAGGCGGAGCAGGAGGGGCTCGACCGGATCTTCCTCGAAGCGGGGTTCGAGTGGCGCGAGCCGGGCTGCTCGAACTGCATGTCGATGAACAATGACCGGGCGATGAACGGGGAGCGGATCGCCTCGACCTCGAACCGCAATTTCGAAGGCCGCCAGGGCAAGGGAGCCAAGACCCATCTGATGGGGCCGGCAATGGCCGCCGCCGCCGCAATCACCGGCCACCTCGCCGACGTGCGCCAACTGGGGTGAGCGAGTGAGGTACCGATGGCATCTAAAGCAATCCTCATCCCGAGGAGCCCGCATGGCGGGCGTCTCGAAGGACGCACTGAGCTGATCCAAGGCGCGATTTGAGCGCTTACGTCTACATCCTGCGTTGCGCCGATGGCTCGTACTACGCTGGCACGACGCGCGACAATTTGGAAAAGCGCATCAACGAACATCAGGCTGGCGCTTTTGATGGTTATACTGCGTATCGGCGGCCGGTGACCTTGGTGTTCTATGAAGTTTTCGAACAGATCGAAGATGCCGTGTCTGCCGAACGGCAAATCAAGGGCTGGCGACGGGAGAAAAAGGAAGCGCTGATCCGGGGCGGCTACGCGGCGTTGCGGTCACTCGCACGGCGCGGCTCACCACAGCCGGTGCGTCCTTCGAGACGCGGCCCAGAGGGCTGCTCCTCAGGATGAGCCAAGCTTTGCCCAGGACGCCCTTTAGAAAGGATTGACGAATGGAAAAATTCACACAGTTGACCGGGGTCGCGGCGCCGCTGCCGATCATCAATCTCGATACCGACAAGATCTTCCCGGCGGTCTATCTGAAGACGATCAAGCGAACCGGGCTCTCGAAATGGCTGTTCGAGGAAATCCGCTTTCGCTCCGACGGGTCGGAGAACCCGGATTTCGTCTTGAACCAGGCGCCCTATCGCAATGCGAAGATCCTGGTCGGCGCGGACAATTTCGGTTGCGGATCGAGCCGCGAGCACGCGCCCTGGGCACTCCTCGATTTCGGCATCCGCTGCATTATCGCACCGAGTTTTGCCGACATATTTTACAATAACTGCTTCAAGAACGGCATCCTGCCGATCGCCTTGCCCAAAGAGATCGTCGAGGAACTCATGGAAGACGCCCAGAAGGGCGCCAACGCGGCGATGACGATCGACCTCGAAACCCAGACGATTACCCGGCCGGACGGAGAGAAGGTGGATTTCGAATTGGATGCGTTCCGCAAGCATTGTCTCATAAACGGGCTCGACGACATCAGCCTGACCGAGCAGAAGAATCCGGAAATCGCCGCCTATGAGGAACAGGCGCGACTGGCGCGGCCCTGGCAGTTCGGCATGATCCGACCTGGGGTCTGAACCATGGCCCAGACCCGCGCGTCCAACCGCAAGGTGCTGGTGTTGGCCGGCGACGGCATCGGCCCCGAGATCATGCGCCAGGCGCTGCGGGTAATTGAGTTCTTCGACCAGCGCCGCATCGCAAGTTTCGACATCAGCGAAGGCCTCGTCGGCGGCGCCGCTTTGGACGAGGCGGGTGTCCCGTTGACCGATGAGACGCTGGCCCAAGCAGTTGCCGCCGATGCCGTTCTGTTTGGCGCGGTCGGTGGCGCAAAATGGGACAGCCTAGCCTTCGAGCTGCGCCCGGAACGCGGCATCCTGCGGCTGCGCAAGGAAATGGACCTGTTCGCCAATTTGCGCCCGGCGGTGGTGTTCGACGCGCTCGCTGACGCATCGAGCCTAAAGCGCGAGCTGGTCAGCGGCCTCGATCTGATGATCGTGCGCGAGCTGACCGGCGGGATCTATTTCGGCGAGCCGCGCGGGGTGGAAGCGCTCGCAGATGGCAGCCGCCGTGGGGTCAACACGGAGGTCTACACCGAAGCCGAAATCGAGCGTGTCGCCCGCGTTGCCTTTGATCTTGCGAGAAAGCGCCGCGGTCGGGTCTGCGAGGTCGACAAGGCCAATGTCATGGAGTCGGGCGGGCTCTGGCGCGAGGTGACGCAGAGCGTCCGCGATGCCGACTACCCCGATATCGAGCTTTCTTTCATGTATGCCGACAATTGCGCGATGCAGCTCGTGCGCAACCCAAAGCAGTTCGACGTCATCGTCACCAGCAATCTGTTCGGCGATTTGTTGTCGGATTGCGCGGCGATGCTGACTGGCTCGCTCGGCATGCTGCCCTCGGCCTCGCTCGGCGCGCTCGACGGCTCCGGCAGGCGCAAGGCGCTTTACGAACCCGTCCATGGCAGCGCGCCGGACATCGCCGGCAAGGACGTGGCGAACCCGCTCGCCTGCATTCTCTCCTTTTCGATGATGCTGCGTTATTCCTTCGACATGGCGGACGAGGCCGATCTCGTCGAGAATGCGGTGCGCCGGGCATTGGCCTCCGGTGTGCGGACGAGCGATATCGTGCAGCCGAATACCGGGCGCGTCTCGACGCGGGTTATGGGCGACACCGTGCTTCGGGAGCTGGAAAAAGCGGCCTAAGCCGGGCCTGATAAGGCTGTTGACCCGACCGCGAGCGCGGTTCAATCTAAGTTTGTCAAGACAAAAAACGCGCCCGCGGAAGGGCCGCGTGGCGCCAGAACAGGAAGGATACGGACATGGGAAACCTGAGCCGGCGCTCGGTGCTTCGCACCTCTTTGGGTTTGGCTGCGGCTGGGACACTGGCGCGGCCCTATATCGCCAATGCCGCGGCGACGACAGCAGAGGTGTGGTGGACTCAGGGCTTCGTCCAAGAAGAGGACATCTCTATCAAGAAGATCGTTGCCGATTACGAGAAGGCGAGCGGCAATACGATTGAGCTCAGCATCATGCCGTTTGCTCCGGCGCGGCAGAAGATCGTCTCGGCGGTGACGAGTGGCATTGTTCCCGATTTTTTTTCCAATAATCCGAACGAGATCATCGCGCTCTACGCCTGGGACGACAAGCTGGTCGACGTCAGCGACATCGTGGAGACGCGGAAGGAAGAGTATACCGAGACCGCGCTACTCAACAGCTACTGCTACAATAACGTCAAAAAAGAGCGCAGCTTTTACGGTGTACCCTATACCTCCGCCGCATTACCGAACCATATTTGGCGCCCGCTGGTCGAGAAGGCCGGATACAAGATCGAGGACATCCCGAAGACCTGGGATGCTTATTATGATTTCTTCAAAGATGTACAGAAAAGACTGCGCGAACAGCGCGTGCGCAACGTCTACGGCCTCGGTTTGAACACCACAACCAACGGGGTCGATCCCAACAACGTGTTCAACTATTTCCTGATTGCCTATGGCGGCCAGGGCATCGTCACCAAGGATGGCAAACTGCATCTCGACGACCCGAAGGTACGCGATGCCGCGATCCAAGCGCTGACCTATCCGGCCATGGCCTACAAGGATGGTTTCGTGCCGCCCGGGGCCATCAACTGGAACGATGCCGACGACAACAACGCCTTCCACGCCAAACAGATCGTCATGGATCTCGACGGCACGATCTCGACCGAGGTTGCAGTGCTGTCGCAAGGAAAGAAGGAAGACTACGACGACATCCTCACGATGGGGCTGGCGCTCAGCAACGACGGCAAAGTCGTGCCGAGCCACGGCCTTAACGGCTGCGGCCTGATCCCGAAGGGCGCAAAAAACGTCGCGGTGGCGAAGGATTTTCTCAAGTACTTCATTCAGCCAAAGGTCAACAACGAGTGGCTGAAAACCGGGCTCGGCCGCAATATTCCGTGCATGCCGGTGGTTGTGAAAGATGATCCGTGGTGGCTCAAAGAGGACCCGCATCGGGTCGCTTACGTCAATCAGGGCGTGCTCGGCCCGACGTTACCGCAATTCTGGGCATTCAACCCAGCCTATGCCCAGGTCCAGAACGAGCACGTCTGGGCCGTCGGCTGGGTCGACATCATGAAGGACGGCATGGCGCCAGAAAAGGCCGCGGAGAAGGCCTTCAAGCGCATCGAGGAGATTTTCGCAAAATACCCGATCGCCCAGTCCTGAGCGCGCTCCTGGCGGTCTCATTACGCGCCCGGCCTTTCCAATCCAGCATCGGTGAGACAGCGGCAGCGACGAGCATTTGAGCCCGATGCGCCGCCGTCCTATATTAGGCGGTGAGAAGATGAGGAGAATGTGCCCCGCCTCGATGCGCGGCGTGATTGGGAAGGAAAGACGGGCATGACGTATCTGACCAGGCGTTCGGTGCTTCGGAGTTCTCTCGGGCTCGCCGCCGCCGGAACATTGGCACGGCCCCACATCGCTAGCGCTGCGGCCACGACCGCGGAAGTGTGGTGGATCCAGGGTTTTGTCCCTGAAGAGGACGCGTCGTTCAAAAAGATCGTTGCCGATTACGAGAAGGCCAGCGGCAACAAAATCGACTACAGCATCATGCCCTTTGCCCCGCTGCGCCAGAAGATTGTCTCTGCTGTCACCAGCGGCGTCGTCCCCGACTTATATCAGAGCACACCTACCGAGCTGATTGCGTTGCACGCCTGGGACGGCAAGCTGGTTGATGTGACCGACGTCGTGGAGACGCAGAGGGAGGAATACACCGAAACGGCGCTGCTCTCGGTCAATTGCTACAACAACATCGAAAAAAAGCGCAGCTTCTATGGCGTACCCTATACTCAAAACGTGCTGCCGAACCATATCTGGCGGCCGCTGGTCGAGAAGGCCGGCTACAAAATCGAGGACATCCCGAAGACGTGGGACGCGTTCTACGATTTCTTCAAAGACGTACAGAGGAAGCTACGCGAACAGCGCGTCCGCAATGTTTATGGCCTCGGTTTAAATGTGACGACCAACGGCAACGATCCCAACAACGTGTTCAATTATTTCCTGATCGCCTATGGCGGCCAGGACATCGTCACCAAAGACGGCAAACTGCATCTCGACGACCCCAAGGTGCGTGAGGCGGCGATCAAGGCGTTGACCTATCCGACCACCGCGTACAAGGACGGGTTTGTGCCGCCGGGGGCGATCAACTGGAACGACGCCGATGACAACAACGCCTTCCACGCCAAGCAGATCGTCATGGACCTTGACGGCACGATCTCTACCGAGGTCGCGGTGCTGTCGCAGGGGAAAAAGGAGGACTACGACAATATTCTGACGATGGGTTTGGCGCTCAGCAACGACGGCAAGCCGGTTCCGAGCAAGGCCGATAATGGCTGCTGCCTGATTCCCAAAGGGGCTAAGAACGTCGAGGTGGCGAAGGATTTCTTGAAATACTTCATCCAGCCGAAGGTCAACAATGAGTATTTGAAGACGGGGCTCGGCCGTAGCACCCCGGCGATGCCGTCGGTCGTCAAGAGCGAGCCGTTCTGGCTCGACCCCAAGGACCCGCATGTGGTGGCGTACACTAAGCAGGCGGTGCTCGGCCCGACTCTGCCGAATTTCTGGGTCTTCAATCCGGCCTATGCCCAGGTCCAGAACGAGCATGTCTGGAGCGTCGGCTGGGTCGACATCATGCAGGGCGGAATGACGCCGCACGCGGCCGCCGAAAAGGCATTCAAGCGGGTCGAGGAGATCTTCGCAAAATATCCGATTGCGCAGGGCTGAGAGGCATCACCGAAGACGCTGACCTAGGGCGCCGACATTACAGGAGAGGGACAGCCAAAGAGCGGGCACGACGAGCGGGGAAGGAGGCGCAGATGAGCAAGCTGAGCCGACGTTCGGTACTTCGCACCTCGATGGCTCTGGCGGCGGGGACACTGGTGCGGCCCTATCTCGCCAACGCCGCGGCAACGACTGCGACAGTGTGGTGGGTTCAGGGCTTCGCCGAGGAAGAAGACATTTCCTTCAAGAAGATCGTTGCCGATTACCAGAAGGCGAGCGGCAACACGATCGACTACACGATCACGCCCTACGCGCCGATGCGACAAAAGATAGTCTCGGCAATGACGAGTGGTGTCGTTCCGGATCTGTTCCAGAACACCCCAGCTGAGATCATCGCGCTCTATGCCTGGGACGACAAGCTGGTCGATGTAACCGATGTCGTCGTGACTCAACAGTCGCAATATACCCGGACAGCTCTGCTCACCGTCAATTGCTACAACAACGTTGAGAAAAAGCGCAGCTTTTACGGCGTGCCTTATACTGTCGGGTGCCAAACGAACCATATTTGGCGGCCGTTGGTCGAGAAGGCCGGCTACGTGTTAGAAGATCTCCCCAAGACTTGGGATGCATTCTACGATTTCTTCAAGGGGGTGCAGAAGAAGTTGCGCGCCCAAGGCATGCGTCATGTCTACGCCATGGGTTTCCAGCTGAACACGACCGGCAACGACTCGAACTCATTGTTCAACTCCCTCCTGATCGCCTATCGCGGACAGGACATCGTCACCAATGACGGCAAACTGCATCTCGACGATCCGAAGGTGCGCGAGGCGGCAATCCAAGCGCTGACCTATCCCACCACCGCCTATAAGGAAGGTTTTGTGCCGCCGGGAGCGATCAATTGGAACGACGCCGACGACAACAACGCCTTTCACGGCAAGCAGATTGTGATGGATCTCGACGGCTCGCTTTCGACAGAGGTCGCCATTATCAAGAAGCAGCAGGACTACAGCGACATTGTGACGATGGGCTTGGCGCTCGGCAATGACGGCAAGCCGCTGCCGAGTCAGGCGGGCAGTCTTTGCGGCCTGATCCCGAAAGGGGCAAAAAATGTCGAAACGGCCAAGGATTTTCTCAAATACTTGGTCCAGCCGTCGATCCTCAACGAGTATCTGAAGGCCGGGCTCGGCCGTAACCTGCCAGCCATGCCGGCGATAGTGAAGGACGACCCTTGGTGGCTCGACCCCGCGGACCCGCACCGAGTGGCCTACGTGCAGCAGGGCGCGCTCGGGCCGACCGTGCCGACCTTCTGGACCTCCAACCCGGCCTACGCCCAGGTTCAGAATGAACATGTGTGGGCCGCGGCCTGGGCCGACATCATTTCCGGCGGGATGACGCCGCAGGCGGCCGGCGAGAAGGCGTTCAAGCGGGTCGAGGAGATCTTCGCGAAATACCCAATCGCGCAAGGCTGAGGGGGCCCATACGCAGCAAGTTCTCGCAGCGGGGTCGGTAGCGATCGATCGGCCACGGCGGCCACGTTGGCCACGCCGGCTCCACGGTTCGGATTTGATCTGGGCGGTCGCCTTTGTCGTGCCCTATGCGGCGGTGTTCCTCGCCTTCGCCGTATATCCGATCGGCTATGCCTTGTGGATGGGCGGCAAGCCCGCGCTTTACATGGAGCTGATCGATGATCCGCTCTACCTCAGAACCGCGGTCAACACCTTGTTGTTCGCTGGGCTCGGCGTGAATCTGCAGATGTTCCTTGCCCTGCTGCTGTCCGGCTTTTTTATGCGCCGCCGCTGGTGGATCAGGGCGCTGCTCGTCATCTATATCCTGCCCTGGGCACTGCCGGCGGTCCAAGCCTTTACCTCGGTGCACTGGATATTGATCGGCGAAATGGGCTTGGTGAACCGCTTGTTGGAGGAGCTGTTCGGGATTGAGGGCCCGATGTGGTTCAGTCACTGGGGCCTCGCGTTCGGCGCCAATGTCGCCTCTTATATCTGGAAATGGATGCCGTTCTGGACCCTGATCTTCATCGCCGGCCGCATGATGATTCCCAAGGAGCTCCTCGAGGCCGCGGCGATAGATGGGGCAACCGACTCGCGTCGTTTCGTGCACATCACGGTGCCGCTGTTGGCCAGCCTCTATCTGGTGTGCACGCTGCTCGCCACCGCTTGGGCAATCGGCGAATTCAACACCGTGTTTTTCGTTTCCAACGGCTCGCCGGTCATGTCGACGGAAGTGCTGGCGACACTCGGCTTCCGCTATACCTTCGACAGCGCCAAACCGGCCCTTGGCGTCGCGGCGATGATGTCGGCATTGCCGGTGCTGATCCCGATCGTGATCCTCCTGCTCCGCCGCATTCAGACAAGGGAGGTGCAGCTGTGAGCGTCGCCGCAGCCTCTGCGGGGCTGGCGCTGGCGCGCCGCCGCCACCGGCGGCGCCGGGTTCTGATCGAAGCCGGGTCGGTGGTGCTCGCCGTCGTCCTGCTGATCTGGTCGTTGATTCCCGTTTACAACATGTTTCTGATCGCGCTCGACCCGGAAGAGGGTGAGATCGAGTTCACCGGGAATATTTGGCCGCCCGAGCCGTCGCTTGACGCTTTCGGCGTCGTCTTGACCCAGGCGGACCGCTACCTCGAAAGTTTCTGGCAGCAGTTCGGCAACAGCCTCTTTATCGGCTTGATGACGATGGTGCTGACCGTGGTGATCGGGTCGCTGGCGAGCTTCACGGCGGGCCGGGCCCGGTTGGGTAACGGGTCATTGATCACCAACACCGCTCTCGCGACGTACGTGCTGCCGGCAGCTTTCCTGACCATCCCGTTCTATCTGGTGATGCACAGCTATGGGCTTTCGAACAACCCATGGGCTGTGATTGCCGCTCACGTCACATTCGCCACGCCGTTTGCAATCCTGCTCCTGCGGTACTACGCGAGCTTGATCCCGCTCGAAGTGGACGACGCGGCTCGGGTCGACGGCGCATCCGGCATTCAGGTGTTTTTGCGCATCTATCTGCCATTGATCACGCCGGCGCTGGCGGTCGTCGCGATTTACGCCCTGGTGTTGGCCTGGAACGACTATTTCTACCAGTTTGTGCTGCTCACCACGCCGAGCCAAATGACGGTGGCGATGATGCAGGGCCATATGTTCGAAGATCCGGACGCGGCGTGGAACGCGATGATGGCCGCCGCCATCATCTATGCGCTGCCGCCGATCGCCACGTTTTTTCTGCTGCGCCGCCATATCGCGGCCGGCCTGACACTGAGTGACGCAAAGGCGTAGTGCCGGCTTAAGCTAAGCGCCGGCGGGTTGCGAGGTTACGAAGGCCGCGATAAGCATTTGACGAGGCGAAGGGCCGCCTTATACTAAACTGGGAGACGATAATCAAAATGCGCTCGCGAGGGCCTCGCAGCGCAAACAGGGAAGGAGATCGAGATGGGCCCTCTGACGCGGCGTTCGGTGCTTCGCACATCGTTCGCTTTTGGGGCGGCTGGGGTCCTAGCGCGGCCCTATATCGCCAACGCCGCGGCTACGACCGCGGAAATGTGGTGGGCTCAGGGGTTTGCCAAGGAGGAAGACGCTTCTCTCAAGAGAATGATTGCCGAATACGAGAAGGCAAGCGGCAACAAGATCGATCTCAGCATCATCCCCTTCGCGCCGATGCGCCAAAAGGCGGTCGCAGCGCTCCAAAGTGGGATAGTCCCGGACATCATGGAAAATGCCGATCTCGAGATCGCCTCGATGAGTTCCTGGGACGACAAACTTGTCGATGTCAGCGACATCGTCGAAACCCAGAAAAAAGATTTTGCACCGATCGCCATCGAGTCGTCCTTTTACTATAACGGCGTCACGAAAAAACGCAGCTATACGCTGGTTCCATTGCGGATCACGGGTTGGCCGTTCCACATATGGCGGCCGTTGGTAGAAAAGGCGGGCTACAAAATCTCCGATCTACCAAACACCTGGGATGCTTTTCTCGATTTCTTTATGCCGGTGCAGGACAAATTGCGCGCGCAGGGGATGCGCAACATCTACGCCTACGGTTACCAGCTGACTGCCAACGGTGTTGACCCGATCGCCACCTACAACGCGTTCCTGATCGCTTATGGCGGCAAGGACCTCGTCACCTCGGACGGCAGGCTCAATAGTGGTGACCCGCAGGTCCGCGCCGCGGCGGTCAAGGCGATCGAGAAGCTGACCACTCCGTTCAAGAAGGGCTACGTCCCGCCCGGCGTCGTTAATTGGAACGATGCCGATGACAACAACGCCTTCCACGCCAAGCTGATGGTGATGGATTTCGACGGCACGATTTCGACCGAGGTGGCGATCTACGACAAGAAAGAAGATTACGACGCCATCGAAACTCGCGGGCTGCCGCTCGGCAATGACGGCAAGCCGCTGACCGCGCAGGTAATCACCAACGGTGCGATGATACCCAAGGGGGCGAAAAATGTTACGGCGGCCAAGGAATTCCTGAAATACGTGGCGCAGCCGAAAGTGCTGAACGAATGGCTGAAGGGCGGGCTCGGCCGGTTTATGCTGCCGATCCCCGAACTGGTCCAGAGCGACCCGTTCTGGCTCAAAGAGGACCCGCATCGCAAGGCCTACGGCGAGCTGACCGTCCTCGGCCCCCAGATGCCGATTTACGAAGTCTACAACCCCGCGATCGCCGAGGTGAACGGCGAGCATCTCTTCAGCGTTGCCATGTTCGATGTCATGAACAACGGAATGGCTCCGGAACAGGCGATCGACAAGGCGTTCAAGCGGGCCGAGCAGATCTTTGCGAAATATCCCATACAGCAGGCTTGAGAGGCGACGATGGCCAGTGTTTCGGTAGCAGATATCGGCCGCCCGACAACCCGGCGGCAATCACTGTGGCGCTATTGGCGGGGCGGACTGCAAGGCTCTGAATTCACCTGGGCCGTCGCCTTTATCGTGCCCTATGTCGCTGTGTTCCTGGCCTTCGTGGTTTATCCCGCGCTCTACGGCCTGTGGATGGGCAGCAACCCATCTTTGTATGCCGAGGTCTTCTCCGACCCGATCTATTTGAATACCGTCGTCAATACGATGGTCTTTTTGGCCTTCGGGGTAAATGTAAAGCTGTTCCTGGCGCTCATGCTGTCCGGCTTTTTCATGCGGCCGGGCTGGTGGACGAAGGTCCTGCTGCTGATCTTTGTGCTGCCTTGGGCGGTGCCGGCATTGCCGACCTTCATCTCAATCCACTGGATGCTGAACGGCGAGTGGGGGCTGGTCAATAACTTCATATGGATTGTCTTCGGTGCCGACGGCCCGTCCTGGCTCAATTCGCGTTGGCTCGCGCTTGGCTCGGCCATTTTCTCGCATGTGTGGAAATGGACGCCGTTCTGGACCGTGATCCTTCTCGCCGGCCGAATGTCGATCCCCAGCGAAATCTATGATGCGGCCAAAGTCGACGGGGCAACTGGACTGCGCCGGTTCCTCTACGTCACATTCCCTTTGCTGGCCAACCTGTACCTGGTCCTGACATTGCTCGCGACGATCTTTCTGCTCGGCGACTTCAACTCTGTCTATTTCGTGACCGGCGGCGGCCCTGCCAACTCGACGCACCTGCTGGCGACCCTCGGCGTCGTGCGCGACATGCTGGAGCTCGGCAAACCGCAACTCGGCGTCGCCGCGGTCATGTCGGCGCTGCCGTTGCTGATCCCGCTGGTTATCATCCTGATGCGCAAGCTCAAGACTTCGGAGGCTCAGCTGTGACCACAGTAACCGTAGACGCAAGGCCGACATCCACCGCGGCGCGGCCGGCGGAGCGGATGCGGCGGACCGCTCGTCGCTGGCGCTACCTGACTAACGCCGGCGCCGCCGTACTCAGCGCGGTGATTCTGGTATGGACGCTGACCCCGCTCTACAACATGGTGATGATCGCGCTCGAATCCGAAGGCGACGTCGCGGTGACGCATCTTTGGCCGACGCCGCCGTCGGTCGAGAGCTTCTGGGTCGTCCTCAGCGAAGGCCATTGGTATCTGGAGGCCTTCTGGCACCAGTTCGGCAACAGCGTGTTCCTGGCCTCCATGGTGACATTGTTGGTGCTGGTGATCGGCTCGTTGACCAGCTTCTCGATTGGCCGAATGCGCATCCGCAACGGCTGGGTCATCACCAACGCAGCGCTGCTGACTTACGTGATCCCGGCGTCGTTCCTGGCGATTCCCTTCTATCTGATCATGCACCGCTATGGCCTGCACAACAATCCGTGGTCGGTGATCGCGGTATTGGTGACCTTCGCCACGCCATACGCCATCTTTATCTTCCAGGAATATGGCCGAAGCATCCCGCTCGAGCTGGACGAGTCGGCGCGAATAGACGGCGCCTCTCCGATCCAGATCTATTTTCGCATCTATCTGCCGCTAATGGCGCCGGCGCTGGTCGCGGTCGGTACCTATGCATTGTTGCTGGCGTGGAACGAATATTTGTACCAGTTCCTGCTGCTGTCGAACGATCGGAGCATGACCGTCGCTGTGGCGCTCGGGAAGTTCCTCAACAGCGACGTCGCGCCGTGGAATTACATGATGGCGACTGCGATCATCTATGCCCTTCCGCCGATCGCGACCTATTACATGTTCCGTGGCCGCATGTCTTCCGGCTTGACGATGGGCGGCGTGAAGGGCTGAACCCCTGGGCCGAATGGTGCGTCCACAACACCGAAAGCAGCGCGTCGAACAGGGGCATCGCGCGGCCGACGTAACCAAGGGCTAGTGTTCGCCGTCGCAGATGCAAACCCGCGCGAGCTGGTGGAAAGGCCGTTCGACCGCCGCCTCGACCTATTCCACTGGGAAAGACGGCAGGCTGACATCTGGGTCCGCCGCCATTTGCACCGCTTGGCCGTAACGGTCTCCCGTTTTTCGTATGCACCGCTCGACGCGCCTCGCCCTCGCAGTATTTGCGGCACTTCTGATGATCGTCGGCGCCTACACTGCGTATTGGTTCTACGTGGCGGGGCAGATCAGGGACGGGATCGCCGCCTGGGCGAAATCGGCAAAGGCCGAGAAGATCGAGGCGTCGTGGCAAAGGATCCACGTCGGCGGCTTCCCGACGGCTTTTCGGGTAGAGCTGGAAACCGCAGCGTTGCGCGACAATGCGGTCACTCCCTCACCGGAGGTCCAGATTCCGTCGCTCTCCGGCATCGCTCGCCCTTGGTACTTTGCCGATTGGCGGCTCATGGCGCCACTAGGTTTCGTCGGAACGCTTGCCGGCTCGGGCGATCGAGCTGCGGTGAAATTGGCGGCGCAAGGGGCCCATGGGCTAGTCTCGATCGAGCCAGAGGGAGGTTGGAAGCTCTGGCTGAGGGTGGACGACGCCAATCTCGAAGCCGCCGGCCGAGTGCGGATCAACGCGGCCGACACCTGGATTGCCGTCCCGCCGACGGCCCCACATACCCACACCGATAGCAAGATCGCCCTCGCCGGAAGCGCTCGGCAGGTTGAGCTGCCGGTCGCGATCAGTCCTTTGGGCAGCACGATCGACGAACTCGATGTGGGCCTCACCGTGAAAGGCGCCATATCCGACGGGAAGCTCGCCGATGTAGCGGCCGCGTGGCGCGATGCGGGAGGCATGATCGAGCTCGATCGTCTGCGGCTGATCTGGGGCGGGCTCGGCGCGACAGCCGCCGGGACGATAGCGCTCGATCAGCAGCTCCAGCCGATTGCAGGGTTTTCCGGAGCGATCCAAGGTTATGACAGTATCCTGAGCGCGCTCGTGGAGAGCGGACGCATGCGGGCGACCGACGCCGGTCTGGCGCGGATTGCACTGACCATGCTCGCCAAAGCCGGACCGGACGGAAAACCCGAGATAAAGACGGCGTTCACGATCCAAAACGGACAGATGTTCCTCGGCCCCGTAAAGCTCGGCAAGGCCCCGCACCTCGCCTGGAATTAGCGATTTCTTACGGCGGTTTGAGCACGGGCGTGGTGAGACGAAGGCCCAACCATGAGCGACAATCGGACTGACCGAGCGCTGGCTGCCGAGCGTTGGCTGGAGGCAACTCTATTCGCCTCGCGATGGCTGATGGCCCCCTTCTATCTGGGGCTCGTCTTCGCGCTCGCGGCGCTATTGGTTGTGTTTGCGACCGAGCTCGCCGTCGAGCTAGGGCATATCACAAATATGACGCCCGAAAGCGCCATCCTGATGGGCCTGTCCCTGATCGACCTGTCCCTTGCGGGCAATCTGCTCCTGATCGTGATCTTTTCCGGATATGAAAATTTTGTCTCCAAGCTTGATGTCGGAGACTCGGAGGAACGGCCCGTTTGGATGGGTACGGTCGATTTTTCGGCTCTAAAGCTGAAGCTGGTTTCATCGATTGTCGCGATCTCGGCCATCTCCCTGTTGCGAAGCTTCATGCAGATCGGAGATGGGCCAATTGATGAGACTGCATTGCGGTGGCGGGTTATCGTCCACCTCACCTTCGTTACGTCGGGCGTGCTGCTCGCCCTGATGGATTTACTCTCCGCACGCGCTCGCCGGCACTAACCAAGTCAAGCCTGTTTCGCCTCGATTATCGAGCGGCGGATTGCCCGGGTGCGGGTGAAGAGCTCCTGAAGCTTGTCGCCTTCGCCCCAGCGAATGGCGCGCTGCAGCGCGGTGAGGTCCTCGGTGAAACGCTGCACGATCTCGAGCACCGCTTCGCGGTTGTTGAGAAAAATGTCGCGCCACATGACCGGATCGGAGGCGGCGATGCGGGTGAAGTCGCGGAACCCGCTGGCAGAGAATTCGATGACCTCGGATTTGAGGCTCTCTTCGAGGCCGGTCGCGGTGCCGACGATCGTATAGGCGATCAGATGCGGCAAATGCGAAGTCATCGCCAGCACCTTGTCGTGGTGGTCGGCGCTCATCGTGACGACGCGCATGCCGCAATCTTCCCACATGCGGCCGACCCTCGCCGCCGCTTCGGGGATCGTCTCGGGCAGCGGGGTCAGGATGCACCAGCGGTCGCGAAACAGCTCCGCAAAGCCGGATTCGGGTCCCGAATGCTCGGTCCCGGCCACCGGATGACCCGGAACAAAGTGAACGCCTCGAGGGATGTGCGGCCCGAGGTCGCGGATGACCGCCTGCTTGACCGAGCCGACATCGGTCACGATCGCACCGTCTTCCAGCGCCGGCGCAATCCTCTCCCCGATCTCGGCATAGGCGGATAGCGGTGTCGCGACAACGACGAGATCCGCCCCTTCGACGGCCTTTGCCGGGTCGCGGGTCGTATCGTCGGCGATCTCGAGGCGGCGCACCGCCGCCAGGGTCTCGGCACGGCGGGCGCAAGCCACAAGCTTGGTTCCGGGGCTGTCGCGCCGTAAGACCCGTGCGAGCGACGACCCGATCAGCCCGATCCCGATTAGCGCCACCCGTTCGAACAGCTGTCGGCTCATCGCGCGGCCATGAATTCGGCGATTGCGGCTGCCACCGTTTCCATTTCGGGTCCGGTACCGATCGTGATCCTGAGATACTGCGGCAGTCCGTAGCCTCCCATCTGGCGCGTCAAGATTCCGCGCGACTGCAGAAAAGCGAACGCCGCGTCCGCATTCCTGCCGGGGTCGTCGGGGAAGCGGGCGAGGACGAAATTGGCGACGCTCGGCGTCAACACGAGACCGAGCGCCCGCAGACGATCGGAGAACCACGGCAACCATTTCTCGTTATGGGTGCGCGCCCGGTTGAACGCCTCGATATCTTCGACTGCCGCGATCCCGGCAGCCTGCGCCGGCACGCTGACATTGAAGGGGCCGCGCACCCGGTTGAGCAGATCGGCAATCGCCGGCGTACAATAGGCCCATCCGAGCCGCACCGCGGCAAGGGCATAGAGCTTGGAAAAGGTCCGCAACATTACCGCGTTGTCGGCTCGGCTGACGAGCGCGATGCCGGGTTCGTAATCGTTACGGTTGACAAATTCAGCATAGGCCGCGTCGATTGCGAGCAGCACCGAAGGCGGCAGCCCGGCATGCAGCCGGGCCAAATCTTGTGCCCCGAGATAGGTGCCAGTCGGGTTGTTGGGGTTGGCGATAAAGACGATTCGGGTGCGGTCGGTCACCCGCGCCAGCACGGCGTCGACATCGACCGTCAGCTCGCGCTCGGGAACGGCAATCGGTGTGGCGCCGACAGCCAAGGTGTTGATCGGATACATCAGAAAGCCGTGGCGACTGTAGATCACCTCATCGCCTGGACCGGCAAAGCAGCGCAGCAGCAATGTGATCAGCTCGTCGGAGCCGGCGCCGCAGACGATGCGGGCCGGGTCGAGCCCGTGCTGGCGCCCGAGCGCCTCGCGCAGCTCGCGGGCGTTGCCGTCGGGGTAACGATGGATCTCGCCGGCAAGCGCGCGATAGGCAGCAATCGCCTTGCTGCTCGGCCCCAGGGCGCTCTCATTCGAGGCGAGCCGGATCGGTCGCTCGATGCCGGGGGCCTTGGCTTCTCCGCCAACATAAGGGGAAATGTCGAGAATGCCCGGACGAGGCACCAAGCCGCTATCGACTGTCATCCTTCAGTCTTTCGGGTGCAATGCAGACCGGCTCAGCGGCACCGCGTAACCGCCCATCGGCAAGATGCGACATGCCGTCCCGCATAGTCTAGTACGAAGACCCTCGATGCGCGGATCCGAGATCGGCACAAACCCCTCGACTTCGATCAGATTGATTCGGTTGTCACAGCCATCGGAGGCGAGGAAGGTGCATGCGAGCCCCGTTGCCGTGAGCAGCTTCGATATTTGCACCCGGTTGATGCTCCCGGTGCTTTCCAACGCCAGCAACGTGCGATCGACCCCACTCTTCTGGGGGCTGCCAAAGCCGATCGTCAGAGCTTCGGCACCATTGGTTCGGGCGTTGCCACAGGGGCCGAACGGCAGGCGGGCAACGACACGCGGCGCGTCCTCGGCCGCCGCGATCAAATCGGGCCACCAGGGATCGGGTTCATCCGCCTGGGGCATCGGCAAAACTCCGATGGCACTTTCTCGCCCGCGGACGGCGCCTATCACCGAGCGCGCAGCATCATGGGCCGTCATCGGCGTGTTGCTGCCGTAGTGATCCCGCGCCAAATCCCACAGGCCTTCAGAACATTGGGGCGCGAAAACAGCAACCGAGAACGGGGATTGCAAACTTACGGTCGCCGCCAACATCTCCCGCCACATCCGAATCAGGTTTGCGACCGGAAAGGAACCGCGGTGGCGTCCAACGAGACGACGGATGATCTCCGCTTCACGGGCTGGCTGGAACGCCGGCTGGTCGCCGGTTCGCTTGGTGGCGGCGACCAACGAAACGATCTCCGCCCGTTCGATCAGGAGGTCTTGCATGTGGTCATCGATGTCGTCGAGACGTTGGCGCAAGCCTTGGAGGTCGGAGGGAGTGGAGGACATCGCTTCGATGGCTGCGGCGGGAGGCGTGCTAGTGCTCGGACACACTCAGATGATCAAGTTGCAGGCGAGCAGATCCGAGATATGCATCGGGGTTGGCTCAACCACACCGTTCTCCATCGTCTTCCCGGCGAAAGGCCGGAATCCGTTCCTGCTATAGGCACCAGCCTTCGCCGGTGTGACAAGATCTTTGTTGTGATCTGGTGCGATTGGACCCGCCTACCTCCGTGAATCATGTGATTGAATCCGAGCACCAGCACGTTCCAATCGGGTAAAGTCAAAGAAAACGTTGACATACCTGATCTCAGATCCCTAGCTATCGCCCCCAATCGGGAGCCGGCCGCGCCGGCGACGGCCGGCACTTGCAACCACCGTATTGGTTAGAGAATTTTCCGTGTCGCTCGTGACCTCCCCGAGTTTCCGCTCCCGCTCCGCGAAAGACTGGCCCGGTTACCGCTTGCTGGTGCGCGAGCCGCTAACTCTGGATTGCGGTATCGATTTCGGCCCCTTCACGATTGCCTACCAAACCTACGGTGCCCTTAACCCTGACCGGTCAAATGCGATCCTCGTATGCCATGCGCTGAGCGGCGACCAATACGCCGCCGATCCGCATCCGATAACTGGAAAGCCGGGTTGGTGGGAGACATTGATCGGCCCTGGCAGGGTGCTCGACACCAATCGCTATTTTCTGATATGCGCCAATGTTCTCGGGGGCTGTATGGGGACAACCGGCCCGCAGGAGATCAACCCGGCGACCGGCGATCCTTGGGCGTTGTCCTTCCCGGTCATTACGATCCGGGACATGGTGCGGGCGCAAAAACTGTTGCTCGACCATCTTAGGATCGAAAGCCTGTTCTGCGTGATTGGTGGATCGATGGGCGCGATGCAGGTGCTGCAATGGGCTGCGAGCTACCCTGATTGCGTTTTCGCAGCGGTTCCGCTCGCCGGAGCCGCACGTCATTCGGCGCAGAACATTGCATTTCACGAAGTCGGCCGCCAGGCAATCATGGCCGACCCGGATTGGTGCGGGGGACGTTATTTGAGCCTCGGAAGGAACCCGGTCCGAGGGCTGGCGGTCGCCCGCATGGCCGCCCACATAACGTATTTGTCCGAAGCGGCATTGCACCGCAAATTTGGCCGCAATCTGCAAGACCGCCTTACGGTCACCTATGGGTTCGACGCCGACTTCCAAGTCGAAAGCTATTTGCGCCACCAGGGCAGCACCTTTGTCGACCGCTTCGATGCGAATTCCTATCTCTACATTACCCGGGCAATGGATTATTTCGATCTAGCGGCAGAGCATGACGGATCACTGTCGAGCGCGTTCACGGCGACGCGCTCCCGGTTCTGCATCATTTCCTTCACGAGCGATTGGCTATTTCCGACATCGGAAAGCCGGGAAGTCGTGCACGCGCTGAATGCCGCAGCCGCCAATGTCAGCTTTGTCGAAATCGCAACCGACAACGGCCACGACGCTTTCCTGCTGCACGAGCCGGAGTTGTTCGCGACCTTGCGGGGATTCTTGAACGGTTGCGCCGAGCACCGCGGCCTCGGCCGATCGTAGCGATGACCGCAACGGACCACAGCGCTGCTTTCAACTTCGGCGAGACCGTGCCATTTCCCGCGACTGCGGAGCCGTCCCAGCACGAGCTCCGCCAGGACCTAAGGTTGATCGCCGAGATGATCGAACCCGGTTCACGGGTTCTCGACATCGGCTGCGGAGACGGCGCATTGCTCGCACATCTGGCGCGGCACAAAAGGGTCGATGGACGCGGCATCGAACTCAGCCAATCGGGTGTCAACGCCTGTGTCGGCCATGGCTTGTCGGTCATTCAGGGCGACGCCGACAGCGATCTTGAAGCCTACCCGGCCGGCGCCTTCGATGTCGTCGTGCTGAGCCAGACCCTGCAGGCGACGCGACAGCCGCTGAGAGTGGTCGAGTCGCTTGTCCGCATCGGCCATCGCGCAATCGTCTCGTTTCCCAATTTCGGATTTTGGCGGATTCGGCTACGGCTTCTGATCAACGGCCGGATGCCGGTGTCCCATTGCCTTGCCTACCCGTGGTACGAGACGCCGAACATCCACCTTTGCACGATCCGTGATTTTGTCGCGTTGTGCGATGAGATCGGGGTTCAGGTCGAGCGCAGCGCCACTCTCGACCGTCATGGGCAACCTTATTCCCTCGATCCCCGCGGCAACCTCGCCAACCTGCTCGCCGAACAGGGCATTTTCGTCCTGCGCGGAAAGACCAGCCGATTCGACAAGACGACTGCGAGGCGGTGATGCTCGTCGCTCAGATAACCGACACCCACATACTGGCGCCTGGCGTGCTGTTTAAAGGGATGGTGGACACCGCCTCTGCTCTGGAAAGGGCCGTATCGGCGCTCAACCGGCTTGATCCTTTGCCTGAGATCGTTGTCCTTACCGGGGATCTCGCGGAAAGCGGCCAACCGGAGGAATACGCCCACTTGCGCTCCCTTCTGGCGCCCCTCCGAATGCCGGTATTCGCGATCCCCGGCAACCATGACGCACGCGAACCAATGCGCGCTGCCTTGGCCGGGGACGGATATCTGCCGCGGCAGGGCTTTCTGAATTATGTGGTCGATGATTACCCGCTGCGTATCATCGGGCTCGACACCTTGATTCCGGGCGAAGGCGGTGGCGAGCTATGCTCTGATCGGTTGCGCTGGCTCGAAGATATGCTCGCGCGGGCGCCGGATCGGCCCAGTCTGATCATAATGCACCATCCGCCGTTTGTGACCGGCATCGCCCGAATGGACCAAGCTGGCCTCAGCGGTATCGCGCCATTCGCAGCGGTCGTACAACGCTACTCCCAAATCGAGCGAATTCTCTGCGGTCATCTTCACCGTGCGATCGAAAGCCGCTTTGCGGGCACGGTTGCTGGAACGGCGCCGAGCACTGCGCACCAAGTCGCTCTCGATCTTCGTCCCAAAGCGCGGCTCAGCTTCACTTTGGAGCCGCCCGGATATCAGCTCCATTATTGGCGCGAAGGCTTCGGTCTCGTCACCCACACGGCGAATTTTGGAGACTGGGCCGGCCCGTACCCTTACTCGCAAAGGGCAACGACCGACTGATCGAAGCGCTGCTATAATCCGTGCGGCGCCGGCGCATAGACCAGACGGCCGCGCGGCACCTTCGCCGGAGTCGGCTTGGCGTAGATCTGCTTTGTCGCTTCGACCATAACGACCCCCGCGAAGGTCGGGAACCAGCGTCTGCCGAGACGCTCCCAGGCGGGAGCCGAGCGGAGGATCATGCGCTTTCGCGCGGGCGGGATGAACAGCGCCGGCGCTGTCGCCACGGGCGTAAACTGTTCGTCACGCAGCAGCCGAGACAGTTGCGACATCGTGTAGGGTTGGCCGGAACCGAACGGCGTGCGCTCGAGCCGAGCCCAGATGCCGCGCCGGTTTGGGGTGACGACCAGCAAGCGGCCGCCGCCCGCGAGCACACGCCAGATCTCCTTGAGCATCGGGTCGACCTGCTCGGTCGTCTCGAGCGCATGCACCAGCAACACCCGGTCGATCGAGTAATCGGCAAACGGCAGTTCTCCCTCATCGGCCAAACCCACCAGGTTGCGGCCTTCGGACGGCCACCCGAGAACCCCGAGCGAGGCCGGCATTATCGCCACAGTTCGCTCGGTTTCGGCCGAGATGGCCGGCAGGAACGGTGTCGGGTAACCAATTCCGAGAAGCCGCATACCGTGCAAGTCGGGCCAGACGCTGCGGATTGCTGCGCGAATCATGCGACGCGCCACTTGGCCGAGACCGGTACGGTAAAAATCCCGCAGATCGACGACGTCCGATGACATCGCGACATGTTAGCATGCTCTCGTCGGATCAACCGCTACGGCTGATCCTTGGCTTTCCCGGGGCTGATGGCGAAATAAGCCACGCCGCCGCGAGCTGGTGCCGACTTCGGTCAGTACAGTTCAGGCGAATGACGCGCTGACACCCGAAAACCCGCTGATGAAGGTGCCGAGCGTTGGTACGGAGGATTTGCGGAGCTGCCGGGCATGAAGGCGACCCGGCCGCCGGCGGCGCAGCCGACTGCTATTCCTTGATCGTGATTTTGCTGCCAGGCCCCAACAAGGGTAAAAGCTTGAGCAAGACCCCCTTCTCGATCGCCACACATCCGGCCGTCGGAGCCAGATCCTGACTTGCAACGTGCAGGAAAATGGCGCTTCCGGCGCCGGGGATGACTGGGTCAAGATTGTAGCCGATGACGACCAGCACATCGTACAGGTCGTCCGGCCGCCACATTTCTTCGGCGCTTGCGGGGTATGGAAGGAAAACGAGGCGGTTGTAACTGGAATCGGCCGGGGCATCGACCCATCCATAATTGGGCGCCAAGGGAGTAACCGGGAGGTGCGAGCGGGGCTCGGCTACCTTGTCGGGCCGGTAATACACCGAGATAAGCGGATAGGTTCCGGCCGGGGTCGCGCCGTCGCCCTCGTGCTTGTTGGCCTTCACACCGTTCCGGCCGACTGCCGCGACCGCGCTCCCCCGCGACCAGTACAGGCGTCCGCCATGGTATTCGAGATTTTCGAATTCTGATGCACCTGCTTCCCACAAGCGCGAGACCGACAATAGCATGGATAGCGACAGCAGAGCCCGGCGGCCGACCAACATAGTCGGGGCGCCCTCACCCACCCAGCGAAACCAGGCAGGTCAGGGATCCACCCTCAATACATGTGCTGACCGCCATTCACGGAAAGAGTCGAGCCGGTAATGAAGTCGGCATCGTCGGCGACTAGGAACAGCACGGTGCGCGATATGTCCTCGGCCTTGCCGAGCCGGCCGACCGGGATCCGCGCGATGATTTTTTCGAGCACGTCGGCCGGAACCGCGCGCACCATGTCGGTATCGACATAGCCGGGCGCGACCGCATTGACGGTGATGCCGCGAGCGGCACCCTCTTGCGCCAGAGCCTTGGTAAAGCCGTGGATGCCCGATTTCGCCGCAGCGTAGTTGACCTGCCCGTATTGTCCCGCCTGACCGTTGATCGAGCCGATATTGACGATACGGCCAAAGCCCCGCGAGCGCATCCC
>JBJMQW010000416.1:0-3987 GCA_045802495.1 Allostellaceae bacterium | reverse complement strand
ATCGCCACTCTTTGGGTTTCCGGCATGGCGTGTATCCTCCGTGTTCGTTGCCTAATTCTACTTCAGTTTTGAAGCGAGGGCCCGCACGCGCCGACTTGCGGAGGAGAGCTAATCGGCCGACCGCATTGTCAGGCGGTTTGCACCGGGCGGCGCATCGGAAGCGCGCAGAAACGCGTAAGACATTGGCCGCTCCAGCCTGCGTGCAATTTGCTCCCTACGATCAGCCGTTTCGCCATGACCGGAGCGGTGAGGTGCAAACGCGCAACCATTTTATCGTGCGCAGCTATATAGACCGCCTCTCGGTTGAGCCCGGTGCACGATGGAACAATAGACAGCGCGGCGTAGAGGTCTTCGGTTAGGTTTCCTTCCGTCGATCTGTTACCCAAATTGCTACCCGATGCGCGTCTCTTTTCTGCAGATCGCCAAGAGATCCCTATTAAAGTACTGAAAAGACTGGTGCCCCGAGTCGGATTTGAACCAACGACCTACCGCTTACGAAGCGGTTGCTCTACCGCTGAGCTACCGGGGCGACTGGGCCCGTTATGAGTGTCTAACGTCATCGTAGGCCCGGTCTTTTATCCCGTTATCGGGGCGCCGCCAAGCCCGCTTTGCGCATAAACTCGTATCGCGCCAAGGCGGATCGAACGCGGTCAACAAACCGCCGCAGCGGAATTGGCGCGTGCTCGCCGCCACCGCCGCCATGTGAGGCGGCGTCAGCGGATTGAAGGCTCCCCGCCAGTAGCCCACGCATCTGCGTCCCCGAGGGCTCAGACGTTACGGGCAATTTTCGGCCCGGAGCGATCCATGCAGGGGTCCGCCAAGCCAGCTGGTCGAAATTACCGCAATGCGGGCAGAGCGAGCGCCATTCGAGACTCTCTCCACCACAGATCGCGCAAATGTAGCGCGGGTCCGGCATCGCGGTAACGGCTCGATCGAGCCATTCTCGCATCGCCCCCTCCGCTCCGTGTTCGGCCTCTTCGAGGCGCGCCATTATCAGGCATACCCGCGGGGTCGGACCAACGAGACCATGGTCTCCCTCGGCAGCTGCCGACGACCGCGACGATTGAATTGGGTTCAGTGACTTGCTCATCGACGGCGCTGCGGCGTTCAGCGCCTGCTCGAGGTGACGGCGGGCCTCGCCCCACAGCTGCGCTTCGAGCGCGGCTTGCGCCAGGATGAGATGGCTCTCGCGCGCCGTAGGGTTTTCCGCGGCGAGGCGTTCGAAAGATTTGATGCGGGCAAGCGGTGCAGCGCCATTGCTGATCGCGGCATACGTCTGCGCCAGTTCCGGATGAGGCGCCGTCCGCCACGCGCGCGCGACGGTCTTTGCCGCTTGTCCTGCCCGTCCGTCCTGCAGCAACAATCGTGCATGATGAGCAGCGGGAGTGGCGAGGTCGGGTACCAGCGACTGCGCCTCCGCCGCCAGATTTATGCCCCGGCGCCGGTCGCCGCGTGCGAGCGCCGCAAGGCCGAGCTCGTAAAGGATTACGCCACGATTGTGGCGGGCCCGGTCGCGCGGCAGGATTTCCTTCTTTAGGGCCTGCGCCAGGGTCTTCTCAGCCGCCGCCCATTCTCCTGCGCGCGTTTCGAGGTCGAGCAGTCCTTCCACGACCCAAGGCGTCCCCGGGCGCAGTGTTATTGCGCGTTTGGCAAGGCCCAAGGCAGCGCCCCGATCGCCCGTCCTCAAGGCTTGGTTCAGCAGCCCGCGAAGTCCCAGGAACTCGGTCTCGGGCCGATCGAGCATTGTGGTAAAGAATTTCCTCGCCGCCTCATGATCCCCCTCGAGCTGTGCCGCCTGAGCGGATAGGAGGAGGGTGAGCGGCGGATCAGCGAGCAGGGTGTCGGCTCTTCGGGCATAGCGCTTTGCTTCCTGTGGGTCGCCGGCGGCAACCGCAACCATGCCTTGGGTGAGCGCCCGGTATCCGGCGCCCCGCCGCCGCTCGCGCCGGAAACGCGTGATTGCTCGCGGAGCGCCGACGATCAGCGAAACTATCCACGCCAGCAGAGCGACGAGAAGACCGGCCAGCGCTGTGGCGGCGACCAAAATTCCAACCGAGGTGCCAACCTGCCAGCCTTGCCAGACTACCTCGACCCGACCGGGATGACCCGCGAAATACACAGCGACGGCGATCATCGCCGCAAGAGCAACAACAGCGAAGAGAGTTCGCACAGCCCCGATCATGAGGGCCCTTTCGTCGGCGCGGCGGCAGGGTTGTCAATATTCGCCGTTAACAGCGCCTGGAGGCGATCCAGCGCGGTCTCGGTCGAGAGCCGTTCCCGCGCCATCTGCAGCCAAGGGAGTGCCGCTTCGGCATTCGCTCCGGTCAGCGCCTCGAGCGCCGAAACGGCGCCCGCCAAATCGCCGCGGGCAAGTGCAGTCTGGGCGGAACTTACTGCGGCCTCGGGAGCGGATTGCGACGCGCCGTCGATCCGCCGGATGGTCACCAGTCCACGCAGCTGCGCGAGCGCCTGCGCCCCCCAGTCGGATTGAGGAGGCGGTACCGTGGCGGTTGCGATTTGTCCGGCAAGGTCCGCCAGACGCTCGCCGAGAATGGCGCGGCTCGCCACCCCATTTCGCGCGGCCGCTGCGAGCGGTTCGGCGGCAGCGACGAGCTCGGGATCGTGGTTTAGCGCTTTAAATGCGCTGTACGCCGTCGGAAATGGTCGCGCGCGCTCGACCGCTTCACGCATCTGCAGCAACAGCAGCGCCGCCACGGCATCCCTTCGACCATTGCCGATCTGCGCCTGCATTTGGCGCTCGATTGTCGGCACCCGCTGCGCGATATCAGCGACGCTGTTGTCAAGGCGGGAGACCTCCTTCGCGAGTTTCTGGACCTCGGTGTCGGCACCCGCGGTTCGGGAGGATAACAGCCCTTCCACGGCAGCAACCCGCTGCTCCAGCTGCGGCACCGCAGCCTTGCTTGCGGCAATCGCGGCCTCGATCTGGCTGCTATCGGGGCGAGCGGCTTCGAGCTGGTCGACGCGGCGCCCCAATGCACTCACCGCCGATTTGATCGTGTCGAGGTCGGGAGGCAACGCCGCCGGGCGTTTTTCGAGGTCGGCGAGCCGCGAATTGACCGCGGTCTCCAGGCGATCCACGCGGCCTGACAAAGAACTTATTAATGACCTGACAGCATCGGCATCGCCGGAAGACGGCCCGGGTTGCGTCTCGATCGCCCGAACCCGCGCGGCGAGGGCCGCGTATTCTACGGCAGAGATCCCGGGTCCCCACGGAAGGAGCGGCGCCACTTCGGGAGCCCAGAACGGCGACAAGGCGACCCCGCCGATGCCCAGGGCCAGCAACGCTGAGAGCCACAGCACCCCGTGCCGGGACGCGCGCTGCGGACGCTCCGGCTCAGGCGCAGGAGGCGCAATCTCCTCGGCCTGCACCGGCGGGCCCTTGCTCGCACGTTCTGCTTCATGTGCTTCGGACATTGGTCGATCACCCAATCAGGCTCGCTGCCCCTCACCAAGTACACGATCGAGCATGTTGAGCAAGGCCGGCTGATTGGGCCGCTCTGCAACGCGCCTGTCGAGCCATCGGATAGGCGCGAGCGCGGCATCGGTAGCCGGGCTGATCGACAAGGCGATGACGGTTTCGCAGCTTTCGGCGACCCCCGCGGCGCCCGCGAGCGTCACAAAAACCGCAGCCGTGCGCGGCGAGAAGAACATCGCGAAATCGATGGTTCCGCCACGCAGCGCGCGCACCGCCGATGGATTCAGCTCTGCCACCGGCCTCGCCTCGTAAAGCACGCGACGCTCGACCGCAAACCCTCTTTTGCCCAGCGCCTCGGTGAGGTTGCCGGCTACGGTCTTGGCTGCGATATGAAGCAGCCGACCCCGCCGCGGATCAAGCCGCTCTGTCGCGAGCCGGACGAGATCGTCGGCATTTCCGTCGGCGCTCTCCACCATTCTGAATCCCTCGGCGCGAGCGCAGGCCGCGGTAGCGTCTCCTACCGCAAAAAGCGACACGCGCCGCTCGCCGCT
>JBJMQW010000415.1:0-2866 GCA_045802495.1 Allostellaceae bacterium | reverse complement strand
TGTATCGGCTTTGTGCCCAAGCCGCTGGTGCGGGGACATCGTTGGCGCGCGAAACCGGTCGAATGTCCATTTGCAACCTTAAGAAGAATCTCGCTGTAGACTCGCTGCAGATGCAGCGGCACGTGATTCCTGACACAATCTGAAATTGCAGTTCACGGTCGGCGACGGCAACCATTCCGACTGCAGATGACGGGGCAAAGTTCCCCTCTGTCGAAAGTGAAGACGGAGCCTATCTTTGTCGCTTGCCGCGTCGCCAGCGTCCGCCTGCATGCGATACCAGCTATGCGAGGGCTGACTTGCAACTGAAAGCGAGTCGCAATAGCTTGGGCTAACTCGTGTGAGGACACGCGCATTTCTGGACGTGAATCGCAAATCGCCATGCCGCTTGGCGCTGCCGCAGTCGGAATGGCCGGAAGGATACGGGCGGTTCGCGTCGAGGACGATGACTATGGCCTCTCCGCCAGCGAGCTCGAGCGGCGGCTGATCGAGTTGGGGTTTGTCGAAGGCGCCCGGGTTGAAATCCTGCATCAGGGGTTGTTCGGCCGCGATCCGATCGCGGTGCGCATCAACGAGGCGACAGTGGCGCTACGCCGCCGCGAGGCCGCCTCGATCCTCGTCGAGCCGGAGCGGGGATGAGCGAGATCGCGGTGCCGGCGCGGGTCGCACTCGTCGGCAACCCCAACAGCGGCAAGACCGCGCTGTTCAATGCGCTGACCGGCAGCCGTCAGAAGGTCGCGAACTACCCCGGTGTCACCGTCGAGCGCAAGGAGGGCTTGGCGGTAACACCGGCCGGCCTGACGGTCAGGCTGGTCGATCTGCCGGGGACCTATTCGCTGCGTGCCCGCAGCCTCGACGAAATCGTCACCCGGGACATCGTGCTGGGGCGGCTCGCAAGCGAGGAGGTTCCGGGACTGCTCGTCTGTGTCGCCGACTCGACCAATCTCCGGCTGGCGCTGCGCCTCGCACTCGAGCTGAAGCGCGTCGGCCGGCCGATGATCCTTGCGCTCAACATGTTCGACATCGCCCGTCATCGTGGATTCGAGATCGACCTCGACCGCCTCTCGGCTGAGCTCGGCATTCCAGTCGTGGCGTCGGTCGCCGTGCGGCGGGGCGGCACAACGGATCTTCTGACCCGCATCGACGAGGTGATCCGCGAGCGCGGGTTGCCGCGCGCGCCCGAATGGTCCGAGCCCAACGCGGCGCAGTTGCGCGCGACGCAGCGCGAGGCGAACCGCATCCTCGATGCAGCGGTCAGGACACCGGGGCGGCCCGATCTCTTCACCCGGCGCCTCGACCGGATCGTGCTGCATCCGCTGCTCCGTCTCGTCATCCTGCTGGCGGTGCTGTTCCTGATGTTCCAGGCGGTGTTCACCTGGGCGCAGGCGCCGATGGATCTGATCAAGAGCGGGTTCGACGGGATGGCGGTGGGGGCCGCTGCCGTGCTTCCCGAGGGGTGGCTGCTGAGCTTTGTCCGCGACGGCGTCATCTCCGGGGTCGGCAGCGTTCTCGTCTTTCTGCCGCAGATCCTGACGTTGTTCCTGTTCATCCTACTGTTGGAAGATTTTGGCTATATGGCCCGGGCCGCTTTTCTGATGGACCGGATCATGGGCGGCGCCGGGCTGCACGGCCGCGCCTTTATCCCGTTGTTGTCCAGCTTTGCCTGCGCGATCCCGGGCATTATGGCGACGCGGGTGATCTCCAGCCGTCGCGGCCGTCTCGCAACGATCCTGGTCGCGCCATTGATGACCTGCTCGGCAAGAATCCCGGTCTATACACTGATCATCTCCGCCTTTGTCCCGCGCCGTTCGGTCCTCGGTGGGCTCAGCCTACAAGGCGTCGTGATGTTCGGGCTCTACGCCGCCGGCATCGCTGGCGCGCTCGTCATGTCCTGGGTGTTCAACCGTTTTCTGTGGCGGCGCGAGCCGAACGAGCCTTTCATGCTCGAACTGCCCGACTACAAGCGGCCGCGGCTGCGAAACATCGCTCTCGGGCTGTTGCAGCGGGGCCAGATCTTTTTGCGCCGGGCGGGCACGACGATTTTCGCGATGATGGTCGTGATCTGGTTTTTGTGCTCGGTGCCGCCGGCGCCGGCCGATGCCCCCGAGCCGGCGATCAATTACAGCCTCGCCGCCGGTATCGGCAAAGCCCTCGAACCGGTGTTGCGCCCGGTCGGGTTCAACTGGCAGATCAACATCGCCCTCATCCCCGGTATGGCGGCTCGCGAAGTCGCCGTCGCGGCGCTCGGGACCGTCTACGCGATCGAGGGCGCCGATGATAATCGCGACGCGCTCGGCGGCACCCTGGTCGCGCATTGGAGCCTCGCGACCGCCATGGCGCTCCTCGCCTGGTATGTTTTCGCACCGCAATGCGCTTCGACCTTGGCCGTGGTGCGGCGCGAGACCGCCAGCTGGAAATGGACCGGCTTTCTCTTCGGCTACATGCTGGCGCTCGCCTATCTTGCGGCGTTTCTCGTCTATCACGCGGCGGTCTGGCTCGGCGCCGGCTGAGTTCCGATACATCAATTCAGACAGCGCGGTGTGCTACAGCACAGTAAAGGCCGTCTTCAGTTAATTACGAACGTCGATGATTTAAGTGTATATTTCACGAGTATTTAATTCATTCCGTATTGAGGCCTGCTAAGACTAACCAGGGTGCGGATCTCGGCCCGATGTCCCGGAACCGGCGCGCCCAGTCGGATACGTCACTGCGGGCCGTGGTCAATCGACCTTCACCAGCTTTTGCAGGCTGCGTAAATCAGGCGGCAATGCCTCGCCTTTAGCCCTGACGCGACGCCCCCAATTGGTGAAAGACACTTCGCCGACATAAATGTCGCCGCGCGAATCGACGGCGAGGCCGTGCGGCGAGA
>JBJMQW010000414.1:0-6352 GCA_045802495.1 Allostellaceae bacterium | reverse complement strand
GTATGGAAAGAGATCGGCAGCGCTTTCCCAACAATCGCTGTTTCACCATCGGTATGACGTGCCGGCGTTGACAAGGTGTAAATGACACGACCCACCGGCAATTTGACAAACTCTATGCGCGGCGAAACTGAACGAGCAGGCATGTGCAATACATTGAGTTTTTGAATGGGCTTGAGCATAGCCTACCGTTGCTCGCAGCGGCAAATAATGCAGGCGTGAATGGTGGGCCCCGGTCTCCATCTTTCTGATGTCTGCTGGCGTGTCCGCGATGCCGAGAAAAGCAAAAAGTTAAAGACAATCTTGCAATTCTGCTCTACGATTTCTGCAAAGCTCCGGCTCAGAGGCGGCCTCGAGGGGAGAGAAACAAGATGGCGGCCATAGAACGCGAACCCGTAAAGAGCATCCCGTGGTGGAAGGAGCCGACCAGGGATCAGTGGTACGCGTGGTGGGCGGCGTGGCTGGGGTGGACCTTGGACGCCTTCGATTTCACGGTGTTTCTGCTCCTCATCAAACCAATCGCGGACGAGTTCCAGGTTCCCACCACCGAGGTCGCCATCGTCTTTACGCTGACCCTGTGGATGCGGCTCGTCGGCGCGGTCGCATCCGGCTGGCTCGCCGATCGGGTGGGCCGCAAGCTGCCGCTGATGATCTCGATTTTTTGGTATTCGATCTGCAACTTCATCGCCGGATTTTCGCCGACGTTTTTGTTTTTGCTGGTGTTCCGCACCCTTCTCGGGATCGGCATGGGCGCCGAATGGCCGGCCGGCGCCGCTCTCGCGATGGAGCAATGGCCGGTCCGGTCCCGCGGGTTGATGAGCGGCGTCCTGCAGGGCTCGTGGAGCATCGGCTTTCTGCTCTCGAGCGTGATCTACGGATTGTTCTACGACTACATCGGCTGGCGCGGGATGTTGTGGATCGGCGTGCTGCCGGCCCTGTCGATCGTCTATATCCGCTATTTTGTCAAAGAACCCGAGGTCTGGGTCGAAAATCGCAAGCAGCAGCGCCTCGAGAACCGCGAGGTGCGTGTTCCGCTGATCAAGATTTTCCAGCGCGGGATGCTCGGGAACACGCTGTTGGCCTGCTGGTGGATGGCCAGCAATTTTGTCCTCTATTATTCGATCTGGTCCTTGTTCGCGACGCATCTGCAGCAAGACCTGAAGCTGACCGCTATGGGGACGGCGGTGCCGTTTATGCTCGCCAACATCCTCAGCTTTCTTGGGATGTGCTGGTGGGGCTGGACTGCCGACATCATCGGCCGCCGTTGGGCGATGATCATCCCGGCGGCGATCGCGATCCCGATTGCGCCGCTCTATCTGTTCACCAGCAGCGAGCTGTGGATTACGATCGGCTTTGGCCTGCAAGGCGCTTTCGGCGGTGCTCTCTACAGCCAGCTCCCGAGCTACCTTTCAGAGCGGTTCCCCACCGAGGTGCGAGCGACGGCGAGCGCTTTCTGCTATCACCAGGGAGCGATTTTCGGCGGGCTCGTAGCGCCGATTCTGGCCTTCGCCGCAATAAACTTCAACTTGGGCTACGCCATTCCGATGCTGGTCGGCACCGTCGTCGCGGCCGCCAGCGTCGTGATCTCGCTGCTGCTGAGCCCAGAAACCAAGGGCAAAGTTCTCGTTGCCGAACTCTCGGTGGCCTAGCTGTCGGTCGGGCACATTTCCGTCCGGTTTTCACTGGGCAGCCTGCCGCGGGGCGGTTGTTACTCGCGGCAATCAAGTCGATAGCCCTGAAAAGCCCTACCGGTTGGCGCCTTCGGTGATGTGACCGGCGGCCCATCTAGGTCTGCGGTGGTCCGGAGTATGCGGAACGTGTTGTAGCTCGCCCACACCTTGCCGTCCGCGTCCTCCCATGAGAGACCGCCGCCATCCGTCACCAGACAGCACTGCAATAGCTGGAACGGTTAGTCGATCATCCGCGAATTCATCACGCCCTCGACGGTGATCGGCGTCTTGAAGGCATTCCCGTCACCTGGCGCGATCGTTCCCGCCGGGCCCGGACCGGTATCGCCCATATGGCCGAGAGAACTCACAAAACTGTCGTTGCCGCGTGATCGGTGGGTTAGATTCCACCGGACAACACAACAAGGAAGCTCTCTCTTGACTATCCGGAACTTGTCGCCGCGAATTCTTGTTCAACTGCAGAACCGTGTGGCGAACCCCGTTCTCCACGCATCGGCCGTTATGGCATTAGTGGGGTTGGCAGGGTGTTGTCTGTCACCGCGAGAACCGCCCGGCGGTGATTACAAGCGGGTCAGCGAGCTCGTGCATTTTCCCGATTTCTATCCGGGTCTGGGCAGGCTCTACGTACAGCCGAAAACTTTGCCGCTGGGTCCCTTCCGTGCATATGACCGTCAAGGCGTTTTGGTCAGCACGATCTACATGCTGCCTCTAACCGACCTCGACGCTCACAAAATGATGGAAATTACGGAGGGTACCCCTGTCCCTGTGGACCATGTCGATATTCACTATACGAGTGGCCATCCCGGGGTCCAAGAGCCGCACTATCACGTTATCCTCTGGCACGTGTCGGCCGAAAGCGCGGCGAACCTTCAGTAGGCCGACAATTGGGAGGACCATGATGGCCATTCGTCACACAGTATTGGCGTTGGTTATGATTGCCGCCGCTGGTGTGGCGAGCGGCGGGAAGTCCCAGACTGTTGAAAGTCGCCATCAGCCGACGGGCAGTTCCAGTACATTGCGTATCGCTCCGATTGACGGTCAAGGGCCCGTGCAGAACATCCTCGACCTTCTCAATCAAAGGGGAGCCGAGGCCGCCGTTGTCGCATCGGATGTGCTCCCTTATCTCCGCGGAGGCCGCTTTCCCGGCGTCGATTCATCGATTGCCTACGTTACAAAGCTCGACGAAGAGCAGGTCCATATCCTCGCCCGACAGGACATTGCGAGCATTGCCGACCTCGCTGGCAAAAAGGTGAGCCTCGGTCCGCCCGACAGCCGCTCCTTCATCACCGGATCGGTGCTTTTCCAGGCATTAAAGATAAGGGTCCAGCCGGTAGCGCTCGATCAAGCTCAAGCACTGCAGCAGCTGCACCGGGGAGAAATCGCCGCCATCCTGCATGTGGCCAAGAGCCCAGCGCGTCTGTTCTTCAACCTGAACCGGGATGACCGCGTGCATTTCTTGCCTGTTCCGTTCGCGCAAGAGCTGTCAAGCATTTACCGGCCGTCGCGTTTGGCTCCTACGGATTATCCGCTGTTGATTGGTGGGGGTGAAGCGGGGCGCGGTGTCCCGATCGCTACCGTCGCGGTGCCGATCGTGCTGGCCGTCAACAGTAGCGCGTTGAGCACGGCAGGAAATCGTGAGATCTCGCGATTGAGCCGCGCGGAGCTATTGCGCGCCACTAACCAGCAAAGGTCGTCGAGCGGTGCGGCGTCGAGGCCGGATTTGGCCATGGAGGTTCCGGGATGGCGCCACTTTGTCCCAAGCGAGAGCCAGGCAAGAGGTGCTACGAGCGCCGAGAGGAGCGGCGGAAGCACAGCAACCCGACCCACAACCGAATTAGCGCCGGAGCGAAGCCCGAGAGAAACATCAGCGCGGCCATCACCCGATGGACAGCTATCGAAAACGCAAGAAGGGAGTGGAACCTCGCCCACGGCGACGCCAGGCACGGGCGCTTACACAGATCAGCAAAAACAGGCCTTGTATCGAGACTTTCTCCGTTGGCGCAAGCAGTTCTCCTCCCACAAACAGCCGGAAGCCTCAGAGGACGTGTTCAATGAATTCATGCGCTCTATGGGCAGTTCTTCCCCCGCCGCCCGTTGAGGCGTTTCTCGCACACACCCAGTCAGAAAATACCTCGCTATTTCGTGGCTACGCGCTTATGCCGCGGACCGGCTTGCTCGGGGTCGAGGTCGAGGACGCGCCGATACCAGGAGCGCGCTTTCGCCGGATTGCCGGACGTACTGTCCAGCCCAGCCCGGGCGAGAAACGCCGGATCGAAGGTCGCACCCATCCGCAGGGCCCCCCGCCCGTCTCCGGCATCAGCGGCGCGTTGATAAAAAACGCGCGCCGAAGCGATGTCGCCGACGAGGACAAACGAGTCGCCGCGCGCCAAGAGCTCCGTGACCTCAGCGGCTGAAGGCGGGCTCGCTTGGGGTGCCGCCGGAACGTTTGCGGCGGGCGGCCTCGATCCAATCGCTTGAGATGATCCGGCCGCCCGCGCGGCGGGTGGTGGCTCCTGCCGCGCTTCTGCGTTGGATGACCCACCGATTGCGGCGGTCACCGGTGCCGCATCGCCGGGGGGCGCGGAATCCGCCGCCGGGGCTTGGGCGAGAGCCGAGACCGGGAAGGAGGCTGTTCCAGAAGCGGGTGGTGGCTTCCGTTCTATCGGAACAGAGCGAGCATCGGTGCGTAAATCTTGGAAATCGTCGGAGCGCAAGGGGTCAATACCCGAGCCGCGATTAGCAGAGCCAACGATAATCTGCTCCTCAGTTTGCGCCGGGATCAAAGACAGGCCGATGCCGAAGAAAACGCTTATGATCAGCGCGGCGACGAGTCCGAGGGAGACGAGATAGGCCAGATCGGAATTCTGGGACACAGTGCGCAAGGCGGGCTCTCGCAACAGCGTATCGAGGGACGGGGCCGCGACTATAGGCTTAGGCATCTCTCGACCCGGCCTTTTCGCAGAACGCTTTTGAGAAAGGAGAGCCGGTCGGCCTCCGAACAGATCTTAACGTCCGCCTCCTGGCGTCGCAACCCCTCGGGGAGGGAGATGGGGCCAGGCGCCCCCCAAAACGGCGAACTCCCCATGTTTAGAATGGATCGGAGGCGGTTCTCAGCTGTGCGACCCTGGATGCCAGATCGCAGCGCTCCACCAGCTTGGGGTCGTCCTTGATGACCTCGAAGGCGGTCGCGCCGCCCTCGCGCCAGAAGCGGATGTCGAGCTTGTGCCTGCTGAGCCGGAGGTCCTAAACGGCCAGATCGGGCAGCCATGGCGGGGATCGACATAGAGATCGACATAGAGTTTGCTGCGCGGCGCATCCGGCAGAATGCCCAATAGCGCCTGGGTCAGCATGAACGCCGAGCCGGCGGCCCAGGCCTGCGGGACGTTGGCGCCGATGTGTTGCACCGGGAAGTTGATCACTTCGCGCTCGAATGCCGTGTAGAGCTCCGGCGATTGGTTCGGCCGGAGATGGCCGCTGCAACGCTTACGTCTTGCCGCTTCCGCGCCGCACGCGGACCTGTATTATATTTTGGACCAATGATGATCCCTTGGGGGTTGCGATCGTTGAACGAAATCGCTGTCTTCAGTGGTAGCGCGCATCCGCTTTTGGCCGCGGAAATCTGTACGCAGCTCGGCGTTCCTCTGCTGCCATCGCAGATAGAGCGCTATGCAAACGATTGCCTTGGCGTGCAGCTTCAAGCCAATTGCCGGGAACGCGACGTCTTTATCATCCAACCTCTGGTTCCACCGGTGCAGGAGCATTTGGTCGAGCTGCTGCTGATGCTGGACGCGGCGCGAGGGGCGTCGGCATCGCGCACAACGGTGGTGATGCCCCACTATGCTTACGCGCGCTCCGACAAGAAGGACGCGCCGCGGATCTCGATCGGCGGCCGTTTGGTCGCTGATCTGCTGGTCACCGCGGGTGCCAATCGCATTCTGACAATGACCCTGCACTCGCCGCAGGTGCACGGCTTTTTTAATATCCCGGTCGATCATTTGCATGCGCTGCGCGAGCTTGCCGGGCACTTCAAACAATGCGATCTGGCCAACACCGTTGTCGTGGCGCCGGATCTCGGCAATGCCAAGACGGCCGCCGCCTTTGCCCGCCTGCTGGGTACTGCGGTGGCGGCTGCCGCCAAACAGCGCTTCAGTGACGATCGCGTCGAGATCAGCGCAATCATCGGTGATGTCGACGGCCGCGACATCATCGTGCTCGATGACGAAATCGCCCGAGGCAGCACCGTAATCGAGCTGCTCGACCGGTTACGCCAGCGCGAGGCTCGCTCGGCGCGCGTCGCTTGCACGCACGGCCTGTTCTCCGCCGGCGCTCTCGATCGTCTCAACCAGCGGGACGACGTGCTCGAAATCGTTTCCACGAACACCGTCCCGATCCCCGCCGAAAAATGCGTCCCAAAGCTCAAGATACTATCTGTCGCGCCGGCACTCGCCGAAGCTATGCGCCGCATCCATAACGGCGAATCCGTAAGCGCGTTGTTTCACCCCGTCGAGGTTGGCGGGGCCGCCTAGCCTCACCCGAAGCCCCCCGCCGGCACAGCTACAAGCGTCAGATTTTCACTACTAGAACGGATCAGACGCGGTTCTCAGCTGTGCGACCCTGGATGTCAGATCGCAACGCCCCACCAGCTTGGGATCACCCTTGGTGACCTC
>JBJMQW010000413.1:0-10247 GCA_045802495.1 Allostellaceae bacterium | reverse complement strand
TTTCCGACCGAAACCGTCTATGGGCTCGGCGGCGATGCGACGAGCGAGCGGGCCGTCGCCGATGCGGTAGCTGCCTGCGAGGTGCCACGCCATCCGAATGAACAGCCCCCCGTAGTGGCCAAAATCGGCCGGCCACCAATCCTGCGAGTCCGTTATCAAGGCATGCAGGTCCTTGATCACGGCTTGCAGGTCGAGGCTGTTGAATTCTTTCGCGTAGTCGAAATCCTCGCCCATTGGATTGGACAGGGCGGAGTGCTGGTGGAGAACCTGAAGATCCAGCCGGTTCGGCCACCACTCCCGGTTGGTCCTGGGAGCAGTCGTGTGCGCGACCGGGCATCTGGCCGCGCTTCTGTCATCGGTCTGTGCGTCCATGTTTCTCTCCGATCCCGTGGTGCTCGTTCCGTTTCGTCTCCAAGGATCATCAATCCCGGGAGAAAGCTGCCGGCCTTACGCCACGCCGGCAGCGGTCTGAGCGGCCCTGCGGTCAGGTTGTTCTGGTTGTCGCCCGCCGGAATGCCGGCAGCCGTCGCCAACCTGTCCTTCCTTCCACAGCTTGCCGCTATGTTATAATTTAGAACTGTTAAAAAGAGTAAGATGCCGAAACCGAATGTCAAGAGCGCGTCTCGGCTGCACTTGTGCCGACGCTCGCCATCAATAAGAGTGGAGCGGTGGCAGTGGTCGTTTCACCCCTGGCGCCACAAGCGCTTGCTCGCGCCGGCACGCTGCTGCGCGCGGGACGATTGGTCGCCTTTCCGACCGAAACCGTCTATGGGCTCGGCGGCGATGCGACGAGCGAGCGGGCCGTCGCCGATAACTTTGCGGCCAAGCGCCGGCCGCACTTCAACCCGCTGATCGTCCATGTCCCGAGCCTCGGCGACGCCGAAGCGATCGCGATCTTCAGCGAACCGGCGCTCCGGGCTGCCGCACGTTTCTGGCCGGGTCCGTTGAGCCTGGTATTGCCGCGGCGCCCCGGCAGCGGGTTGGCGCTGCTGGCGAGCGCCGGGCTCGACACGGTTGCGGTCAGAGTGCCTGCCCATCCGATAGCGCAGACCCTGCTGCGCAAAACGGGCCGGCCGGTCGCGGCGCCTTCGGCCAACCGATCGGGCCGGATCAGCCCGACCGAGGCGGCGCATGTCGCCGAAGACCTCGGCGACGCGGTCGCGCTGATCCTCGACGATGGCCCCACGACGGTCGGGATCGAGTCGACCGTTCTCGATATGACGCGGGACCCTCCTACCCTCCTGCGGCCTGGCGGCATCGGCGTCGAGCAGCTGACGGAACTGCTGGGACCGCTCGCAGAGCCTGACCCCGGGCTCCCGAAATCGCCGGGCATGCTGGCGAGCCATTATGCGCCCGCTCTGCCGGTCCGTCTCGACGCCGCCGCGACCCGCCCCGGCGAGGCCTTGCTCGCCTTTGGCCCCGATGCGCCGCCCGGCTTTGCCGAGGTGCTGTGGCTGAGCCGCTCGGGCGACCTCGCCGAGGCGGCGGCCAATCTGTTCTCAATGCTGCGGCGGCTCGACCGGCCGGTGTTCTGCGGCATCGCGGTGATGACGATCCCCGAGCATGGTCTGGGACTCGCCATCAACGACCGCCTGCGCCGCGCCGCCGCCCCGCGGCAGGGATGAGCGCAACGCGCTTCCCGGCATTTCATCGGGCGCCTAAATGACTGTCGCGGCAGTCCAGGAGCAAGCAACGAAAATCGAGGCGGCGCTCGATCAGATCAAAACGGTGGTGGGTCCCCGCGGCTGGGTCGCCGACCCCGCCGAGCAGGAACCCTATCTCCTCGAGGCGCGGCGCCTATACCATGGAGCCACCCGGATGGTAGTACGTCCCGCCTCGACCGCAGAGGTGGCGGAGGTTGTGCGGATCTGCGCCGAGGCTCTACTGCCGATCGTGCCGCAAGGCGGCAATACGGGCCTCGTCGGCGGCAGCGTCCCGCCGCAGGACGGGCACAACATCGTCCTCTCGCTCGGCCGCATGAACCGGATCCGCGCGATCGACCCCGTCAATTTCACGATGACCGTCGAGGCCGGCTGCATCCTCGCTCATTTGCACGACGCAGCGGCGCAAGTCGACCGGCTCTTCCCGCTCAGCCTCGGCGCCGAAGGGCAGCTGCCAGATCGGCGGCAACCTGTCGACCAATGCCGGCGGCATTGCGGTATTGCGCTATGGCAATACCCGCGAGCTGACAGTGGGTGTCGAAGTGGTATTGCCGGACGCGCAGGTCTGGGACGGGTTGCGCGGGTTGCGCAAGGACAATACCGGCTACGATCTGAAGCAGCTGTTCATTGGCGGCGAGGGCACGCTCGGCATCATCACCGCCGCGACGGTCAAGCTCTTTCCAAAGCCGCGCGAAATCGAAACGGCGTTCCTGGCGCTGACGCGGATCGAGAACGTCATGGAACTTTTTTCCCGCGCCCGCGCCGCCACCGCCGATCAGCTCACGGCCTTTGAGCTGATTCCGCGCGCCGGGCTCGACCTCGCGCTTGCCCATATCCCCGGGACGACCGACCCGCTGACCGCGGCGTTTCCGTGGTACGTGCTGCTCGAAATGTCGTCGAGCCAGACCGGGAGCGGCCTTCGCGGGCTATTGGAGAGGCTCCTCGCGTCGGCGATCGAGGAGGGTCTTGTCGCGGACAGGGTCATTGCCGAAAGCGGCGCACAGGCAAAGGGGCTCTGGCATATCCGCGAGGCGATCGTCGAGGCGCAGCTCTATTCGGGGTCGATCAAGCACGATGTCTCCGTGCCGGTGAGCCGGGTCGCCGAGTTCGTCATCCGCGCCAGCGCTGCGGTCAGCGAGCGGCTGCGCGGCATTCGGCCGATCGCCTTCGGCCATGTCGGCGACGGCAATATTCACTTCAACCTGACCCAGCCGGAGGGCGCCGATCGCGCGGCCTATCTCGGGCGCTGGCAGGAATTCAACGACATCGTCCACGGCGTCGTGCGCGAATTGCGCGGCTCGATCAGCGCCGAGCACGGCGTCGGCATGATGAAGCGCGAGGAGATCACCCATTACAAATCGCCGGTCGAGATCGAGCTGATGCGCCGGGTGAAGCATGCCCTCGATCCCGCCAACATCATGAACCCGGGAAAGCTCGTCGAAATCGCATCCCGCCGACCCTAGTGGTCCGATTCTGACAGATGGTACCCACGCACAATTATCGTCATGCCCGCGAAAGCGGGCACCCAGGGGCGGGCAAGCACTGCGCATGCGGCCCCTGGCCCCCCGCTTTCGCGGCCGTAATCCAACTGGTGGCGAGGAGTAAACTGACGATTTCGATATGAGTTCTCCCGCTGTCCCGGCGAAAGCCGGGACCCATTTGGTCGCCGCACCAGAGTCTCAAGTAATGAGAATACCTTACTGACGCCAAATGGTTCGTGCCTCGTCACAATGGGTCCCGGCTTTCGCCGGGACAGCAGGGGGATGGCACGTTGGCACGATTTCGTCACACGCGCGCCGCGATGGCATGGGTGCCTGCGACCGGGCGATGAGCGCTGATCCGATTACACCTTCTTTCGCGGGGGCGACGGGAAAGGAGGATGGGTGCCATATGCCTGGTTCATACCCCTCGAACGCCAGGATACGCCGGAAGCCGCTGCGCGCGCCGAGTAATCCGCCATCTGTGGCCGAGGTGTCAGCTTCCGCGGCAACCTTGTCGAGGCACCGGGAGCTGTTCGATGCGGCCGCCGGACAAGCGAAAGACTTTGTCCTGCGGCACCGGAAGCATCAATGCAACGTCACGCGGCAACCCGGCATAAAGACCCCGCAGAACGCGAGAGACGATCCCGTGCGTCACGACCACAAGGCAATGCACCCCGCCGCGTTCGCCGAGCCATTCTGCGAGGCGGGCGACCAAAGCGTCATGGCGCTCGCCATCCGGAGCGCGGAAATACCATTCGTATCGACCATCCCCGTCGAACACTCCCGGCGAGCGCATTGCGATTTCCTGATAGGTCAACCCATCCCAGGAGCCGAGCGACAATTCCCGCAGGCGATCGTCAACAGCCAATTCCGCATCGGCTGCCAGATATTGCCGGATGATATCGCCGGTGTGCCGTGCTCGGCCCAATGGGCTGGCGACCATTCTCGCGGCCTGGATATCCGGCAGAGTTTGAAGAAATCGGCCGATGGCATGCGCTTGCGCGACGCCTCGTTTGGTCAGCGGCGAATCCGAGCGGCCCTGGTAACGCCTCTGCAGATTCCATTCGGTTTCGCCATGGCGGACGAGCAGGATCGACCCGGTCACGTCACGCCGATGCCGGGCGCCGCAGTCGGTAGAGGACGTGGCGCTTCAGCGATCCTTCAGGAACGCGGGGATGGTCAAAATCATCCTCCGGCGCGCGTGTCATTCCCAGGCGCTCCATGACCTGGCGCGAGCGCCGATTGGCCGGGACCGTCGTGGCGACGATCTCCGTCAAGCCGAGTTTCTCAAACCCGTAGTCGAGCGCCGCACGAGCGGCTTCCGTGGCATAGCCTCGGCCCCAATAAGCCCGCGCCAGGCGCCAGGCAATCTCTACCGCCGGGGTGAAATGTGCGGGATATGAGATGTTGTTGAGGCCGACAACCCCAATAAAGCTCGCAGTACCAGGGATCTCGACGACCCATTGTCCGAAACCGTGCGTCTCCCAATGAGCACGCGCCCGATCCGCCCAATCCGGCAACACCAGTAAGAATTCCATCACTTCGGGGTCGGCGTTGAGCTCTTCGAAGGCGGCAACGTCTGCGTCGCGCCACGGGCGCAGCCGCAACCGTGCAGTCCGCAAGGAGTTGGCCATGGCTATTTCTTTTTGCCGAGGCCGCTCATCTGCGCCAGGAACATCTCCTGCAGCTGCTCAAAACCCTTGAGGGTCGCCGGCAGCCAACTCTTCAGCATCGCCTCCGGATCCATTGCTTTGAGGGTGGCTCGTAATCTCTCCTCAACTTCCGGCATCAGCGCCTCCTGCAGCGGCCTTACATCCGGCAGTCCGAAAAAGGCGCGCGCCTCCTCAGGCGTGCACTCAATGTCCAGCTTTACTTTCATCGCGCCTCTCCCTCTTCGGTCAGGGGATTTTGACCGATCCCGCGCAAAGAAGCATCCCTTCGCGCGGGATGTCGTGTAATCTCACGGATATGGCAATCGAGATCCCCTTCCGCCGCGATTTCTCGTTCGAATACGGCCGGCTCGAGGCGGTCGCGCCGATGATCCGCCGCATCGTTGCCCGCAACCCTAGCCCCTTCACTTTCCGGGGCACCGGAACGTATGTCGTCGGACATGGCGAGGTCGCCGTGATCGATCCCGGCCCCGATCTTAACGAACATGTCGAGGCGTTGCTTGCAGGGCTTACGGGTGAAGAGGTCACCCACATTCTGGTCACCCACACGCATCGCGACCACTCGCCGGCAGCGCGCGCGCTGCAGGCGGCGACCGGCGCCCCAACCTGCGGCTTCGGCCCGCATGCCGGCGGCCAGCGAGGCGATGCGGGGGTCGAGGAGGGCGGTGACTGGGATTTCGTCCCCGACAAGTCGCTTCGCGACGGCGACCGGATCGCCGGCAAGGGCTGGGTCTTCGAGGCGGTGCATACGCCCGGCCACACCTCGAACCATTTGTGCTTCGCCTTGCCCGACAGCGGTGTCTTGTTCAGCGGCGACCACGTGATGGGATGGTCTACCAGCGTGATCGCGCCGCCGGACGGCGACATGGCGGCGTATATGGCCTCGCTCGACAAGCTGCTTGAGCGATCGGATGCCGTCTACTGGCCGACGCATGGTCCCGCGATTACCGAGCCGCACGATCATGTGCGCGCCTTCATTGCCCATCGCCGGGATCGCGAGGCCGGGATTCTCGATTGCCTGCGCGCTGGAGTCGGGCGGATCGACGCGATCGTCGAGCGGCTCTATGTCGGCCTGCAGCCGGGGCTGCGGCGTGCCGCCGGACGCTCTGTCCATGCGCACCTGATCGATCTAGCCGGACGCGGCGTCGTCGAGAGCGATGGGCCGCCGACCCTCGAGGCGAATTATCGGCTTATCCGAAGCTGACCACGATAAGCCGTTTGCCGTCGATTTAACACACTGTTGTGACATCGCAACAGTGTTGCAAATCATGCCGCTCGAAAAAGTTGCCCGGTATAAAAAATGTAGCATTTGGTTGATAAAGCTCCCCGTGTCTTGTCCGGAGGGGGAGCAGGAACATGGCCAGCCAATCTGCTGCGCGCCGCCGCGGCGGTGTCGCATTGGTCGCTCTATGCGCCGCGGCGATACCTCGGGTAGCCGCGGCGCAAAGCGCTCCGATCGATCGCATCGAGGCGATCGAACGTCAGATCAAGGGTTTGCAGGGCGAGTTGCAGCGCCTGAAGAGCGAACTCGGGGACGCTAAGCAGCAGCTCAAACAATCGCGCAGTGAGGCGCAGCGATCCAAGGAAGAGGCGCGCCAAGCGCGCGAGGCAGCAGACCAGGCGCAGCAAGACGCCGCCAGGGCTGCGAGCGCGCAAGCGCAGGCCTCACAAGCGGCGGCGCAGGCGCAAGCCGCGGCTGCCGCTCCCCCGGCCCCAGTTGCCGAGGCCACAGGCGTCAAAGTCGGCATGCCGGACGGACGACCGACGATCTCGACCTCGGATGGCCGCGCGTCTTTCGCAATCGGCGGCCAAATCCAGTTCGACATGGGCACTTATTTTCAGGACCCGAATGCAAATACGCAGTTTCCCGACCTCAACACCGGTGTGAACCTACGCCGGGGCCGGATCTTCTTTGTCGCCAAGTTTGACGATTTCACGCTGAACATCACGCCCGACTTTGGCGGCTCGCCCGATGGGACGGTCGGCCTCTATGAAGCCAACCTGAACTTCACCGGGTTCAAACCGGTAACCGCCACCGTAGGATATTTCAAACCGTGGTTCTCGCTGTACGATTCCCAAAGTTCCAACGATTTCCTGCTGATGGAGCGGCCGAGCATCGTCGAAATCGCCCGCAATGTGGCGGCGGGGGATGCGCGCGCTTCCGGCGGGGCCAAAGCTTCTACGGACAGGTATTTTGTGGCCGGCTATCTGACCGGGGCGCCTTTCGGCGCGCAAAACCCGACCCTTCTGAACGGCGAGCAGATCGGGTTGGTCGGGCGTGTCGCTGGACGTCCTTATTACGACCAGGATTGGAATTTTCACTTGGGCCTGTCCGGCGAATATGTGATCCACCCGAACATCAATGCCAGCGGCACGGCGGGAGTAAACCGGACGACGCTGATCTTCCAGGATCGACCCGAACTGCGCGTCGACATGAACCGGCTGATCAGCACTGGAAATCTATCCAGCTCCAGCGCGAATGTTTATGGTGGTGAGGCTGCCATCGGCTGGCGTAATTTCCTCGTTCAGGGTGAGTACTATCAGATCGGCGATACCCAATCGAAATTGCCGGGCGTACCGTCGCCCGATCTCAGTTTCAATGGCGGCTATGTCGAGGTGGGCTGGAACATCACCGGAGAGCCGTTCCGCTACAGCGTTGGCAATGCAGCGTTTGCGCGACCCAAAGTAGACCGTCCGTTCACGATCGACGAGCGCGGCATCGGCGCGTGGCAGCTGGCCGCACGCTACAGCCTTACCAACCTCAACAGCAATGTTCTGACCGGCGTATCGCAAAATGTCACGGGCGGGGTCTTTGGCGGCGACCAGAAAATCTTTGGCGCTGCGCTCAGCTGGTACCCGAACGACTGGGTGCGGCTGGAGCTGCAATACCAGCTGGTCGACGTCAACAAGCTCAACACCGCCGGGACAGTCCAGATCGGCCAGCGCTATTCGACGCTTGCCGGCCGGGTGCAGGTCGCCTGGTGAGATCGCGGCCCTCTAGTCTTCGACTAGCGGGGGCCCTCGGAACCCTTTGGCGACGACATAAGTCTCGGCAGACTCCGCGCGGCTCGCCGGCGGCTTTGCGTGGCGCAGCTCCGAGAATTGTCGTTTGAGCTGCGCGAGCAGCATGCCTTCGGCGCCGCCTTTAAAGACTTTTGCAACAAAGGCGCCCCCGGGCCGCAGGATCCCTGCCGCAACCGAGGTGGCCGCCTCGGCGAGCGCGACGATCCGCAAGTGATCGGTCGCGGCGTGGCCGGTCGACGGCGGCGCCATGTCGCTGAGCACGAGATCGGCGGGACCGCCCAGAGCGGCTTTTACCGCCGAGACGACCTCCGGGTCGTGAAGATCCCCGCACAAGGTCACGGCACCGGCTATCGGTTTTGTCTCCCCGAGATCGACAGCCACGACCGCGCCGCGGCCTTCCCCGGCGCCCACCCGCTCGACCGCAACCTGCGTCCAGCCGCCCGGCGCGCAGCCGAGATCGACCACCCGCTGTCCGGGCTGCAGCAACCGAAACCGATCATCCAGCTCGATCAATTTGAACGCCGCGCGCGACCGATAGCCGAGCCGGCGGGCTTCGGCCACATAAGGATCGTTGAGCTGGCGAGATAGCCATTGGTTAGAGGACGCCTTTCGCTGCCGTGCACCGCGGACCCGCACCGCTGGTCGCCTGACGGCGGGCGGCCCAGACCTGGCCGAGCCGCCGCGCCCGCCGCCGCCCTTTAGCGTCACTTCATACCCGCATCAGATCGAGCAAAATCCCTTCGCGGACGCCGCGATCGGCGACCCGCAGCCGGCCGACGGGCCAAGTCGCGCAGATCGCATCGAGGATCGCGCAGCCGCTGAGCACGAGATCGGCGCGTTCGCGGCCCACGCAAGGATTGGCGGCGCGCCCCGCGAGGTCGAGCCCGGCAAGATGGGCCGATACGACCGAGATCTGCTCGAAGGTCAGCACGCTGCCGTCGACCAATGCGCGCGTGTAGCGCGGCAGCGCCAGATGGATCCCGGCAAGAGTCGTCACCGTCCCCGAGCTGCCCAGCATTTGCACTCTTCCGGTTCTGACGTGGCGCAGGAGTTCATGGCCGCGCTCGAATGGCGCCAGCGCCTCCATCGCTTGGGCGACCATCGCGCGATAGGTCGCCGGCGACACCTCGGCGCCGCCAAAGCGGTCGGTCAAGGTCACGACCCCAAAGGGCAGCGACACCGAGCCGAGGATCTGCGGACGGCGGCGCCGGCCGCCGTTTCCGCCCCAGAGACGCAGCCAGACGATCTCGGTCGACCCGCCGCCGATATCAAAGACGAGCGCATAGGGGATGCGCGGATTGAGCAGTGGGGCACAACCGGCTACGACCAGGCGCGCCTCTTCCGTCGACGAAATGATCTCGATGTCTAGGCCGACCTCTTCGCGAACCCGAGCGAGAAAAATGTCGCAATTGCCTGCCTGGCGGCATGCTTCGGTGGCAACGTAGCGGCCGGCGGCGACGCTGCGGATCGCGATCTTGTCGGCGCAGATCTTCAGCGCGTCGAGAGCCCGGGCCATCGCTTCTTCCGATAGGACCCCGGCCGCCGCAAGCCCTTCACCGAGGCGGACAATCCGGGAGAAGGCATCGACAACCCGGAAGCCGCGCCCTATCGGTCGCGCGATCAGCAGCCGGCAATTGTTCGTGCCGAGATCGAGCGCCGCGTATTGCGGTGCGAAGCGATGCGAGACAGGTCGTCGCGGTGTCGCAGTTCGAAAGCTCGACGGATACGGGCGCGCCGACGCCCACTCGCCAGGCGCTTCTCCACCGGGATCGGCAGCTCCGGTCGCAAGCGGGCCCGGCGCAGGAGGCGCGCCGCCACTCCCGAGCGGGCCTCCTGTGCGCAGCGGCTTCTCCACGCGAGCAACCCATTATCGAGCACGACCTCGGATGGTACCGCAGGCCGGCGCCGAATCAAAACACCACAGCTGTCGCGAAGGTTTGCGAGAAGCCGTTCGGCGGTGCCTCTACCCAACTCCGCCATCCTGTGCTATCAGCCGCGACAGATCGTGGCTGACCCTCGGATGGGGGATCGTCTAACGGTAGGACAGCGGGTTTCGTCCTAAGCCATTGCTATACAATCCACCGTTTTGCAAACGCAGCGGAATCTTGACTTAGAGAAACCAACGCGCTCCAGCCGGTTTGCAAAACCATTCGGGGGTTATCGCAGAACGAAAGCGCGCGTGACGCATCAACCTCTTCCGATGGATTTCCCAACCAGAAAATAGCGGCGGACCTTGCATTCCCGAGCCGCCGCTGTAGCACTATCGGGCGACCGTTTCCGCATTCTCAGTCGCACCTCCGCGTAAGGGGCAGTCTTCACCGGGCGCGATCGGCATTCCCAACTAAGATCCTTTTTGGCCGATAAATATTCTTGTTTGACCCGGGTTTCTATCAGTTAGAAGCTCACAGCTT
>JBJMQW010000412.1:0-3344 GCA_045802495.1 Allostellaceae bacterium | reverse complement strand
CTCGCCATCACGGTCGGACTGCGCGGAAAGGCGACCGCGATCGAGGGTGTGAGCTCGATCCGTTCGGTCGCGAGAGCGGCAAAGGCGAGCGGAGTGAACACGTCGTGCCCGAGCTCGACCGTCATCACCGCATCAAAGCCGGCGGCCTCCGCGGCTGCGGCAAACGGCGCCGCCTCGCACCAGCGCGCCATCGGCAGCAATGTGAAGACACGCATTCCATCCACCCCGAGAAGCGTCCCAGAACTTTTAAAAAGAGGCGAAGGGCCGTTATTCAGCCCTTCGCCTCCATTTGTCCCCGCGCTCTCAGGGGCTCCTGCGTCGCGCTTCGACCGTCGCCCTGAGCCGTTCTTCCTGCTCTTTGAGCTCGGGGGTCATCGTCTCAAAATCCGAGGCTTCGAAAACTTGGCGGATTTCGATCTCGGCCTCGCTCCCGGGAAGCGGATCCGGGCAGCGCTTGACCCATTCGATCGCCTCCTCAATCGAGTTGACCTGGAACATCCAGAACCCGGCGATCAGCTCCCTCTCGGGAAACGGACCCTTGGTAACCGTCCGCTTCTCGCCCGAGAATTTGATGCGCGCTCCCTTCGAGCTGGGCTGCAGCCCTTCGCCGGCGAGCATCACGCCGGCTTTCACCAGCTCCTCATTGTATTTGCCCATTGCGGCAATCAGTTCGGTGCTCGGGGGAACACCCGCCTCGGTGCTCTTGTCGGCCTTGAGCAGGACCATGAACCGCATCGCTAGGTCCCTTGCTGATGCTCGACAATGACCATCCAGTTAACGCCGAAGCGGTCGGCCACCATGCCAAAGCGCGGCGAAAAGAAGGTCTTGGTGAGCGGCATCTGCACCTGTCCGCCCTCGGCCAGCGCGTTGAACCGCCGGTCGGCCTCGGCTTCACTGGGGACCGTCAGCGATAGCGAAATGCCCTGGAAATTTGGCTTGCCCTGGCAAGCGCCGTCGGACGCCATCACGATCGTGTCGCCGATGCGCAGGCTGGCAGGCATGATTTTGTTCTCCGAACCGGGCGCAACCATGCCCGGCGGAGGGGGCTCGGGGCTTTCCTTGAAACGCATCTGCATAATGGTCTCGGCGCCGAGCGCCTTGCGGTAGAACTCGATCGCCTCTTCGCAGCGACCGTCGAATGACAGATACGGTTGGACCAGCATGTCGGCTCCTTTGAAGAAGGGTTGCTGAAAAAGGGTTGGTCTGTTCAATGTTCGGCCGGGGCGAAGCGCACCGCCGCGATCGGCGGCAGCCTTGCCTCGGGCATCGTCCAGGAATCCCCGCCGTTCTCGGAGATCCACAACCCGCCGCTGGTCGAGCCAAAGGCGAGGAGCTCGCCGGTCTCGTCGACCGCGAGCGCATGTCGCCACACCAGGTCATAAGCATGGCGTTGCGGCAGCCCGTTCTTCAATACCTCGAAGCTGCGGCCGCCGTCACGGGTGCGCGCGACCACGACCTTACCATCGACGGGGACGCGCCGCTCGTCTTTGATCGCGGGGACGAACCAGGCGGTATCCGGGTCGTGCGGATGGGCGGCGACGGCAAAGCCGAATTTCGACGGGCGGATCGCCGTCAGCTCGCGCCAATTGGCCCCGGCGTTTTCCGAGCGGAAGACCCCGTTGTGGTGCTGGCACCAGACGATTTCAGGCCGCGCGGCGCAGCGCGACAGCAGGTGGATGTCTTGGACGATCGGGTCCTCGCGCTGCTCAGGCGGCATGTACTCGTTGTACATGCCGTGATTGATGATCTGCCACGAGGCGCCCGTGTCGGTGCTCGCCCACAGGCCCGCACAGGATACGCCGATGCGGATGTCCGACGGGTTGCGCGGATCGATCAGTACCGAATTGATGCCGGGCTGCTCGCCGCCGGCGACACCGAACCACTGCCGGCGCTCGGGCATAAGCCAGAGCGCCTCGTTCAGTGACCAGGATTCGCCGCAATCATCAGTGCGGAACAGCCCGCCCGGCATTGTGCCTGCCCAGATCCGTCCGGGAACGCCCCCCGGTTCGAGCGCCCAGATCTTGCCGAGCGACCAAGGATGAGGGTCGTCGCGGGCATTGTCCGGCTTGGGCGGGAATGCCGGCACCGGAAGCTCACGCCAGTTTCCGGTGCGGTCGCGGCGCCACAGCTTGGCTCCGAAATGGCCGAGATCCAACGCGGCATAGACGATGCCGTCGGCAACGGCCAGCACGGCAGAAACAGGATCGCCGAGAAACTGTATGTCGACAATGTCCCACACGCCGTTATGGCGCGCGAGTTCGAACAAACCCTTGTGGGTCCCGATATGGAGCCGCTCCGTCATCCCCTCCTCCCACTATCCTCCGGACAGCGCCTGGAAAACGTAGATCTCGTCGTTTGCCGCGACGGGATCCGTCAATCGCGCGCGATCGCCGATCGGCCGGCCGTTGACATAGATCGCGACGTGCCGCCGCAAAGCTCCCTGATCATCCAGCACATAACCACGCAGCCTCGGCTCCGACGCGAAGACCGCAGCGAGCGCCTCGGCTATAGTGGCGCCCGCCACCTGCGCCGAGGTCACAGGCAAGAATCGCTGCAGCGCAGACGTGAACAAAACCGTCGGCATTCGAATTAATTTCCCTTGACGGGGTTGTGTTGATATCAACATACTAGCCCGGTGTCAAGTGACCAGCATCTTCCCTTCGCGATCACCGTAGAGGTGCGTGACACCTGCCTCTGCCTGCATTTGCAGCGGGCAGCACGGGCAATAGCGCGTCGCTTTGACGCGTCGCTGCGGCCGCTAAGTCTGACAAACGGGCAATTCTCGCTGTTGATGTCGCTCAATCGTGAGGAGGCGCCGAGCATTGGCAGCGTGTCCGTGCTGCTGGCCATGGACCGCACGACCCTGACCGCTAATCTAAAACCGCTCGAACGCCGCGGCCTGGTCAAAGTGAGTGTCGATGATGCCGACAAACGCACGCGGCGGCTGGTGCTGACCCCCGCCGGACGGGCCCTCCTCGTCGCGGCCGTCCCGATATGGAAGCAGACTCACGCCGTCGTCGAGAAGCTTCTACCGCGCTCCAACTGCGCGGAGCTGCGCGCCGATCTGTGCGCGCTGTCCTAGTCTACACGACGCGCTTGGAGGCAGAGGCAGCTGTCACGAATGAGTAGCCTGGTCTTGAAGCGGACCTTTATCGACATTCATCATGCGTGTTGTATCGAGGTATTATGCCGTCAAGCTCGTGAGGGGAAGTTCGATGCCCGGAAAAATCGTCACCTGTCTATGGTTCGACCATGGCGAGGCGCGAAAAGCGGCGGAATTCTACGCGGCCACCTTTCCTGACAGCCATGTCGGGCAAGCGCTTCAATCGCCATCCGATTACCCT
>JBJMQW010000411.1:0-20117 GCA_045802495.1 Allostellaceae bacterium | reverse complement strand
GCTTGGATCGCGGAGCAACGTCCGGATCTGGTGATCCACACCGGCGACGTTACGGTCGACGGCGCCGATGTACCGGACGATATGCAATATGCGGCCGGATTGATGAACCGTCTCGGCGTCCCGTTTCGCGCAGTCCCCGGCAATCACGATGTGGGCGATGCCGCGCACCCGCGCCAGCCGGTCAACGACGAGCGGTTGGCCCGCTGGCGCGATCATTTCGGCCCCGACCGCTGGGTCGAGCAGATCGAGGGCGGCTGCCTGATCGGGCTCGACGCCATGCTGTTTGGCAGCGGCCACCCGGAGGAGGCGGCCCAATTCTCCTGGCTAGAGGCGGTCATGGGGGAGACGGATGACCAGTTCGCCGCCTGGTTTCTGCACCGCCCGTTGTTTCTCGAACGCCCCGATGAGAACGATACGGGTTATTGGTCGGTAAAACCGCAGCCGCGCGCGCGGCTAATGGAGCTGGTGCGGCGCCACCCGGTCGGCCTGATTGCCAGCGGTCACCTGCACAAAGCGCACGACGCAGTCTGGGGAGATACCCGCTACCTGTGGGGACCGGCTTCCAGTTTTCTCGTCGGTCCGGAAATTCAGCCGCCGATGCCGGGACAAAAGCTCCTCGGCGCCGTCCGATACGAACTGGATGGTGCAGCCCTCACCGCCGAAATCGTCGAAGTTCCCGGTCTTTCGCGATATTGGATCGACGACGTCATCGATGAAGTCTATCCGCGCAGCTGAACATTCCATCTCCGGTTGTTTTCTCGCTGCCCCGGCGGAAGCCGGGGCCCATCGCTCCGTTGCACAAACCCTTCGTCGGCTGGTAAGGCATTGCGATTGCTTCGTGAGCAGGAGTTAGCGGAGGAATGGATCCCGGCTTTTGCCGGGAAGGCGACACGAGAATTGCGAGGCACGCTCTCGATTTTTTCACAAGCTGTGAGGTGGTGATGCCCGATCCGCAAGTGGCGCCTTTCGGTTCTTGGCCATCGCCGATCACTTCCGACATGATCGTCGCCTCGTCGATCGGTCTCGGGGAGATCCTGATCGACGGAGCCGACGTATATTGGCTCGAATCCCGGCCGCAGGAAGGCGGCCGGTCGGTGATCGTGCGCCGGGCGGCGGATGGTGTCATCGCGGACGTCACGCCGCCCGTGCCGCCTGACGGTCGTGGGGCCTTTAGTGTGCGCACGCGAGTCCACGAATATGGCGGCGGCGCCTATCTCGTCAGCAGCGGGATCGTGTATTTCTGCAACGACGCCGACCAGCGGGTTTACCGACATGAGCGCGGAGCCGTGCCTCGGGCGATCACCCCGGAGCCCCTTCTACCGCGGGGACTCCGCTATGCGGACGGGGTGATCCACCCAGAGCGCGAGCGAATGATCTGGGTGCGTGAAGACCAAACGACCGGCGCGCCGGAGCCGGTCAACACGCTGGTTGAAATTCCGATCGATGGGTCGGGGCAGCAGCGGGTGCTGCAATCCGGGCGGGATTTCTATGCGGCGCCACGCCTTAGTCCGGATGGCCGGCAGCTGGCGTGGCTCGAATGGGACCACCCCAACATGCCGTGGATCGGCTGCGAGTTGTGGGTGGCGGAATTCGCCGAGGATGGGTCGGTCAGCCGCAAGAAGCTCATCGCCGGGGGTGATGACGAGTCGATCTTTCAACCGGAATGGTCGCCGGATGGGGCGCTTTATTTTGCCTCGGACCGTGCTCAACCCTCGCTCGACGGCCGCTGGTGGAACCTGTTTCGAGTGCGCGGCGATGTCATGGTCGGGTCCGCTCCGGTCGAGCCGGTCTTCCCGCTGGCCGCGGAGTTCGGGCGAGCGCAGTGGCAGTTCCGCATGTCTACCTTTGCCTTCACCGCGGCGGGCCAGCTGGTCTGCAGTTATGCGCATGCCGGAGTTCATCGGCTGAGCCTGGTGGATCCGGTTTCGCTGCAGGCGAACAATATTGCGACCGAGTTCGAGGACATCTCGTCGGTTCGCGCGAATGGCGGCTTCGTCTATTTCCGCGGCGGCTCGCCGACCGCGCCGCCTGGCATCGTCGAATTGGATCTCGGCTCCGACCGCGCCACTGTCTTGAAGCTCTCGACGACACAGGATGTAGACGCCTATCGCGGCTGTCTCTCGGTCCCGCAGCCGGTGTCATTCGATACCGACAGTGGCCGGCAGGCCTATGGTCTGTTCTACCCTCCCTGCAACAGCGGGTTTGCGGCCCCGGCCGGCGAGCTGCCGCCGCTGATCGTGCATTGCCATGGCGGCCCTACCTCGGCCGCCTCCCCGACGCTCAGCTGGGGAACGCAGTATTGGACCAGCCGCGGCTTTGCGGTTCTCGACGTGAATTACGGCGGCAGCACCGGTTATGGCCGCGAATATCGGCTCAGGCTGCAAGGAAATTGGGGGGTCGTCGACGTCGCCGATTGCGTCAACGGGGCTCGCCATCTCGCGCGAGCGAGATTGGTCGATCCGGAACGATGGGCCATCAGCGGAGCCAGCGCGGGCGGGTACACCACCCTTGCCGTATTGACCTTTCGCAAGGAGTTCCGGACCGGAGCGAGCTATTACGGCATCAGCGACCTGGAGGCGCTGACAAAGGACACCCACAAATTCGAGTCGCGCTACCTCGATGGGCTCATCGGGCCCTACCCGCAACGCAAGGACCTTTACGTCGCGCGCTCCCCGGTCCACAGCGCACGGCTGCTCTCGGTGCCGGTTGCTTTCTTCCAAGGGGCAGAGGACAAGGTCGTCCCGCCACAACAGGCCGAGGCAATGGTGGAGGCCCTCCGCCAGCGGCGTATCCCATTCCTCTACCTGTTGTTCGACGGCGAGCAGCACGGTTTCCGCCGCGGCGACAACATCAAGCGGGCGCTCGACGCCGAGCTCTATTTTTACGCGACTTTTCTGACCGACCGGCGGCTCGAATTCGCAGCTGCTACCGGCTGATCAGCCCGTCCAGGATGCCGCCGAGGCGCGCGAGATCGGCTTCGCGCGACAGCCGGTGATCGCCGTCCTTGACCAGGGTCACGGTTAGATCGCGGCTGTCGAGGCGCTCGGCGAGCGCCAGGCTCCTCTGCCATGGCACGGCGTCATCGCGCATGCCGTGCAACAGCCGCACCGGGCAGTCGAGCGCGATGGGACCGCGCATCACGAGATGCCGCTTGCCGTCTTCGAAAAGACCGAGGTGATGCGTGTATCCGGTTGGGTCGTATGGCGACGGCAAGGTGACCGCACCCCTTTCGCGCAGCTCCCGCTGCTGCGCCGCGTCGAGACGCGGCAGGAGGAGATCCTCGGTAAAATCGGGTGCGGCGGCGATGCCGATCAGTGCATGGACCCGCTCGGTTCGCGCAAGCGCCGCGAGCAGCATGATCCACCCGCCCATGCTCGAGCCGATGAGGATCTGCCGTCCTTCGGTCAGCGAATCGAGTACCGCGATCGCGTCCTCCGCCCAGCGGCTGATCGTGCCGAGGGCCGCCTCGCCGCTCGAGGCACCGTGGCCGAAATAATCGAAGCGCACAAAGGCGCGGCCGTGCCGGCGGCAATAATCCTCGAGAAACAGCGCCTTGGTGCCGGTCATGTCGGAACGGAACCCGCCGAGAAAAACCGCCCCCGGGCGCGATCCCGCCAGCCGGTGGTACGCAATTGTTGCACCGCCGGGACGTGGTAGTATGCGAGGGGCACTCATCGAAGGGTTTGACGGCAAGCGGAATGGGCATCGACGATATCACCCTGTCCGCTTTGCCAAAAGGGCGCCCGCCCGCGGCGCTGCAGATCCTCCCGAGCCTCGTCTCCGGCGGGGCGGAGCGCGGTGCTGTCGATCTCGCGGGGGCGCTGGCGACGGCCGGGTGGAGCTCCTATGTCGCTTCCGCCGGCGGCCCGCTGGAGCGCGACGTCTCGCGCGCCGGCGCCGCCCATCTGACCCTGCCGCTCGCCTCGAAGAACCCGCTCGTGATGCGCCGCAACACCGCCGCGCTGCGAGAATTGATCCGGCGGCTCGGCATCGACATTGTCCATGCCCGCAGCCGCGCCCCGGCATGGAGCGCGTGGTCGGCCGCTCGCGCGACCGGGCGTCACCTCGTGACGACCTTTCACAATGCCTATGGCGCGCGCACCGCGCTGAAGCGCCGGTACAACTCGATCATGGCGCGGGGTGAGCGGGTCATTGCGATCTCGCATTTTGTCGCCGATCACGCGGCGAGCGTTTACGGTGTGGGTCCCGACCGGCTGCGCACGATCCCGCGCGGCGTCGATCTCGATACGTTCGATCCGGCGCGGGTAGCGGCGCAGAGAATGGTCGCCCTGGCGCGTCAATGGCGTTTGCCGGACGGCGCCCCGGTCGTGATGCTGCCTGGCCGGCTGACGCGATGGAAGGGAGGGCTCGACTTCATCGCGGCAATCGCCGCACTCGGGCGTTGCGATATATGTTGTGTCCTCGTCGGCTCGGAGCAGCGGCGCGGCTTTCGCCGCGAACTCGAAGCGGCGATCGAACGGCAGAATCTCGCCGGCTTGTTTCGTATCGCCGAAGGCTGCCACGACATGCCCGCCGCCTATATGCTTGCCGATGTCGTGGTATCGGCTTCGAGCGACCCTGAGGGGTTCGGCCGGGTGATTGTCGAGGCCCAAGCCATGGGCCGGCCAGTGATCGCCACGGACCATGGCGGCGCCCGTGAGACCATCATCCCTGGAGTGACCGGCTGGCTCGTGCCGCCGCATGATCCCCCCGCACTCGCCAAGGCGATCAGTGGGGCCCTGTCACTCGGAGCCGGAGAACGCTACGCCCTCGCTCGGCGCGCAATCGCGCACATAGCGGCGAATTTCACTCGCGAGATGATGTGCGCCCGAACGATGGACGTCTACGAGGAACTGCTGTTCCCGAACTTGGGACAGGTCGATGCGGCGGCTCAGTAACCCGGCATCCGCTCGGTCACGGGCCGGGTCCCGGCCTTCAAGGCTGTCAGGAAATTGGCTGCGTTCCGGCTGCTGTGCTTCGAGACGCGCCTCCTTCAGGACGCCGCCTGCGGCGCCTCAGGCCAGGCGGCGCTCCTCAGAGTTTGTGGAGAAATTCCCGCACGTCGTCATTCCGGGGACACGGTCCGCGAGCCCGGAAACCATGAATACGGACCATGCAAATATCTGAATCGCCGGTGTTCATGGGCTCCGGGCCCGACCCTGACGGGCCCGTCCCGGACTGACACTTTGGCGGAAGCCTGCGGCGCCTCGCGCAGCGAGGCCGCAAAGGACGCACGACGCTAATCCAGCCGATTGTCCATTGACCTACCCGCCTTCGCCGGGAGAACGAGCAGGAAACGAATCCGGAGCAGCCGCCTTGCGCGCGAGCGTCTTGACGCGGCAGCGGCGGTTCGCGATATTCGCGTTATGAGCGGTTGCGCCCGGATCGCCGCGACGACTACCACCATCCCGCTTGGCGGGATGTCTGGAGGTCGTGCGCGCTGATCGCAGCGGCGACGCCCGAACCCGAAGGACCCCGCCGGCAACGGACGGGGTCTTTTTTGTTGGCCACTTGCCTCGTCCGAATGCCGCTTTGCGACGGAGCGCGAGAGTATGGCGGCTTGGCGTCGAATTTGGCAGCGGTTATGGTGGATGGCTGAAAAACTGAGCGAAATGCTTCATTCCCCAACGCCGATCGCGGTGACCCTGCCGGACGGCTCGCACCGCGAGTTCGCTGACCCGGTCAGCGGCGCCGATCTTGCCGCGGCGATCGGGCCGGGGCTGGCCAAGGCGGCGATTGCGATAAAGCTAGACGGCAGGGCGCGCGACTTGGCCACGGTCATCGACCATGACGCTAAGGTCTCGATCATTACACGCGACAGTGCAGAGGGCCTCGAAATCCTGCGCCACGACGCGGCTCATGTCATGGCCGAGGCGGTCAAGGAGCTCTATCCCGAGGCCCAGGTCACTTTCGGACCCGCAACCGAGACCGGGTTCTATTACGATTTCGCGCGCGCCAAGCCGTTCACGCCCGAAGACCTCGAAGAAATCGAGGCGCGCATGCGCGAGATCGTACGGCGGGATGAGCCGGTCTCGCGCGAAATTTGGGACCGCGACGCGGCCGTGGCACTATTCCGTAGTCTTGGAGAGACGTATAAAGCCGAACATATTGACGAAATCCCGGAAGACGACGAGATCAGCCTCTACCGGCAAGGCGACTTCGTCGATCTCTGCGTCGGGCCGCATCTGCCCTCGACAGGCTATCTCGGCCAGGCTTTCAAACTGATGAGCGTCGCCGGCGCGTATTGGCGCGGCGACCCCAAAAACGCCCAACTGCAACGCATCCACGGCACGGCCTGGGCCAATCAGAAGGATCTCGATCAGTACCTCTTTCGGCTCGAGGAAGCGGAGCGCCGCGACCATCGCCGCCTCGGCCGCGAACTCGAGCTTTTTCACATCGGCGAGGAGGCGGTCGGCAGCGTCTTCTGGCATCCGAAGGGCTGGACGCTCTTTCGGATCATCGAGAATTACCTGCGCATGCGCCTCGATGCTGCCGGTTATCTGGAGGTGAAGGGCCCCCAATTGCTCGACAGAAGCCTGTGGGAGGCGTCGGGGCATTGGGAAAAGTTCCGCGACAACATGTTCATCGCCGAGAGTCGTGACGACAAGGTCCTGGCGCTGAAGCCGATGAATTGCCCCGGCCATGTCCTGATCTTCCGCAACCGGCTGCGCAGCTATCGCGACCTGCCGTTGCGGCTCGCGGAATTTGGCAGCTGCCACAGGAACGAGCCGTCGGGCGCGCTGCATGGGATCATGCGGGTGCGCGCCTTCACCCAGGACGATGCGCACATCTTTTGCACCGAAGATCAGGTCGCCGCAGAATCGATCGCCTTTTGCGAGTTGCTATTGTCGATTTACCGGGACTTCGGCTTCGACGATGTGGCGATAAAATTCGCCGATCGCCCGCCGGTGAGGGCCGGCTCGGACGAGATCTGGGACCGCGCCGAAGCGCGCCTACGCGATGCGGTCGACGCGACGGGACTGCCCTACACGCTCAATCCCGGGGAGGGCGCCTTTTACGGCCCCAAGCTTGAGTTCGTCTTGCGCGACGCGCTCGGTCGCGACTGGCAATGTGGAACCCTGCAGCTCGACTTTGTTCTGCCGGAACGGCTCGACGCAAGCTATGTCGGCGAGGATGGAGCACGACACCGTCCGGCGATGCTGCACCGAGCGATCTTCGGCTCAATGGAGCGCTTCATCGGTGTACTGATTGAGCACTACGCTGGGCGTTTCCCGCTGTGGCTGGCGCCGGTGCAGGCCGTCGTCGCCACGATCACCTCCGAAGCGGCAGACTACGCTGCCGACGTAGCCCGGGAATGCGCCGCCGCCGGGCTGCGGGTGACGGTGGACGCCGGCAACGAAAAGATCGGTTACAAGGTGCGCGAGCATAGCCTTGCAAAAGTCCCGATCATGCTGGTTGTCGGAGCGCGCGAGGCGGCGAACCGAATGGTTGCGCTGCGGCGGCTCGGCGGCCCGCAGCAGGAAGTCCTTGCGCTCGGCGAAGCCGTCGCTAGATTGAAGGAGGAGGCGAGGGTTCCGTCGTCGTTCTAACTGAACCATCGTTGGCCTAAATAGATCTATCAACCTGAAGAGGAGATCGCACACATAGCTAGACCACCCCTTAACTTCACTCCCACCCGTGAGGGACCTCGAATTAACGACGAAATCGGCGTGATACGGGTGCGTCTCGTCGACGAGAAGGGCCAGATGGTTGGGGTCGTCGGGCGCAACGAAGCGCTCACGATGGCGGTCAATGCTGGTCTCGACCTAGTCGAGATAGCCCCGAATGCCGACCCGCCGGTCTGTAAGATCCTAGACTTCGGAAAATATAAATACGAAGAACAAAAGAAAAAAAATGAAGCGCGCAAGAAACAAAAGATCATCGAGGTCAAGGAAATCAAGCTGCGTCCCAGCATCGACGACCACGATTACGAGGTCAAGCGGCGGAGCATGGTCAAATTCATCGAGGAAGGCGACAAGGTCAAGGTCACGATGCGGTTCCGCGGACGCGAGCTGGCGCATCAGGAGCTAGGCATGGACGTCCTGATCCGGGTCCGGGATGATCTCGACGAGATCGCCAAGGTCGAGCAAATGCCGCGGATGGAGGGCCGCCAGATGACGATGGTCATGTCGCCAAAATAGGGAGCCGCGCGGCGGCGCCGTCGTGAGGCGGCCTTAGGGTGCAGCGCGTCGGAAACGATAATCGGCTCAAGAGCCTATCGGAGGTGGCGCTAAAGTCGGCTATTTTCGCACCACCGTGCGCAGCGGGGCTCGCCCGATCGACTCACCTAGCCCGAGCAGCCGACCGCTGACCAAACTCCGCGGCATGAGCGAAGCTATGCCCGAAGCGACTGGGGCGGTCTCCGTGTCGGCCAAGGCGGATCGCTCGTCTTCCAGCACTATGGTGGGAAAAGCCGCGGTGAAACGCATGTCGTCGGCCATCGAAGCCAAACCAGCCGAGCCCGTAAGCGGTCCAGTACCCATAATCGGGGGCGTAGGCGTCACCCGGTGCTATGCACTCCACGCTCGGATCATAATCGTAACCCGGCGGACATGCCGGCAATGCGGTATGGGGCGGCGGGAGTGGCGGAGGCGAGCCGCGGAGCACCACTGGCGCGGTGTCGGGAACAGCGGGAAGCTGCGAAGTCTCGGGAGTTGAGCCGCGCAGCACGACGGTCTCGGGGATCAGATCGCCATCTCGGCCAGCTGTTTCGGCCTTGCTTGTATTGGCTGTGACCAAGGTGATCCCGCTCAATAACAACACGACCAAGGCCCGACATTTGCCACTCAAACTCATCGCAACTCTCCCCTCGCACCGACTCATCTGGTAATGACGCAGAAAACTGTGAGTGGCGGATCCTTTGATTTGAGTCGTGTCCGCTATAGATTTGATTTGCTGCAGATGCGGCGGCGATCGATTGCTGATACGTCTTAAAGTTGTAGCGAGAATATCGCGTCGGGCGCTTCGTCTGACGTGCCGCAGCTTGCTTTCATCCGCTGCTGTCGCTATATAGCGCCGCTCGGGTGGGCGGCAGGCCGCGTGGCGGAGGCGCGCCGCGGGCCCGCGTGCCCTGACAATGGATGTTCGGATGCCCAAGCTAAAGACAAAGAGCGGCGCCAAGAAGCGCTTTGGCCGCACCGCCAGCGGCGAGATCAAACGGAACTGGGGCCACAAGCGTCACCGGCTGATCAGCAAATCAAAGCAGGGCAAACGACTGCGGCGCGGCACCACGACCATGGAGCCTGGTGACGCCAAGCTCGTGCTGACCTATATGCCGTATCTGCGGAGCTGAGCGGTGGCGCGCGTCAAACGCGGGGTTACGACCCACGCCCGGCACAAGAAGGTCCTCAATCTCGCCAAGGGGTACCGGGGCCGCGGCAGCACCGCCTATCGGGTCGCCATCGAAAAGGTCGAGAAGGCGTTGCGCTACGCCTATCGCGACCGCCGGAATCGCAAGCGTGATTTCCGCGCCCTGTGGATCCAGCGAATCAATGCCGGCGCGCGTGAACACGGCTTGACGTATTCGCAGTTCATGCACGGCATCAAGCTGGCCGGGCTCGATCTCGACCGCAAGGTGCTGTCTGACATCGCAACACGCGAGCCCGAGGCGTTCCGAGCGCTGAGCGCGACAGCTCAGGCGGCGCTGGCCGCCGCGCCGCCGGCGGAAGCAGCCGACTAATGGTGCTCGGGCTCACATCTTGCCGATTTATCTGAAGGACCGATCGACGAGGCCCTAGCGAAAGCGTGTATGCCGGGGGACTGGCGATGGTTAGCAAGGGGCCGCTTGACGGGCCCCTTTTCATTTTAGGATTTGCGACATGGCAGGTTTCGATCCCTCGAGCGCTGAAATCCTCGGTGAGATCGCCGCGGCGCCGTCATCCGAGGCGCTTGAAGAGATCCGGATAAAGGTGCTCGGCCGCCGCGGGTCGTTGACTTTGGCGATGAGAGAGCTGGGTGCGCTCGATCCGGAGGAACGGCGGCGCGCCGGCGCGGCGCTCAACGCCGCCAAGGACCGGATCACGGCGGCGCTTTCCGAGGCTGCGGCGCGACTCGGCCGCGCCGCGCTCGACCGGCGGCTGGCCACGGAACGCGCCGATGCAACCCTCCCCGTGCTCTTCGGCGGCACCGGGTATATCCATCCGATCAGCCAGACCATCGACGAGATTGTCGCGATTTTTGGCGAGATGGGATTTGCTGTCGCCGAGGGGCCGCATATCGAAGAGGATTTTTATAACTTCACGGCCTTGAACATCCCGCCGGAGCACCCCGCGCGGCAGGAGCACGACACCTTCTATTTGCCGGAGCGGCGCGACGGCACCCGCCTCGTTTTGCGGACCCATACCTCGCCCGTTCAGATCCGTACGATGCTGGCGCAAAAGCCGCCGATCCGGATCATCGTGCCGGGGCGGACCTTCCGCTGCGACCATGACGCGACCCATTCGCCGATGTTCCATCAGGTCGAGGGCTTGGTTGTCGACCGCACAACGCATATGGGTCACCTGAAGGGCTGCCTGATCGAGTTCTGCCGCGCTTTTTTTGGGGTCAACGATCTGCCGGTCCGTTTCCGCCCGAGCTATTTCCCCTTTACGGAGCCCTCCGCCGAGGTCGATATCGGCTGCTCGCGCGCCGGCGGCGAACTCAAGATCGGAGGCGGCGGCGACTGGCTCGAAATCCTCGGGAGCGGCATGGTCCACCCGCAGGTCTTGAGGAATTGCGGTATCGATCCCGCCGAATATCAGGGCTTTGCCTTTGGCATGGGGATCGAGCGGGTGGCGATGCTCAAATACGGTATCCCCGATCTGCGAACCTTCTATGATTCGGATCTTCGCTGGCTGCGCCATTACGGCTTCCTGCCGCTCGATATTCCCTCGCTCGTACGCGGGCCGCTGTCGGGAGGCGCTGGGGCATGAAGACGACGCTTGCATGGCTCAAGGAGCATCTCGAAACCGACGCGACGCTCGCTGAAATCGCCGAGCGCCTCATCATGCTCGGCCACGATCTCGAAAATGTGGAGAACCGTGCCGCCGGGCTGGAACCCTTCACGGTCGCCTCGGTCATCTCGGCGGAACGGCACCCGAATGCCGACCGGCTCCGAGTTTGTGTCGTCGACACGGGCACGGCCCATGTGCAGGTGGTCTGCGGGGCTCCCAACGCCCGCGCCGGAATGAAGGGCGTCTTCGCGCCCGCGGGCACGGTGATCCCGCGCACCGGCGCGCTTTTGAAGGAGACCGTGATCCGCGATGTCGCCTCGCGCGGGATGTTGTGCTCGGCCTACGAGCTGGGCCTGGGGGAGGACCACGAGGGGATCATCGAATTGCCCGAAGACGCGCCGGTCGGGGCGTCCTACGCGACCCTGGCCGGTCTCGGCGACGTTGTCCTCGATATCAAGGTGACGCCGAACCGGGCCGACTGCCTCGGCGTGCGCGGCATCGCCCGGGACCTCGCGGCCGCCGGCCTGGGACGCTTGAAACCCCTCGACGTTGCCCCCGTGGCCGGCCGCTTCGCTTCGCCGATCGGCATATTCATCGAGGACCGCTCTGCCTGTCCGCTCTTCCTCGGCCGGTATATTCGCGGCGTCCGCAACGGGCCGAGCCCCGAATGGCTGCGGAGGCGGCTCGAAGTAATCGGGCTGCGGCCGATTTCGGCTTTGGTCGACATCACCAATTTTCTGACCTTCGACATCAACCGGCCGCTGCACGTGTTTGATGCAGGCCGGCTCGCCGGTGACCTGACGGTCAGGTTTGCGAGACCTGGAGAAACCGTGCTCGCGCTCGATGGGCAGGAATATGCGCTTGATCCGGAAATTACCGCGATTGTCGACCGCGTTGGTGGGGTACAGAGCCTTGGCGGCGTTATCGGCGGTGAGGCGACCGGCTGCACCGAGGCGACAACCGAGGTGTTTATCGAAGCGGCGCTGTTCGACCCGGTGCGCACTGCGGCCACCGGCCGCAAGCTCAATATCGCGAGCGACGCCCGCTATCGCTTCGAGCGCGGCCTCGATCCGGCCTTTGTCAAGGATGGCTTGGAGATTGCCACTCGGTTGGTGCTCGAACTGTGTGGCGGCGAGGCATCCGAAATCGTAACTGCTGGCGCCGTCCCGGATTGGCGGCGCCGTTACGTACTGCGTGCCGATCGGACGGCGACATTGGGCGGGCTCCATGTCCCTCGGGATGCGAGCACCGCGATCCTCACGGCGCTGGGTTGTGTCGTCGAGGGTCTGCCGAACGGCGACGTCTCGGTGCAGCCCCCCTCATGGCGTGGCGACATCGTCGGCGAAGCCGACCTGGTCGAGGAGGTGCTTCGGGTCAACGGCTACGACCAGATCCCGGCAGTACCGCTCGCACGAAATGGCACGGTGTCGACCCCGGCTTTACGGCCGCCGCAGCGGCGCGCCGAGCTGGTCCGGCGAACCCTTGCCGCGTGCGGGTTGACCGAAGCGGTGACCTTTTCGTTTATCGCGGCGCGCGAGGCCGAGCTGTTCGGCGGCGCCAGGCTGGAGTTGCAGCTGGTGAACCCGATCAGCGCCGATCTCGCTATGATGCGCCCGTCCCTGCTGCCGGGCCTCATCGGCGCCGCGCGGCGAAATGCCGATCGCGGTTTTCCCGATACGGCATTGTTCGAGCTCGGGCCGCTTTATCGCGACGATACGCCGGCCGGGCAGATCCTCGCCGCGGGCGGCGTGCGAAGCGGGCGGACCGGTCCGAGGCACTGGCGTTTGGCGGCACGGGAAGCCGATCTCTACGACGTGAAGGCCGATGCGCTAGCCGCCCTCGCCGCGAGGGGCGCCCCGACCGACAATGTCCAGGTCAGCGCCGATCCCCCCGCCTGGTACCATCCCGGCCGAGCCGGCACCTTGCGGCTCGGGCCGAATGTGTTGGGCGCGTTTGGCGAGCTGCATCCCGCGGTTCTCGAAGCGCTCGATGCGCGGCCGCCGATTTCCGGCTTCGAGGTTTTTCTCGACGCAGTGCCCGAGCGACGGCTCGGTAACGGCAAGCCCCCGCTGAAGCTTTCGGTATTTCAGCCGATCGAGCGGGATTTCGCTTTTGTCGTCGACCGTGAGTTGCCGGCCGAGCGCTTGATGCGCGCCGCACGACGCATCCAGCGTGAGCTCGTGTCAGAAATTCGTCTGTTCGATGTCTATGAGGGGTCTGGTCTGCCCGAAGGCAAGAAGTCTCTTGCGATCACTGTCGTCCTGCAGCCGCAACAGCGCAGCCTGACGGATGCCGAGATTGAGAGCTTCTCAAAGCGCCTCGTCGCCGAAGTCGAGAAGGAAACCGGCGGGCAGTTGCGCGGCTGAGAGCGCCCTTGTTTCGGCAATCGCGCCCCGGGAGTCGAGACTCGCCGAGCGCTGGCAGTTCGGCTGAGGTATCAGGGCGGAGCGGCATCGTGAATACCTTCCTAGTGACGCTATTAGAGGAAGGTGGCGAGCTTTTCTCGCGGATTCGGACTATCCCTCGCACTATACCGCTCCTGAATTCTTCTTGGAGCCGGCTTTTCGAGAGCGCGCTTCGACTTCGACCCAACGATTTGCTTCACTGGCGTGCGATCGAGTGGGGATGCCGCGAGAGCTGGCCAAATACAACCTTGGCGGGGCCCACCTTTTTTACGCAAATTTGGGGGAGAGCTGGTGCAGACCCACCGCTACCGCTTGGACATGTCAATGTTCGGCCGGCATGCTCTCGGAGATTGGCTCACGGAGAAAGTCGAGATGCTTCGCCCACGCATTCCCGAGCATGTGCTGACGGTCGGTCGTTCTTTGCGCATCCGGCCCGAAACGCCCCAGTCCTGATGGCGGTGCGGCAGCCCCAGACCGTAATATGAATGCCTGCAGGATGCTTCCAACATGGCCCGGGTGACGAGCGGTTCCTCGGCATCGGCCTGCTTGGCCCCACCGCCGGGACTTCGGATGCCGCTCCGCCCACACTCTTCGCCGCGCTAGCCTCGCCTGAACCCGTGCGCCTCGCCGGTCCCGACCCTTGCCTTGCTGCCTGTTTCCCTGCGGGGTGGCCATGAGGGCCGCCCTTCCGCTCGTTGCCGTGCTCGCCGGAGTGGCGGTGATCGGAGCGCTCGTCGGTTATTTCGGTGCGGGCAACGTGATGCAGTCGCTGCGGGCGATCGGGTGGGGGGGCTTCGCTGCGATTTGCATCATTCACGTTGCGGCGATGTCGATTGAAGGAGTTGCTTGGCGACTCCTAGTGCCGGGTAAGCCATTTTGGGTGTTCGTGTGGGGACGCTTGATACGCGATGCCGGGTCCGAAGTGCTGCCGCTTTCTCAAATGGGCGGCTGCGTCCTCGGGGCCCGAGTCGTGGCCCTCGCCGGCGTGCCGGTGACGGTCGCCGCCGCAAGCACGATGGTCGACCTCACCCTGGAGTTCCTCGCCAAGATTGGCTACATGGCGATGGGCCTCGCCTTGCTTATCCATTTACGCCCCGCGGCGCCGGTGGCGCTTCCTGTTGGTATCGGCGTGACTGCGACCGGCCTGTTCGCCGTCGCCTTTGTCGTCCTTCAGCGCCATGGGTTCGAGGTGTTCGACCGGTTTGCGCGCCTTCTCGGGCGCGGTTGGGCGGAGCGCACGGCCGCCGGCGCAGCGGCGCTCCATGCCGCTCTGGCGCGGATCTATCAGCGTCAAACCGGGCTGTGGGGCGGATTTGTCTTGCACCTAGCATGCTGGATATTGAACGGGGTCGAAGTGTGGGCCGCGCTTCGCTTCGCGAACGCTCCGCTCGGCTTTGGAAACGTATTGGTAATTGAGAGCCTGCTCTACGCTATCCGGACGGTTGCTTTTGCGATCCCCAACGCGGTCGGTGTTCAGGAAGGCGCTTATATCTTGATCGGAGCCGCGTTGGGCCTCACTCCCGAGATGGCGCTCGCCATATCATTGTTGAAAAGGGCGCGGGACCTGGTGATCGGATTGCCCGCGCTCGGCGTTTGGCAACTGGTCGAAGGAAAGCGGCTGTGGCGGCGTATCACGCCGCTCGCGAATGGGAGTAAATTGCCTTGGAAGAAAACCATCATCTGAGGCTGCCATCTCTGCCAGGAGAAAGCCGTGACTGAAGCGCTCCCCGTAGTCTATTTAGCGAGGCACGGTGAAACCGCCTGGACCTTGTCCCGGCAGCATACCGGCCGCACCGACCTGCCGCTAACCGAACACGGCGAACGGCAGGCCCGCGCTCTCGGAGAGCGGTTGGGCCGACCGCACTTGGCTAAGGTATTGACCAGTCCTTCGCAGCGCGCGCAGCGGACTGCCGAACTCGCCGGCTTTGGCGATGTCGCCGAGGTCGATCCCGATCTGGCCGAATGGGATTATGGCCAATATGAAGGTCGCCGCACCGCCGAGATCCACGTGGAGCGCCCGGATTGGCAATTGTTCCGCGACGGTTGCCCGGGCGGAGAAACCGCGAATGAGGTGGGCGTCCGAGCCGACCGGGTCATCGGCCGGGCGCGGGCCCTCGAGGGAAACCTGGCCGTATTCTCGAGCGCCCACTTTCTGCGGGTGCTTGCCGCGCGCTGGTTGGGTCTCGAAGCAGCGGCCGGTCGTTACTTCCTGCTGGGCACCGCGAGCCTCGGCGAGCTCGGCTATGAACATACCCTCGCCGAACCGGTGATACGGCTGTGGAACGAGACGCACCAGGTCGCGGTCATGTCGAGACGATGAACGCATCGACCAAACTGAGAGAGGCTGCCTAATGAGACCCCCCGATACGGCCGTTTTCCTGGTCGATGTGGACAATACTTTGCTCGACAACGACCACATCCAGGCCGATCTGAAGCGACATCTGGAACACGAATTCGGGGCCGCATGCCGCGACCGCTACTGGGCCATTCTCGAGCAGCTGTTCAGCGAATTGGGCTACCGTGACTACCTCGGCGCGTTGCAGCGCTACCGGGTCGAGCACCCGCGTGACATTCACCTGTTGTCTATGTCTTCCTACCTCGTGGACTATCCGTTCGCCAATCGTCTCTATCCGGGGGCACTCGACGTGCTCGAGCGCTTTCGCGGTTGGGCGCCCACCGTCGTGCTTTCCGACGGCGACGTTGTTTTTCAGCCGCGCAAGGTCGAACGGTCGGGGATCGCCGAGGCGGTAGAAGGCAATGTGCTGATCTATATCCACAAGGAGGAGGAGCTCGAAGATGTCGAGCGACGCTATCCCGCGCGCCATTATATTCTGGTCGACGACAAGCCGCGGATTCTGGCGTCGGTCAAGAAGGTCTGGGGCGACCGCGTCACGACCGTATTGCCTCGCCAGGGTCAATACGCCAATGATAGGGATGTCGTCGCTTCGCTGCCGACACCGGACCTTATTGTAGAGCGCATTGGCGACCTTCTCGCCTATGATTTTCCTACGTTGGTCAAGCAGTCCCAGTAACGATTTTTAGAAAGGGAGCCTCTGATGCAACTCGGAATGGTCGGCCTCGGCCGCATGGGCGCCAATATGGTGCGGCGGCTTCTCAAAGGGGGCCACGATTGCGTCGTCTTTGACATGTCGCCGCAAGCGGTTGCCGAAATGACCGCAGAGCGCGCCATCGGCGCTGCCTCGCTCGCCGACCTTGTCAGAAAGCTGGAAAAGCCGCGCGCGGTCTGGCTAATGGTGCCGGCCGCCGCCGTAGACCACACGATCAGCGACCTGCTGCCCGCTCTCGAACCCGACGATATTCTGATCGACGGCGGGAATTCCTACTACATCGACGATATCCGACGCGCCAAAGAACTGTCGGCGAAACGGATCCATTATGTCGATGTCGGGACAAGCGGCGGCGTATGGGGGCTGGAACGAGGTTATTGCATGATGATCGGCGGCGAGAAGCCGGTTGTCGCTAGCCTTGACCCAATTTTCTCGGTGCTGGCGCCGGGCAGGGGCGACATACCCTCTACCCCCGGCCGCGACAAATTGGCTCCCAGCACCGCCGAGCAGGGTTATCTGCATTGCGGGCCGAACGGCGCCGGCCATTTTGTCAAGATGGTCCACAACGGGATCGAATACGGCATCATGGCCGCTTATGCCGAAGGGTTGGGGATTCTGCGCTCGGCAAATGTCGGGAAGCAGACCCACACGGTCGATGCCGAAACCACGCCATTGCGCGATCCCGAGCATTACCAGTACGATCTCAATTTGCCCGACATTGCGGAGCTGTGGCGGCGCGGCAGCGTAATCGCCTCTTGGCTTCTCGACCTGACAGCCAGCGCCTTTACCAAGGATCCCGAGCTGGCCGGCTTCGCCGGTCGGGTGTCTGATTCGGGAGAAGGACGTTGGACAATCAAAGCGGCAATCGACGAGGCCGTGCCGGCGCACGTTTTATCGGCAGCGCTTTACGATCGCTTCAGCTCGCGCGGTGAGGCTGACTTCGCCAACAAGATACTGTCCGCGATGCGCTACGAGTTCGGCGGACATATCGAGAAACCGGCCGGGTAGGCGGTGCCGCCCGACCGCACCCATCGCCCGGGACCCTTCCGTCTCTGGAGGTCGATCGGTCAGCGCTCCAAAATAATGTCGACTCGGCGATTGTAGGCCGTGGGATCGCTTGACCCTGTCTGGCCGATCGGCTCCTGTCGAATCATCGTTCGCGTTATGCCGTCCTCTTCAAGCTGATCGGTCACGATCGAGCTGCGCGTCTGCGCAAGATATTTGTTTGTTTCAGCTTTCCCGGTCGCGCTTGCGCGCGCCTGGACGACGATACCCTTGGCGCCCGCTTCGCGCGCCTGTTTCGCCGCATCGGCTATGACAGCCTTCGCCTCGCCGGAAAGGTTCGCACTGAACTCGTCAAAGTAAACCAGGAAGTGAGGAATGTCGGGTTTTGCCGTGTTCGGCGCTGTCTGCCCGTTCGCCCCCGCCGCGGAGGCGACGACCGACAGTAACAGCAAGAGGCGGCAGAGTGTCCGAAACCCAGAGGACATCACAGACTCCATGGTGAGCGCGGCGAAGCAATCGCCAATCAGATCACGGGCACGGCTTTCAGATTGATTCTCTGAGGAAGGGTGGCAGGACGATCTCACTTAGCACGCGGGCCGCGGCGCGGCAAGACTGCGCCGGCGCACTATCTGCGGCGTCGCAGCGGGAGTTCTTCGTCGCGGGTATCGACCTCGGCCAACCACGATAGGAGGAGGGTATAGCCCACCGCGAGCACGACCGGCCCGAGAAAGATGCCGACCAAGCCAAAAGCAATAAGACCGCCGATCACACCCGAGAGGAGCAAAACTACCGGAAGGTGCGCTCCCTTTCTGATGAGTAGAGGACGTACTACGCTGTCCATTGTGCTGAGCAGAATGCTCCAGATCAGGAGAACGGTGCCCCACAGCGATTCGCCACTCCAGTAAAGCCAGATCACGGCCGGCACGAGCACCGGCAATGGTCCGAGTTGCGCAATGCACAGCATGAACATGACTGCGATCAAAACCGTGGCGAAAGGCACACCAGCCAAGGCCAGCCCAATACCACCAAGTACCGATTGACCGACCGCGGTCACAACTACACCGAGGGCGACGCTGCGAATCGCCTGGCCTGCCAGAAGGATCGACTGTTCACCACGTTCACCGGCCAAACGGCGCCCGAAACGGCGGGCCAGGCTGGCGGCGCGCTCGCCGCTTCCGTAAAGGATCACGGCAATGACGACCGTCACGACAAATTGTACGAAAAGAATTCCGAAGCCGCCCAGCGCGCTGACGAACCAAGCCGCCGCGCCACCCGCATAAGGTGCCGCCTTTGCCACCAGCGGTTCGATGCCGCTGGTCGTGGCATTCGCCCAAAACAACGCGGCTTGTTGGCCGAAGAACGGAAGACCGGACAACCAATGCGGCGGCGGCGGGAGTTTAAAATTGGCAAAGGACGTCACCAATTGGGCGATCTGATCGAAATGTTGTGTGATCGTGGCAATGGCGAGCCAGAACGGCAGCACGAAGATCACCAGGAGGGCAATCGTCATGATCGCTATGGCGAGCCCGCGCTTGTTCCAGAGCCGCCGCTGGACCCGCAGCATGATCGGCCAGGTTGCCACGACCAGCGTAGTCGCCCAAATCATCGCCGGGAGAAACGGCCACAAGATCCAGAAAGAAGTGCCGATCAGTCCGCCGACAAAGAGGACCGCGAGCGTGGTACGGGTCAGCTCGGAACTGGGTTCCATGCTGCGCGAACTTCTCGGCGTGCGCGTCGCGGCTGTATTAGGAGGGTACGATCAGCTGCAGCCGATGGCCGTCAGGGTCCCGAAAGTAAATGCAACGTTCTTCTCCCGGACGGCCGCTGACAGCAACTCCTGCCTTTTCCAGTTCGGTTTTCAGCGTTTCATAATTTCCTGCCGCCACATTCAGCGCCAGATGGTTCAGATCATTCCCCGCCGCCAACTGTGTTGCCCCCTGCTTTTTGAATAGCGCGACACCCTGTTGTCCGGCATGCATGAAGACCTGGCCATCATCTTCCCGATATACCGTCATGCCGAGAATATCGGTATAGAACGCCTTCGAGCGCCCGACGTCGCTGACGTGCAGCACGACATGATCAACCCCAGTCGTTCTGATCATCTCCTCCCTCCATAGCCCGCGGCCCGGCACGTCAGAGCGAGCCGCCCCGCATCGCCCACTCCCTCTCGGCGGCGTCGGCAATCCCGATCAGAGCTGCGGCCGAGAGCCAATTTCCATTGCGATGAGACGCGGAGGCTCGCAAATGAAGCTGCCAGATGACCGCGATCCCTTGCCGCGCGAGCAGCCGCATCGCGATGGTTTCGAGTAATGTCGATTGTCTCATTTGACGTCCCACCATCCTGCGTGGGGCCTGGGGGCAGAATAAGTCAATTTGCGCGTCGCGCCATTCCTACGTAGAAAACCTGCTGGTGCCCCGAGTCGGATTTGAACCAACGACCTACCGCTTACGAAGCGGTTGCTCTACCGCTGAGCTACCGGGGCGACTGGGCCCGTTATGAGTGTCTAACGTCATCGTAGGCCCGGTCTTTTATCCCGTTATCGGGGCGCAGCCAAGCCCGCTTTGCGCATAAACTCGTATCGCGCCAAGGCGGATCGAACGCGGTCAACAAACCGCCGCAGCGGAATTGGCGCGTGCTCGCCGCCACCGCCGCCATGTGAGGCGGCGTCAGCGGATTGAAGGCTCCCCGCCAGTAGCCCACGCATCTG
>JBJMQW010000410.1:0-9890 GCA_045802495.1 Allostellaceae bacterium | reverse complement strand
GATCCGCTCGCCGATCAGCCGGCGGTCGATTTCCAGCTGACTTTCCCCGGGGCCGCCTAGAAAACCAAATCCGCCGCGCTGTCGTTCGAGGTGCGTCCACGAGCGCACCAGGCGCGATCGCTGATAGGAGAGCGCCGCCAGCTCGACTTGCAAGCGGCCCTCATGGGTGCGCGCCCGAGCGCCAAAGATTTCGAGAATGAGGCCGGTCCGGTCGATGACTTTCGCCTGCCAGTGCCGCTCGAGATTGCGTTGCTGCACCGGGCTCAAGGGGGCATCGACAATGACAACCCCGACCTCGTTTTCTTTGATCAGCTCGCCGAGAGTGTCGAGGGTTCCAGCGCCGAGCAGGCTGCTCGGCCGCGGGCGCGTGATGCGGGCGATCTCCGCCCCGACGACATCGAGGCGGATGGCTCTGGCGAGACCCACCGCCTCCTCGAGCCGGGCCGCCACCGAGCGTCCGGAAACCTCTGCCGTCTGCCGCCCGGGCGGCGTTCTGACCGCCGGATGGACAATGAGGGCGCGGCCGGTCGAGGCCCCGTCCGATATCGACTCGTTGCCGTTGCGGCTCAGGATTCGGCCATCTCTTTGTTCGGTTCGAAGAGCTGGATCGGTTGTCCCGGCATCACCGTCGAGATCGCATGTTTGTATACCAACTGCGAATGTGCGTCTCGACGCAGCAGTACGCAGAAATTGTCAAACCAAGTAATGATCCCTTGAAGTTTTACGCCATTGACGAGGAAGATCGTGACCGGTGTTTTGTTTTTTCGGACGTGGTTGAGAAATACATCCTGCACATTTTGCGATTTTTCCGGAGTCATGGGTCTCCCCCACTCCCTTCTTGGAACCGAGCCAGGCCCAGCCACGTCAAAACGTCTGGGCGATATTGCCGAGGTGCAGCTACGAAGATGGGCGCGCGACGAAGAATCACAACCCCTGCACAAAGTCAAACAACGTCGCACCATCGGAGAACACGAGCTGCGGCTCGTGGCGAAAAGACCCCTCTTCCAGCAATCCGTCTCCAAGCAATACGGGAACGCAGCCGCTGTTCCGGGCGCACAGGATGTCCACTCCGGTATCGCCGACGAACCAGACGCCTTCGGCGACGGTGACGCCGCTCGGCTCGAGAGCGAGCATCACCGGGGCCGGATCGGGCTTGTCCAATGCCGCATCTCCGGCGCCGACGACGCTGCCGAACAGCGCCGTCCAGCCGATCCGCTCGGCCTCTCGGCGCAGCAGCGTGCCGGTCTTGTTGCTGACCACGCCGAGAAAAAAGCCTGCCTTCGCCAACTTCTGAAGCAGGTCACCTCGCCCCGGCAACGCGCGCAGCTGCTCGAGATGAATGGCGCGGAACGCGTCGAGGTAGATCTGGCGCGCTTCCTCCCAACGGTCGCCGAAATGGAGCGGGAAGCTCTCGCGTAAGCTGAGCCGGACGCGCAGTTTCGTCTCCTCGAGCGACCACAGCGGCTTTTCCATTGCCGCCATGACGACGTTCAAGGCGTAATGAATTGTTGCCCAGCTGTCGACCAAAGTATTGTCCCAGTCGAACAGGATTGCGCGCGGACGAGGCAATTGGAGCAGCGGCGGGACGGGACTCCCGTGCCCCGCCGGTTCGCCGTCGATTCCGACGCCATCGACGACCTGGTACCCGCGGTTTTCTATACCCACCGCCGCCAAGCGATGCGGTATGTATTGCCCGTCGACGTAAGCGACACGCGACATCGGATTTTCCCCTGTCCCGGCTTGCGCAGCGTCCTTCGCTCGGCCCTCTCGGCGCTGGTCGGGCCCGAGTTTGGGAGGTGACGGAATATCGGCTCAAGCCCCTATTTTCAGGGGGCGATCATTGCCGAAGACGCCGAGGGATTTCAACTTTCGGTGCAGGGCCGAACGCTCCATGCCGACAAAGGCCGCGGTTCGCGAGATATTCCCACCGAATCGGGTGATTTGGGCGAGGAGATATTCCCGCTCGAAGACTTCTCGCGCATCGCGTAGCGGCAGGGTCATGATTTCGCTGCCCTTGTCCCACTTTACGACGATCGGGGCGATTGCGGTGATCTCGTTGGGCAGCATGTCGGCGCGCACGGTCTCGCGCGCGTCTCCCGGCGCCATGATCAGCAGCCAGTCGATGACGTTGCGCAGTTGCCGCACATTCCCCGGCCAGGTGTAGGCCTGCAGGGCCGCCATCGCATCCTCGCCAAAGTCGCGCGGCGTCAGGCGTGCCGCCTCGGATGCCCGGGCCATGAAGTGACGCGCCATTAGCGGGATGTCCTCGCGCCGGTCACGCAGCGGCGGTATCCGTATCGGCACTACGCTCAGTCGATAGAACAGATCTTCCCGGAATCGGCCGGCGCTGATTTCGCCGCCAAGCTCGCGATTGGAGGAGGCGACGACGCGGACGTCCACCTCGACACGGCTCGACCCCCCTACCCTCTCGAAGGTCTGCTCCTGCAACACCCGCACGATCTTGCCCTGGGTCTCGAGCGGCATGTCGGCGACTTCGTCGAGAAACAGCGTGCCGCCATGAGCACGCTCGAACGTTCCAACCTTGCGAGGCGCACCATCGATGCGCGTCTCGGTCCCAAACAATTCGATTTCCAGCCGCTCCGGCCGCATCGTGGCGCAGTTGACCGGGACGAAGGGACCCTTGGCCCGCCGGGAACGTGCGTGCAACAATCGTCCAACAACCTCTTTGCCGGAGCCGGGCGGTCCGGTAATCAGAACCCGGCTGCCGGTCGGCGCGACCCGCTCGATCTGCAGCCGCAGCTGGTTGGCCGCCGGCGAGCCACCAACGAGATCGAGCTCGCCCCCCACCCGCAGCCGCAGCTCCTCGTTTTCGCGCCGAAGCTGGGCCGCCTCAATGGCGCGCTCGACAATCAGCAAAAGCCGGTCGGATTTGAACGGCTTTTCGAGAAAATCGTACGCGCCGAGCTTGATCGCCTCGACCGCGGTTTCGATCGTTCCATGCCCGCTGATCATGACGACCGGCACCGAAGGCATTTCGGCGCGCAACTGCTTAAGGATTTCGATCCCCTCGAGCCCGCCGCCTTGCAGCCAGATGTCGAGGATGACGAGCGTAGGCTGCCGCGCTTGGATCGCGGCCAGCGTCTGGGGAGTGTCTGCGGCCTCGCGGGTGGCATAGCCCTCGTCCTTGAGCACGCCCGCTATCAGCATGCGGATGTCGGCTTCGTCGTCTACGATCAGGATGTCATGCGCCATGGCCGACCGGACTCAACTCCATTGACTCATCGGCAGCATCCGGACGCTGTGCGGCGCGCGGTTCGGAGGCAGCGAGAGCCAAGCTGACCCGCGCGCCCCCGGACTCGCCATCGTCCAGCATCAGCTCGCCTTGATGATCTTCCATGATCTTCTTGACGATGGCGAGCCCCAAGCCGGTCCCCTTTGTTCGGGTCGTAACGTAAGGCTCGGTCAGCCTCTCACGGCCCTGCTGCGGCAGTCCGATACCGTTGTCTTCGACAACCACAACCGCCCGATCCTGCTGCTGGATAACCGAAACGCGGATGCGACCCGGCGGTGTGGCAGCGCCTTCGGCCACCCTCGCCTCAATCGATTCGATCGCATTCTTGACGATGTTCATCAGCGCCTGACCAATAAGCCGCGCATCGCACCGAACGGCAACGGAGTGTGATGCAAGAACCGTCTCGAACGCGATCTCGGGATGCGCGGTCCGTTGCAGGAACACCGCCTGATGCACGATTTCGACCAGATTCTCCGGCTTCAGTACCGGCGCCGGCATCCGAGCAAAGGATGAGAATTCATCAATCATGCGGCCGATATCACCGACGTGCCGGATGATCGTATCGGTGCAGATCGTGAAAGTTTCCGCGTCTTGCTTGATTTCTTTCAAGTATCGCCGCCGCAACCGCTCCGCAGCCAGCTGAATTGGCGTCAAGGGGTTCTTGATCTCATGGGCGATGCGGCGGGCGATGTCCGCCCAAGCCGCCTTGCGCTGCGCCGACAACAATTCGGTGATGTCGTCAAAAGTCACGACAAATCCGCTGATGTCGCCGGCATTGTGTTCGGCCGCGATACGCACGAGCAGCGTGCGGGTGTTGGTGCCATTGACGAGCTGGACCTGCGATTGGGCCAAACGATCCGGACGCCGTTCGGCATCGCCAAGCAAGCCGGCCATTTCCGGCGCCACCTCGGCCAGGTCCTGGCCGATCAGCTGCTCGAGGTCGAGCCCGAGAAGCGATGACGCAGAGCGGTTCGGCAGGTGGATCCGCCCGAACCGGTCAAGCCCGATTACCCCCGCCGAGACCCCGGTCAACACGGTTTCGGTAAAGCGGCGCCGTTCGTCGAGTTGGCGATTGGCCTCACGGAGCTCTCGCTGCTGGCTTTCGATCTGGTAGGTCATCCGGTTGAATGCGCGACTGAGCGACGCGAGCTCGTCGTCCTTTTCCCCCTCAGGCACGCGCGCCGCCAGATCTCCGCCTCGCACCTGCTCGGCCGCGGTGATCAAACGGCTGATCGGAACCGCCAGGTGGGTCGCAAAGTGGATGCCAATGGCCACCGCGGCGACCAGGAACAGCAGCGCGACCACCACGAAAATCAGCGCAAAGGTGATCTGAAATCCCGAGCGCTGGCCCTCCATCCGTTCATATTGCGCGGCGGCCCGCTGGGTCTCCTCCATATGGCTCAAGACCCGCGGTTCGATGAACCGGCCGACATAGAGGTAGACGTCGCCGAACTGGTTGAGGCGAACAAGAGCCCTTACCCGGTCGTCGCTGTCATTGGTCATTATCGCCACGTCGCCCGTATCGGCGAGGCGGATGGCGTCGTCGGGGACCGGTTCAAAGCCCAGCGTAAATGAAAGGCTGGAGCGCGCCAGGATGTTTCCGGCGCGATCGAAAACCACCGCCTCGGTAAGCCCGCGCAAGGCAGCCTGGGCGGAGACCACCTGCTCCAGATGCGGCGGGTTCAGCGCCAGCTTGACCGCATCCCGGTTGAGGTCGTTTGCCATTGCAAGAACGTCGGCGCGAATCGCCTGCTGATGCTCGTGCAGATAGGCTTCGGCGACGGCTAGCGACTCCGAAATCGCCGTGCGCACCTTGTCGCTGAACCACGATTCGATGCCAAAGGTGAAGAAGAGATAGGAAAACACCGCGACGATGATCGTCGGCATTATCGCTATCAGGCTGAACAGCATGACCAGCCGGATCTGCAGCCGAGAGCCCGCGAGACCGCGCCGCCGCTCGGCCCAGACCTCGATCAGCCGCTTGGCGATGACCGCTCCTAGTGCCAGCAGCAGTACCAAGTCGAGATTCAGCAGCGAGAGGACGGCGCTGGGGTGGGGGCCAAAGGGAGGCACCCCGGTCAGCGCGAGGTAAGTCGCCACCCCCGAACCGAGCGCCGGAATAGCCAGCGCGATCGCGATCTTGCGTCCGAGCGCGATACGACCGGCCCAAAGACGCATCCGCCGCATCAAATTCATTCGTGACCCCTTTCGGGGATCTGCCACACACCGCGTCGGTGCAAACGAGTCAACCTTCTCCGGCCATTCCCTTGCTGGCGCCGCGGCCCCGCCCACCTGCTCATGAGAATCGCTTCCTCCCCGTTCCACGGGGAAGACGGAGGTGGGGCTGGTAAAGTCGGGCCCCGTCGGCGGTTATTTTATGCCGCGGACTACGGGAATGTCCAATTCGCGGATTTTCTTGCGCAAGGTGTTGCGATTGAGGCCCAGCAGATGAGCAGCTCTGATTTGATTGCCGCGGGTGGCGCCGAGGGTCAGCACGATCAGCGGCCGTTCGATTTCGCGCAATACCCGGTCGTACAGGCCGGCCGCCGGCAAGCCTCCTTTGTGGGCGGCGAAATACCCCTTGATATGGCGTTCGACGGCGGCCGCGAGACCCTCGCCGACCGAGGTCTCCGCCGGATCGCTTGAGGGCGGAGCGTCACCGAGTTCGGCTTCGACGACCCCGACGCCGATGACTTCCTGTGAATAAAGCGCGGCCAGCCGCCGTACAAGGTTCTCCAGCTCTCGGACGTTCCCGGGCCAGCGATAGGTGCGCAGCCGCTCCATCGCTGCGTCGTCGAGCTGCTTCATCGGCAGGCCTTCGCGCACCGCCAAAACCGCGAAATGCCTGACCAGAGCGGGGATGTCGGCGCTCCGCTCACGCAGCGGCGGAAGGCGGATCGGCGCGACGTTCAGCCGATAGAACAGGTCTTCGCGGAATAGCCCTTGCCGAATCAGCTGCCGCAGGTCGTGATGCGTCGCTGCGACAATCCGAACATCGGCGCGGATCGGAACGCGTCCGCCGACCGCGGTAAACTCCCCCTCCTGCAAGACGCGCAGCAATCGGGTCTGCGCCTCGATCGGCATGTCGCCAATCTCGTCGAGAAACAACGTCCCGCCTTGGGCCTGTTCAAAACGCCCGACGCCACGCGTCGTTGCCCCGGTAAAAGCACCCTTCTCGTGCCCGAAAAGCTCGCTTTCGATCAGCTCGCGCGGAATTGCCGCCATGTTGATCGCGACAAACGGGCCGTTGCGGCGCTTGCCGTAATTGTGCAGCGCGCGGGCGACGAGCTCCTTGCCGGTACCGCTCTCGCCCATGATCGTTACAGTAAGATCGGTCCCCATCAGGCGCGCGAGGACGCGGTAAATCTCCTGCATTGCGGGCGAGCGGCCGATCAGCGGCAGTTGGTCATCGGCGTCGTCTTCCGGCGGGGAGGCCGACACTTCGCGCGGCGCCGTCAATGCGCGTTCCACGACGCTGACCAGCTCGCGAAGGTCGAACGGCTTAGGCAAATATTCAAAGGCGCCCCGCTCCGTCGCCTTCACCGCAGTCAGCAACGTGTTTTGCGCGCTCATGACGATGATCCGCAACTCCGGGCGGATTTTCTTTATACGGGGAATAAGGTCGAGCCCGTTCTCGTCCGGCATTATGACATCGGTAATGACGAGGTCGCCCTCGCCGTCGGCAACCCATCGCCACAAAGTCGCAGCGTTGCCGGTCATCCGCACATCATGTCCGAGCCGTATCAGCGCTTGGTTGAGCACCATCCGGATCGCGCGATCATCATCGGCCACCAGGATCGTCGAGGCCATCATCAGCCACCATCTTGCGCGACCACCGGCAGGAACACCCGGAACACGGTTCGCCGGGGTTGGCTGTCGAACTCGATGACGCCGCCGTGGTCGCCGATCACCTTGGCGACCAGTGCAAGACCGAGGCCAGTGCCGTTTCGTTTTGTCGTGACAAACGGTTCGAAGAGGTAGGGGCGCAGGTCTTCGGGAATACCGGCGCCGTTATCCGTCACGGCGACCATCAGCGGCAGGTGTTGGCGACCTTCCCCGCCGGGGCGAGTGACGCGCAGCCCGTGCCGATAAGCGGTTGTCAGAATGATCTCGCCGTCGGCGTTGGGCAAAGCTTCGGCGGCATTCTTGACGAGGTTGAGAAATACCTGGACCAGTAGATCGTGATTGCCGTGCACCGGCGGCAACGAGGGGTCATATTCCTCGACGATCCGGACATGACGCGCGAAACCTGATTGCGCAGCCCTGCGCACCCGCTCGAGCACCTCGTGAATATTGACTGTGCCGCGCTCGATCGGACGATGGTCGGAAAACGCCTCCATGCGATCAACGAGCGCCACGATGCGGTCGGTCTCGTCGCAAATCAGCTGGGTCAGCTCGCGGCTGGCCGGATCGGCGTCCTGCTCGAGCAATTGCGCCGCGCCGCGAATTCCGGAGAGCGGATTCTTGACCTCGTGCGCCAGCATGGCCGCCATCGCCGTGATGGAGCGCGCCGCGCTGCGGTGGGTCAGGTGGCGATCCATCATGTCCGCCATCGAGCGCTCGTGCAGAGTAAGCACCAACAGGTCTGCAGCCTCACCCGCCAGCGCCGCCTGGATCGTTACCGAACGGCTGCCGAAGCGCGGCCCTTCGAGCATCATGTCGTACTCGGAAATCGTGTTGCCGACCTTCCAGACCGAGTCCACCAACGACAGCAACGGGCTGTGAAGCGACAAGCAGTCGGCGAGCTCGCCGTCGCAGAGTGCGGCGGCGCTGGCGCCGATGAATTGTTCGGCCGCCGGATTGACGAAACGAATCCGTCCGCTTCGATCGATGACGATGACGGGATCGGCGAGGGCGGCCAGGATCACCCCCGGGTCGGGTTCGGCGCCAACGGCCGGACGCCGCGGTTTGCCCGATCCCGATCCACGGCGCCGGAGGGGTCCCACGATCAAGCCGCCTGGGGCGTTAGCAGCCGCTCGTAAAAGGCTCGCATCAACTCACGAACTCGGGCGACGTCGATCGTTTCGTTGGCCGCAGCGCGAAACTCGGCGGAGCCAGGAAGGCCCTTCGAATACCAGCCGATGTGCTTGCGGGCGATGCGCGCTCCCACCGCACTCCCGTAATGCTCGAGCATGTCCTCGTAATGGCCCAGGACGATTTCGAGCTGGGTCTCGAGCGGCGGGTCGGGGACCCGGCGCCGGTTTTTGAGCCATTCGATCGCCTGAGCCACGAACCACGGGCGCCCGTAGCACCCGCGCCCGATCATCAGGCCGTCCGCTCCCGATTCCTGCAGCGCCCGGTCGGCATTCTCAAGCGTGACGATATCGCCGTTCGCGACGACCGGGATCGCGACCGCCTCTTTAACCTTGCGAATGAATTTCCAGTCGGCTGTTCCGCTATAGAGTTGGCAGCGTGTGCGACCGTGCACGCTGATCATGCGAATGCCGCACGCTTCGGCAATCCGCGCGAGGCGGGCTGCGTTGCGGCTGCGATCATCCCAACCGGTGCGCATCTTCAGGGTGACCGGCAAATCGACCGCTTCGACAGTCGCTTCGAGAATACGTGCGGCATGCAACTCGTCGCGCATCAGCGCCGAGCCACCTTGGCCATTCACAACCTTCTTGACCGGACAGCCGAAATTTATATCGATGATCCGGGCTCCGCGATCGGCATTGAGCTTGGCCGCCTCGGCCATTACCCGCGGCTCGCAGCCGGCGAGCTGCACCGCCATCGGCTGTTCATCGGCACAGCTCTTGGACATCGAAAGAGATTGCCGGGTCTCGCGGATCATCGCCTCGCTGGCGATCATCTCGGAGACGACTAGACCCGCGCCGAGCTTCTTGACCAAGCGCCGGAAGGGCAGATCCGTCACCCCTGACATCGGCGCGAGGATCACCGGGTCATGCAGGACGAGAGGGCCAATAGAAATGCTCATAGATTACGCATCTAGCTCATCTGCCTATTGATTAGGCAGATACTAACGCGTTTCTTGTTGCGGTGCAATGATCAGCGGGCTAACAGCTTCCGGCGGTCGCAAATCGCCATAAGCATGCGCTAAAATTTGGGATGGCTAGCGTTTACGCCCTCGTGGTTGCTGCCGGCCAGGGGAGCCGGTTTGGGGGTTCTCTGCCCAAACAATACCTCCCCTTGGGCGGCGCCAGCATATTGCGCCATGCCGTCGCTGCGTTTGCTGACCATCCGCGGCTGTCCGGGGCGCTGGTGACGATTAGGTCCGACGACCGAGATTTATTTGACGGCGCGGTGGCGGGGCTCGGCGTATTGCCGCCGGTTGCGGGCGGTCAGACGCGACAGGATTCGGTTCGCCTTGGGCTCGAGGCCTTGGCCGCATACCGTCCCGAACGCGTATTGATCCATGACGGGGCCCGACCGTTCCCCGACCAGGGGCTGATCGATCGGGTTCTTGACGGCCTCGACCGAGCGGTGGCGGCAATCCCCTGCCTGCCGCTGCGCGACACGATTAAACGCGGCGAAGCCGGCATGATCCGAGAGACCGTCGACCGTTCTCCGCTGTGGCGGGCGCAGACGCCGCAAGGCTTCCACTTCAATGCGATCCTTGCTGCCCATCGCGCTGCGGCCGGGCGCGATCTAACCGACGATGCCGCAGTCGCAGAGGCCG